>JAUNPO010000113.1 GCA_030536665.1 Pseudomonadota bacterium
AAGCATACCGCCGATACCCAAAAGATTTCCCTTTCTGGCTGTTTCCGGGCTGGCCAGCCCGCGGATAGCGAGAATGAACAATATGCTGGCGGCAAGATAAGTAAAGGTAAGTAGCGTGTTAGCCATTGTTTTTCTCCTTTCTGTCTTTTTTCTTAAACATCAGCAACATTCTGTGAGAAACGGCGAAACCGCCAAAGATGTTGATTGAGGCTAAAACAACGGCAATAAGGCCTAACGTTTTGGATTCGTCCCAGTATGAAACGCCGGCGGTTATCAGCGCCCCGACAATCACAATTCCCGAAATGGCGTTGGAAACGCTCATCAACGGGGAGTGCAAAGCCGGTGTAACGCCCCAGACGACGAAATAACCGATAAAGCAGGCCAGAACTAAAATGGTCAGCAGTGTCATATAATCCGTCATAATATTTCTCCTTCCTTAATGGCACAGGTTCCCTTGACAAGCTCGTCATCAAAATTAAAATTTATTTTCTTTTTATCAGCCTGATACATCGGCAACAGGAAATTATAAATGTTTTTAGCGAACAAAGCGCTGGCAGAAGCCGGGATTTCCGTAGCCAGATTACTGTTGCCGATAAGTATTATGCCGTCTGCGGAAATTTCCTGCATATCTTTTGTACCGGCAACGTTTCCGCCGCTTTCCGAAGCCATGTCGACAACCACTGCTCCCCGCGGCATACTTTTCAGCATCTCTTTACTGACCAAAAGCGGCGCCTCTTGTCCGGGAATGAGCGCAGTTGTAATTAAAATGTCTGTTTTGGGAAGTTGGGCATTAATGGCTTCTGACTGTTTTTTTTGATAATCTGCCGATGTTTTTTTGGCGTATCCGCCGGCCGTTTCAAATTTTTCTTCACTGGCAATATCCAAAAATTTTCCGCCCAGCGATTCTACCTGTTCCTTTACCTGAGGGCGGACGTCGGAAGCATAAACCTGTGCGCCCAGGCGCTTTGCCGTGGCAATGGCTTGCAGCCCGGCTACGCCGGCGCCCAAAACCAAAACGCGTGCGGGAGAAATTGTTCCGGCGGCAGTCATCATCAGCGGAACGGCCTTGTTCAATCTGTTGACGGCTTTGATAACCGCGGCATAACCGGCCAGATTGCTCTGCGATGATAAAATATCCATGCTTTGCGCCCGGGATATCCGCGGCATTAAATCCAAGGAAAAACAGGTAATCCCCTTTTTTGCCAGCCGGGAAATTCCGGCTTTGTCCGCTTTGGCCTGACAGTTGGCAATCAATGTCTGTCCTTTTTGCAAAAAGGCAGCCTCTTTTTCATCCGGCGCCCATATTTTGAGAATAATATCCGCGCCGTGATAGGTCTTTTCGGCAGAAGCCATGATTTCCGCGCCGGCCTGATGAAAACTTTCGTCATCAAAGCCGGAAGCTTCTCCCGCGCCTTTTTCGATTCTCACTGTCATGCCCCAGTCTTTATATTTTTTCACAATTTCCGGACTTATGGCAACGCGGGTTTCGCCGCCTTTTGTTTCTTTGGGGATGGAAATAATCATTTTTACCTCTGATTTGTTTTGACTCTAAATATAATGATAATAATATAACAGCATATTTTCAGATAAACAGGGAAATCTTAAATATATGCTGCAACTTTTTCTGACTTTTTTCAAAATAGGCCTGTTCACTTTTGGCGGCGGATATGCCATGCTGCCGTTGTTGCAGGATGAAATTGTTCGCCGGCACAAATGGGCGACGGATGAAGAACTGATGGATTACTATTCCATCGGCCAGTGTACGCCGGGAATCATATCCGTAAATGTCGCCACGTTTATCGGGGCCAAATTGTATGGAAAACTGGGCGGTATGCTGGCAACGCTGGCGATAGTCCTGCCTTCGCTGATTATCATTACCCTGATAGCCGCCGTTTTGCAGAGATTTATGCATAATGAATATCTGGCACACGCCTTTGCCGGAATTCGCATTGCCGTTACCGCACTTATTCTGAATACCTTGTTCGGCATGTGGAAAAAAGGCGTAAAAGGCTATGCCGGATATACTGTTTTTGCCGTGTCTTTTGCTGTTTTATTTTTTTTCAATACGTCGGCAATATTAATCGTTATTTCTGCTTCTTTGGCCGGATTGCTGATTTACCGTAAAAAGGTGGAGAAAAAATGATATATCTGCTGCTGTTTTACGAATTTTTCAAAATTGGGCTTTTTGCCATTGGCGGCGGTTTGGTAACCGTACCGTTTTTATTTGATTTGGCGGAACATTATCCGTGGTTTACAGCTTCAGAACTGGCGGATATGATTGCCGTTTCCGAGTCGACGCCGGGTCCCTTGGGGGTGAATATGGCAACTTTTGCCGGTTATAAGGCAGCCGGAATTTCTGGAGCGGTAATTGCTACTTTCGGGTTAGTTTTGCCGTCGTTGATTATTATAATGCTGGTTTCCCGACTGTTAACCAAGTTCAGCGATAATCCTTATGTGCAGAGCATCCTGTCCGGTATTCGCCCGGCTGTTATTGCCCTGATTTTTATGGCCGGCTGGGAAATTGCGAAAATTTCCGTTGTTTCTCTGGAAAATCTGATAATCTTTTTGGCATTTCTCGCCGCAATCGGATTCTGTAAAATCAGCCCGATATATTACATGGTTATTGCCGCGGTTGTCGGTATTGTTTTCAAATTATAGGAGCTTCATAAATGAAAAAATATCTTATTTCAGCTTTGTCCGCCGTTTTGGTTATTATTGCGGTTTTATGGGGATATGCCGCCTTTAACGGCCTGTACGGCAAATGGATAAATGTAAATCCCCAACCCGGAAATATTTTTGACGGCGATGTCAATATTGAAAAAATCAAAAACAAACAAGGGGCGCAGCAGGAATATTTTACGGTTTTGTCTGATTGGCAGAACCACGCTTTGTCATGTTCTCCGGCTGAAGGGCAGAAAGATGTTTTGTTGTGCCTGCCGTTTTTAAAGAGCCCGAACCCGGTCACCAAGAACACGACTTATGACCAGATTGTTGTTGAAACGTCAATGGCGCCGCTGTTTTTACAAATCAAACGCCAGAACTATCTTTTTTACCATGTTATAGATATGGAAATGAGTTATGTCGGTCCGTCTTGTCCGCAGTTTGGCGATAAGGGATGTAATTATGTTAAGTTTCCGCGTTATACCCGTTGGGGATTGTAAGCGGGAAACAACAAAAAAATCCTCCTGATTTCAGGAGGATTTTTTAATTCCGGTAAAATTAAATATCCAGAGCTTTGCGATATGTTTCCAGCAAAATTTCCTGCTCGTCGCGGTCAGCCGCATTCATTTTGCGCAGCTTCAAGATTGTCCGCATGATTTTAACATCAAATCCGGCGCCTTTGGCCTCTGCAAAAATATCGCGGATATCAGAAGCAATCGCTGCTTTTTCTTCTTCCAGATGTTCGATTCTTTCAATCAATGATGCCAGTCTTGAACTGTCAATTCCACCAATTTCGCTCATAATCTTAACTCCTTAAAAACGATTAAACATTGCACTGAATTTAACAAAACTCGTTTTATTTTACAAGCAATAAATTTTAGTGGGATATCTGAGCAATATAATATCTTGTTAACTTATTTTGAGTTATTATATCGCCAATATATAGGTAAACTTGTTTAAGGAAAAAAATATGCCTCAAAAAACCAAAACCAATATCCTGGCAACAATCGGCCCGTCATCTGATTCCAAAGAAGTTATTGAAAAGCTGATTGACGCCGGCGCCGATGCGTTTCGTTTCAATTTCAGCCACGGAACCCATGCCGAACATAAGGCGCGTTACGATATTGTCCGTAAACTTTCGGAACAAAAGGGCATACATATTACGCTGATTGCCGATATGCAGGGGCCGAAACTCCGCGTCGGCGAATTCAAAAACGGACAGGTTTTATTAAAAGAAGGGCAGACTTTCAAATTTGATATGGAAGACAAACCGGGCGACGAGCAGCGGGTAACATTGCCGCATCCCGAAATCTTTCAGGCAGTCAAGGCCGGGGATGAACTGTTGTTGAATGACGGAAACATCCGCCTCCGTGTTGATAAATGCGATAAGAAAAATATATGGACAACGGTTAATGTCGGCGGAATTTTATCCGGTCACAAAGGCGTCAACCTGCCGAATATCACCCTGCCGATTTCCGCCATCACCAAAAAAGATGAAGAAGATTTAAAATTTGCCTTAAAACTGGGATTCGACTGGATTTGCCTGTCTTTTGTTCAAAAGGCCGATGATGTCCGTATGGCCAAGAAACTTATCGGCGATAAAGCCTGGGTTATTTCAAAACTGGAAAAGCCCAATGCTATTAATGAGCTTGATGAGATTATCAAATTGTCTGACGGTATTATGGTCGCCCGTGGTGATTTGGGCGTTGAATGTCCGATTCAGACCGTTCCGGTTTTGCAGAAAAAGATTGTTTCCGCCTGCCGCCGTTATGCCAGACCGGTCATTATTGCCACGCAAATGCTTGAATCAATGATTAATAATCCGAGCCCGACCCGTGCTGAAGCTTCAGACGTTGCCACAGCCGTTTATGACGGCGCGGATACAGTCATGCTGTCTGCGGAAAGCGCCGCCGGTAAGTATCCGGTGGAAGCCGTTAAAATGATGCGCGATATTATTACGGAGGTTGAAGCTGATCCTTTGTTCTATCGGTCAATGGAAAATTCCCGCGTTCATCCCTGTTGTGTCGGCGAGTCCGATTCTATCACCTTTGCCGCCAGCGACATTGCCGGTGTCTTAAATAAAGTTGCCTGTATTGTAACTTATACCTCATCTGGGCTGACAACCTTTTTGACGGCGCGTGAACGTCCGAATTTGCCGATTATTGCCATTACGCCGGATATCGTGGTCGCCCGCCGCCTGGGAATTGTCTGGGGCGCCAAGAGCTTTGTTAATAAGGCCAGCTTCAAGAGTTTTGACAAGAGTGAAGATATAGCCATTAAAATTGCGGTTGAAAACGGTTTTGCCAAACCGGGCGAACATATCATTATTACGGCAGGTTTCCCGTTAGGAAAAAAAGGCCGTACCAATATGCTCCACACGGTTTACATTCCCGAAAAATAATCTTAAGGCGCTAGACTCAAAATCTAGCGCCTCTTCTGACTTTACCTCTTATCAAAATTAAAATGCAATCACCGGTCGGACATAATAACTAGCCGCTTTGGTATAAGAGGAATTAAGGAAGTTAATGCCAGCATAGCTCTGACCTTCAATTTCACCAGTACAAAAGTACCAGGCATAACGTCCGTCATATTCGGATGAAGACCAATGATGTGTATCATTGGAGAAAGGCATCCCTCCAATTTTTGAAAGAGTATTATTAATAGTACTCATATTTTTATATACTGTATTCCAAATACCAGCCGCTGGCAGATGCCATTTTCCTTTTGTATCAGGAGCAATTGTCGGTGTATAATTTATTGTTGCCCACGCCGCAGGAAATTTATTGCCGTCTCCAGCTTGGATAATTTTTTGTGTATTGTTATAACCATCATAGTCTGCTATTGCCGTTGTATAATTTGTATGGTTTGGTAAATTGGGAATGTCCTGATTGTAACCCCCCCAAGAATAACTTCCTATGGGAGAAATAGTCATTGCATAACCACAGTTGCTATTAATCGTTACGACAACACCGATAGGTGTTTTACCGGAAACTTTATCATTAGAACAGATACCGTCATTATTAAGGATATCACCGATTTTGCAGTTCTTAGCATAACCACTGCACTGTCCAAGAATTGCGCTGGAATATTTTTTGCATTGTTCTGCTTTCCATTCATAACCAGAAGAACAATTACAGGAAGCATATTTATTATTGCAGGATTGTCCGGCACCACTATCATAACCAGTTCCAGAGCAGGTATATTTAAAGCCGTATTTTTCGCAAACGCTTTTATCGCTTGCCGGGCAGGCAAAAGTATTACCGAACGGACATTTTAAGCCTTTGCCGTCAGGACAAGAAGTTTGTGTATAGCCAAGAGAAGCACAGTCGGTTGTCGCCACACATTGAGCATTCGTTAAAGTTGGAATTAAGGACAGACTTGTCCCTAAGAGTAAAAATTTAAGATTAATATTCATGT
>JAUNPO010000003.1 GCA_030536665.1 Pseudomonadota bacterium
TCCACCCGAGAGTGGAATTATTGACTTTAGGGGTGTTTTCTAGACACCACAGACAGAACGCCTGTCTGTATTTTTAGTATAGCGGGGGAGAGAGGGAATGTAAAGGAGATTTTTTTTAGGTATAAAAGTTAAATTATCCCGTGGGGAAAAATAATTTTTATTTTGCTTGCTATTTAATTTATTTAGCTTACTATAATAAATGAATAGCGCAGCTCTGTGGTTTATGAGTTTTTTTTATTTATCTAATTATCTGAATAATCTAGCCTTAAATAAGATACCCCCACAATGAGAAAGATGTTATTTCGTTGCTTGATGTTTTGCGTTAAGTTAACGTTGTTACAACCTGTTATATAAGGATTTAATACAATGGCAACAGGAACAGTTAAATGGTTTAACTCTAAAAAAGGTTATGGATTTATCCAGCCTGACAACGGTGGGGCAGATGTTTTTGTTCACATCTCAGCGGTTGAAAAAGCCGGCATGAGAAGCCTGAATGAAAATGAGAAAGTATCTTATGAGTTGATTACCGAAAAAGGCAAGACTTCAGCCGGAAATCTGAAGTTGGCCTAATTAGGGCAATTTTAACTAAAAGGAAAGTATCTTGTTACGGCAAGATACTTTTTTTGTAAGGAATGTTTTATGTTTGATGAGCGAATCAGGGAAGAAGATTATTTGCGCGAGCCTTTTGACGCGGCTCGGGAAGTTTTGCTTGGCGCTTATTTATGCCGCCGCTTGCCGACGGGAGAAGTTTTGGTCGGAAAAATTACCGAGCTGGAAGTTTATATCGGGGCGGAAGACAAGGCCTGTCATGCTTATTTAAACCGCAAAACCAAGCGCAATGCCGTTATGTTTGAGAAAGGCGGCGTGGCTTATGTTTTCTTTGTTTACGGGATGTATAACCAGTTTAATGTCGTGGTCAGCGGCGCAGGCGAGGCCAACGCCATACTCATCCGCAGTCTTGAACCGGTTGCCGGCATTGATGTCATGAAGCGCCTGCGCAAGTGTGACAAGCTTGAGAACCTGACGACCGGACCGGGAAAACTTTGTCAGGCTTTGGCGATTGACCGTAGCCTGAACGGCGCCGATTTGTCCGGAGATGAGGTTTGGTTGTCGCCCAAAACCGAGGCCTGCGTTTGTGTTGCCGTACCGCGGGTCGGAATTGATTATGCCGAGGAATATAAGGACAAACCGTGGCGTTATTATATTAAAGGGTCGAAATTTATCAGCAAAAAATAAATTGACTTTCAGCAAAGTAAGGTTAGAATAGCCTGAAAATTAATTTTTATGTCTAATTTATAAATTTTACAATTATGAGTGTTTATTTGACTGTCGGACGTCATGCCGCTTATGAAATGATGTCTGCTTTTCCGATTACGTCTTTCGGTATTGCTGATACCGGTCTGCTTTGTCCGCTGTTGGTTCGTCAGGCTAAAAAGGTTGATGCGATTTTTTATTCCCCGACGCCACGTTGTGCAGCGACGGCTCAGGTAATTTCACTGATGACCGATTGCACGCTGTTGTTTAAGGACAATCGTCTTTGCGAAGGGGCAACAAAAAAAGACAGCCGCGCTTTTTATGAAGAAGTTGTTCAAAAGGCGCAGGAAAATAACTGGGAGCATATTCATGTGGTGACGCATCTTTATAATGTCAATGAGATGTTATATGATGATACGCGGTGTATGCCGGACGTGGAATACAGCCGCTGGGTTGTGCGTCAGGCCGATTGCTGGGAAGATATGCTCAAGCCGCGGGGATTTGTTGATGTTCCGCCGCAATACAGAGCCGAGTGTCTGAAACTTATCGGCATTAATGACCGTTTTAGCAAAAGAGAGGCCATGTGGAAAGCCGGTATTGATGATGAAGCCGATTATGACCGTTCATTGTCTTTGGCTGCTAAGGTTTTGGATATAATGGACATGAAACTGGCTTTTGATGAAACGGTTGATGAGATTTTGGCGCATGTCAAAAGAAGCATAGAACAGGTGTAAACGTAAAAAGAGCAGGGGGATGACCTCTGCTTTTTTGTTGTTTGGGGTGGTAAAAAATGGGAAAGTCAGCGGAGAGGCAGAGATTGACCTTCGGCTTTTATAAAAAGCCTTGGCCGCTGCGTCCTCGTTCGGCTTTGCCTCAGCGGCATACTCGCGTCTGCCTCTCGTCCTTGTCGAACTCTTTCTCCCAGAGTTCAAATCCAGCTCTCCTCATCAATTAAAAAAACGCCCGCAAGGGGCGTTTCTTTTAATTGGCGGAGAGGCAGAGATTCGAACTCTGGGAGGGCTCGCACCCTCGACGGTTTTCAAGACCGCTGCATTAAACCACTCTGCCACCTCTCCATGGGTTTGTGATATTGTATTTACGAGAAACTTTTACTCAAATATCTTATAAAGGTCAAGAACTTTTTTATATAATTTGTATTTTTTTGAAAACGGCGGAATTTGAAAGGCTAAATACCGGAAATTTTTATAAAGAAAAACACTCGCGGCATTCGAACATGCGGCGAGTGTTTGATTGTGTTTTTAGTCTTTAAGGTAAAAAGATTGGCAGGTTAAATTTTTTTGTTGGCGGGGGCTTTCTTGGCGGAAACATAATGGTAAACACCGTTTATCTGGCGTTCCACATATTTCATGCCATTTAGCTCAAGTTCACTGATGTTGGTGAACAAGCAGTCACATCTGTCAACTTCTGCGCTCTTTTTGTTTTTTAAGTCGCGGATGGTAACTGTTGATTTGGTGATGTCGGTTGCCCAAACAATGTAAGGAACGCCTTTCTTGAATTGTCCGATTTGATTGTGTTTGTTGTGTTTCGGACCGCCGTTTGGATTGATAACAACGGTGTATATTCTTTCAAAGGGCGTCTTAGTTTTGTTTGCAACGTAGTCAGCACTCAGTTTCTCACTCGCGATTTTTGCATTCTTACACATAAGATATGAATTTAAATTGTTAATAATAAAGAAAATTGTAATTTTATGAAAACAACATAACACAGTCTATTGACAAATGTCAAGTATAAAATGAAAAATTTGTCTAATTTATTCTTAAAGTATGATATTTCAATGATTTATCTGTCAATTTTAATGAAAATCGAGAGAGCGTGAATGGGAAAAACAGAGTGTTTGATGGCAATTTGGGGAGGGGGAGGCCTCTGTTTGCGCGACTCCGGCTGGCGTTTGTGGTTTATATGAGGGAAACTTTAGTATTGATGCAGAGAGAATGAAAAATTTTTGATATAAGCGATTATCTTTATTTTTAATTATCATTTTTTATGTGGCAAAGTAAAAGGAAATGCTTTTTTGTAAAGGAAAACCCAAGCTTTTCTTTGGGAGAAAATAGCTTGGGTTTACTTAAAAACAAAGAATGTCTTTTATTCCGCGTCGGCGGCAGGTTCTTCATCACCGATCATTTCCGTGGTGAGGTGTCCGGCATCAGCACGGATTTTGTTTTCGATTTCATCGGCAATCTGCGGATGTTCTCTCAGGAAAATCTTGGCGTTTTCACGTCCCTGACCAATTTTGTCGCCTTTGTAGGAGAACCAGGCGCCGGCTTTTTCAACAATACCGGCTTTGACGCCAAGGTCGAGCAATTCTCCGGTTTTGGAAATTCCTTCGCCGTACATGATGTCAAAATCAACAACTTTGAACGGCGGGGCAACCTTATTTTTGACAATCTTAACGCGGGTCTGGCTGCCGATAACGTCTTCTTTGTCTTTGATAGCGCCGGTGCGACGGATGTCCATGCGGACGGAAGCATAGAATTTCAACGCATTACCGCCGGTTGTCGTTTCCGGGTTGCCAAACATGACACCGATTTTCATACGAATCTGGTTGATGAAGATAATCAGCGTATTGGAGCGGGAAACCGTGGAGGTCAGTTTGCGCAGTGCCTGGCTCATCAGGCGGGCTTGCAGACCCATGTGAGAATCGCCCATTTCGCCTTCAAGTTCGGCTTTCGGCACCAGGGCGGCGACAGAGTCGACAACCAAAACATCGATGGCGCCGGAGCGTACCAAGGTGTCGGCAATTTCCAGAGCCTGTTCGCCGGCATCCGGCTGAGAAATCAGCAGGCTGTCAATGTCTACGCCGATTTTCTTGGCATAAGCCGGGTCAAGCGCGTGTTCGGCGTCGATAAAAGCACAGGTTCCGCCTTTTTTCTGCGCCTGAGCAATGACGCTCAGGGCGAGGGTGGTTTTACCGGAACTTTCCGGCCCGAAGATTTCGATGATACGGCCTTTGGGCAGACCGCCGATGCCTAAGGCGATGTCAATGCCGAGAGAACCGGTTGAAATAGCTTCAATGTCAATATTGGACTGCTGTCCGAGCCGCATAATCGAACCTTTGCCGAAGGCGCGTTCGATTTGGCTGAGGGCGGCGTCGAGGGCTTTATCTTTTTCCATTACAGTTTCTTTCTTCTCAAAAAAATTAGTTACATACTTATTTATCCACTTCCGGCGCAAAAACGCAATCGGTGTATCGGATTTATCCTATGAAAAAGATAATGTACTAATTTTGTTCTTTTTGCAAGAGTTTTTTACGGCTCGGGTGATTTTTTACAAAATCGCGTTTTTCAGGGTCATTCAGGACAATGCTTTTTTTGAGGCTGCGGCGGTCCATATCCTGAAAATCATCAAGCGCAGCGGTGACAACAGCGCCGAAAATAACCACCGACCAGGCGGAATACATCCAGACCAGAAAGATGGGGATGATTGCCAGAGCGCCGTATAGAGTCTGGTAGGCGGCACTGGCCTGTACCGTCATACCGAAACATTTGCGCAAAACGGCAAACAACAGCATGGCTATCAGCGCGCCGCAGGCCGCATTGGTAAAACGGACTTTTTTGTTGGGAACGAAAATGTAGATAATCATAAGAACGATGATTGTCATCAATGCCGGCAGCATCATGCTCAGCAGAATGCTGGCATCAATATTTTCCGCCGACAGGCCGGGCAGGGCAAAGAAATAGCTGCGGATTGAAAAAGCGGCGCCGAGCAGCAGCGGCCCGAGGGTGATGACTGTCCAGTAAAGGGTGATTTTGGTGGTGACGTGACGGGGACGCGAAACACGGAAGATGAAGTTGAAGCTGTTTTCAATGGTGGAGAGCAGCATAATCGAGGTGACGACGATACTGATGACGCCGATGGTTGTCAAGCCGGCGGACGCCTTGAGAAAGTCGGCAAAATATGCGCTGACTTCGTTGCCGAGAGTCGGCGCCAGATTGCGGAGGAGCATTTCCTGAATCTGGTCGCGGATGCTTTCAAAAGCCGGAAAGGCCGAGAAGATGGACAGGCCGATGGCAAACAGCGGGACAATGGCTATCAGCGAGGTGTAGCTCAGGGAGGCGGCGACGCGGAAAATTGTGTCATTGCGGGCGCGGCGAATCAGAAAATATGAAAATTCGCTGATTGTATGAAGGGCATTTTCTGCTTTTATTTTAAATGACATATGCAACTCTCAAAAAAAAAATTGTTTACAAATTTATCGAAATTCTATAATAAGAATGTAACATTAATTGTAAACTTATTATATATTTTTTTAAAAGCAAAGGAAAATATTATGACAACAGCCTCTTCTTTAATGGCAGGTAAAAAAGGCCTGATTATGGGTCTGGCAAACGATAAGTCAATTGCATGGGGCATTGCCCAGGCATTGAACGCCCAAGGCGCGCAGATTGCGATTTCCTATCAGGGCGAAGCTTTGGAAAAAAGAGTAAGACCGCTGGCCGAACAGTTGGACTTTCCGCCGATGCTGATTAAATGTGACGTTACCGACTCTGCCAGCGTCGAAGCCTGCTTTAAAGAGCTGGGTGAAAAATGGGGCAAGATTGACTTTGTCGTTCATGCCATTGCTTTCTCTGATAAAAACGAACTCAAAGGCCGGACGATTGATACGACTCTGCCGAACTTCCTTAATACGATGCATATTTCCTGCTATTCTTTCCTGGAAGCCTGCAGATGCGCTTCTCCGATTATGAATGACGGCGGTTCTATTGTTACATTGACATACCTCGGCGGTGAGAGAACTTTGCCTAACTATAATATTATGGGCGTTGCCAAAGCCGCTTTGGATGCCGCTATCCGCTATGCTGCCGTTGATCTCGGCAAACAGGGTGTCCGCGTTAACGGCATTTCCGCCGGCCCGATTAAGACTCTGGCTGCTTCCGGTATCGGCGATTTTCGTAAGATTTTACGTTGGAACGAACTCAACGCGCCGTTGAAACGCAATGTGACGCAGGATGAAGTCGGCGCTGCCGCTCTGGCATTGTTGTCGCCGCTCGGCGCTGCCATTACCGGTGAAGTTTTGCATGTTGATGCCGGTTATCATTCAATCGGTATGGTTGCTTTGGATAATGCTCACGAATCCGGTCAGGTTTTGATGGATTTCTAAACTCCGGTTTGGAATTTTGAGCAAATAAACAGTGTCTGACCGCCGGCCGATTATCCCCGGCGGTTTTGCCGTGAAAAACAGAACAGAGGTTGAAACGTATGGAAAATAATGCGCTTCCGAGTGAAGAAAGAAAAGGTTATTGGGGCGATGTCCTGAAAAAGGTTGTTATGTATACGCTGGCGGTCATCGGCTTGCTTGCCGTGTGGCTTGGTTGGCTGATTTACAGTTATTTCAGCAATGAGCGGGATTACTTTGTCGAAGTGCCGGATAAAATTCTGCTGACGATTAATTTTGACGCCCCGATTAATGAAATCAGAAGCGAAGATTTGTTTGGCGAATTTTCCGGCCGGCCGCAACTTTCCTTTTATGATTTAATTTCACTTATCCGGCAGGCGCGGTTAGACCCTAAAGTCAAGGCTATTGCCGCCAATGTCAGCGTGTCCGGTCTTGGCATGGCACAGATTCAGGAACTTAAGAATGAAATCCAATCTTTTAAGTTATCGGGCAAGCGAGCTTATATTTATTCTGACGGTTTTGGCGCTATGGGCGGCGGTACCAACGAATATTATCTGGCAACCGGTTTTAATGAAATTTCACTGATGCCAAACTCGGAGGTCGGCATTACCGGCGTGGCCATGGAAGTTCCGTTTTTCCGTGACGTTTTGGACAAGGTCGGTATAGAACCTGAATTTTATGCTCGCTACGAATATAAGAGCGGGGCGGCGCCGCTGACGGACAGCAAAATGAGCAAGGAGTTTCGCTCGGAAATGACTAAGCTGGCAGAAGTGATGCATATGGTTTTCACGATGGATGCCAGCAATATGCGCCATATTCCGGAAGAAAAGTTGATTGAGATGGTTAACCGGGCGCCGATTTTTTCAGAAGAAGCTTTTAAGCAGCGTTTGGTCGACCATCTGGAATTCAAAACTGATTATATCCGCCGTTTGGAACGAGATGTTGATGCCAAGGTGCTCAGTGCCTCCGATTATTATAGCGTTATCTCTGACAAGAAAAAGACGTCTTCTCAGCATGGAAAAATTGCCTATATGGTGATTGAGGGGACAATTACCGGCGGCGAGAGCAATCTTGATCCTTGGAACGGCGAACTGACGACCGGGTCGGACACGTTTCTGCGCGATCTTTATGAAGTGGAAAAGGAACCGCTGCTTAAGGGGCTGATTCTGCGAATTAATTCTCCGGGCGGCAGCTATACGGCATCAAACGAAATTCGCAATGCTATCGTGAAATTTAAGGAAAAACACAATATTCCCGTCGTCGTATCAATGGGCAATTATGCGGCTTCCGGCGGCTATTTTGTGGCTTTGGCCGGGGATAAGAGCTTTGCCGGCATGACGACAATTACCGGTTCTATCGGCGTGTTTGGCGGCAAGATGGTTCTGGCCGGATTATGGGAGAAGCTCGGCGTTAACTGGGGGAATATCTATATCGGCGACAATGCCGGGATTATGAGCGCCAACCATAAGTTTACGCCGCGGGAGGCTGAGATATTTAACGCTTCGCTTGACAATGTTTACAAAGACTTTACCGCTAAGGCGGCGCAAGCGCGCAATATGTCGCTTGAGGAAATGGACAAGCTGGCACGGGGCAGGGTGTTCAGCGGGGTCGATGCAGTTCGTTTGGGGCTGGTTGATGAAATCGGCGGAATTGATGACGCGGCTGATTGGCTCTATAAGGAACTCAAAGACGAAAAACGCCTTGCCAATGTCGTTGTTTATTATCCGCGGGAAAAGAATTTTCAGCAAAAGCTGTCTGAGTTAATCGGCGGTTCTCAGAAAATATCTGTTAATAAGGCGGTTAAAGAGATGGGCTTTGACGTCAATGATATTAGAATGCTGAACAGACTGCAATATGAAACGGTGCTTCCGCCGTTCAAAATCAACTACTAGAAAAGAGGTAAGCAAATTATGGCTGTAGATACAGATACCGTAAAACGCATTGCTTTCTTGTCGCGTCTTAAGGTTGACGCCGATAAGATTGATGAAACCAAAGACGAGTTTAACAATATTCTCAATTGGGTGGAGCAGCTGAACGAAGTTGACACCGAAACCGTCGAGCCCTTGGAAACGGTTAACAATTTCACCCTTTCTCTGCGCGCGGATGAAATTACCGACGGCAATCAGCGCGATGCCGTTCTCTTTAATGCGCCGTCGGCGGAGTATGGGTATTATGTGGTTCCCAAAGTCGTAGAATAAAGGTGAATGTGTATAATGGGTTTCTAATACAGATTTTGCGGGTCGGCGAAATGCTCATGTACTACTGTGTACACTCCGCTTTCGTCGCTCTGAAATCTTATTATAAACCTCATTCTCCACATTCACTTAGGGAAGTGCATCTGGCGGGCAATCAGGGTGTTGTCTGCGGGTTCGAACATCCTCATGTACTATATTGTACACTGCGGTGTTCTCACCCTTGACGCCTACTGCTTGCCACACCGGCTAAACTCCTCTACGTGCTGGGGAAGGGAATTAATATAAACTGAAAAGTTATAAAATCATATCGGATAAGAAAATGTCAGATTTAACAAAATTAACGATTGCTGAAGCCAGAGAAGGCTTGAAAAAGAAAGAATTTACTTCCGTGGAGCTGACGGAAGCCTATATTAAGAAAATGGAAGAAGGACGGGCTTTGAATGCCTATGTTCTGGAAACGCCTGAAACAGCCATGGCTCAGGCCAAAATTTCCGATGAAAAATATGCCGCCGGAACGGCCGGGGCTTTGCAGGGAATTCCCATGGGCATTAAGGATCTGTTCTGTACCAAGGGAATACGTACGACGGCTTGTTCGCATATTCTTGACGGTTTTATACCGCAGTACGAATCAACCGTGACGCAGAAGCTGCTGGATGCCGGGATTTCTGTTCTCGGTAAGCTGAATATGGACGAGTTTGCCATGGGCGGCAGCAACGAAACATCTTATTTCGGACCGGCGGTTAACCCTTGGAAAGCCAACGACAGTGATGAAAAACTGGTGGCAGGCGGTTCTTCCGGCGGGTCGGCGGCGGCCGTGGCGGCTGATATGTGCGCGGCGGCAACCGGGACGGATACCGGCGGTTCAATTCGCCAGCCGTCCGCTTTTTGCGGCGTTACCGGCATTAAGCCGACTTACGGGCGTTGTTCACGCTACGGTATTATTGCCTTTGCGTCTTCGCTTGACCAGGCGGGGCCGATTGCCAAAGATGTTCGCGACTGCGCGGTTTTGCTGAACAATATGTGCGGACATGACGCCAAAGATTCGACATCGGCGCCGGTTGATGTGCCTGATTTTGAAAGTTTTCTGAACGGAGATATTCGCGGTATGAAAATCGGTATTCCGGCGGAATATCGTCCGGAAGGGCTTAATGCCGAAGCGGCGGCAAGCTGGGACAAGGGAATTGACATTTTGAAAGCCCGCGGGGCGGAGATTGTCAATATTACTTTGCCGCATACAAAATATGCTTTGGCAACTTATTACATTATTGCTCCGGCAGAGGCGTCGTCCAACTTGGCGCGTTATGACGGTATTCGTTATGGGCTGCGCGTTCCGGGGCTGCATCTGGATGATTTGTATATCAACACCCGTTCCGAGGGGTTTGGCAAAGAGGTCAAACGTCGTATTATGATTGGGACTTATGTGTTGTCCGCCGGTTACTATGACGCTTATTATCTCAAGGCGCAAAAAGTCCGCCGCCTTATCCGCAATGACTTTGAGGAGGCGTTTAAGAAATGCGACGTTATTCTGACGCCGACGGCGCCGACAGATGCTTTTGCAATCGGCGACAAGTCAATGAAGGAAAATCCGATTAACATGTGGCTGAATGATATCTTTACGGTTTCGGTCAGTTTGGCGGGGCTTCCGGCCATGAGCGTACCGGCAGGGCTGAGCCGCCGCGGCCTGCCTCTGGGATTGCAGCTTATCGGCCGTCCTTTTGATGAGGGAAGCGTGCTGAAAGCCGCTCATGTGTTGGAAAAAGACGTTAATTTTGCAAGGAAGTAAGCCAATGTCAGAATTTGTTATCGAAACAGCCAAGGGAAAATGGGAAGTTATCTGCGGTTTGGAAATCCACTGCCAGATTATTTCAAAATCCAAGATTTACAGCGGCGCTTCCACCGAGTTTGGCGCCGACCCGAACGAACATGTTTCTTTTGTTGACGCCGGAATGCCCGGAATGCTGCCGACTTTGAACAAAGAATGCGTGCATCAGGCGGTTAAGACCGGTATTGGGCTGCGGGCAAAAATCAATAAATATTCAAACTTCTCCCGCAAGAACTATTTTTATGCCGATTTGCCGCAGGGTTATCAGATTACACAGTTTAAATATCCGATAGTCGGGGAAGGGGAGGTTTTAATTGACCTGCCGGACGGAAGCGTCAAATCCATCGGCATTGAACGGATGCATATTGAACAGGATGCCGGTAAGTCAATTCATGATATTGATCCGAAAAAGAGCTTTATCGACTTGAATCGTGCCGGGGTCGGATTGATGGAAATTGTTACCAAGCCAGATTTCCGCGCGCCGGAAGAAGCCGGGGCTTTTCTGAAAAAACTGCGTTCCATTCTACGTTATCTCGGGACTTGCGACGGCAATATGGATGAAGGTTCCATGCGCTGTGATGTTAACGTTTCGGTACGGCCTTACGGCTCTGACGAGCTGCGCACCCGCTGCGAGATGAAAAATGTCAACAGCATTAAGTTTGTCATGCAAGCTATTGAAAATGAAGCGAAAAGACATGTTGAAACTTATGAAAACGGCGGGGAAATTATTCAGGAAACACGGCAGTTTGACCCGTCAATCGGGCAGACAAAAGTGATGCGCAAAAAAGAATTTGCCCATGATTATCGTTATTTTCCTGAGCCGGATTTGGCACCGTTGGTCTTAAGCGACGATTATCTGGAAGCGGTCCGCAAGGAAATTCCCGAACTTCCTGATGACAAAAAAGAACGCTTTGTCAATAAATTAGGACTGACTCCTTATGATGCAATTGTGATTTGCGAGAACAAGGAAGTTGCGGACTTTTTTGAAAAAGCGGCGGCCGGGCATGACGCCAAAAAGGTGGCAAACTGGCTGATGGGCGATTTCTTTGCCATGTTGAACGAGAAAAAACTCGACCTGAAAGATTCTCCGGTTTCTGCGGAAAACCTTGGGCGTCTGGTTGAACTGGTCAGCAAGGAGGTCATTAACGGCAAGACGGCCAAGGAAGTATTTGCGCTTATGGCCGAAAGCGGCGATAATCCTGAAAAAATCGTTGAGGAAAAAGGTTTGGTTCAGGTTACCGACAGCAGCGCCATTGAAGCGGTGATTGACGAGGTTCTGGCGAGTGCGCCGGATAATGTCGCCGCCTATAAAAACGGCAAGCAGGGACTGTTCGGCTGGTTTGTCGGCCAGGTGATGAAAGCCAGCAAGGGCAAGGCCAATCCGGGAATCGTCAACAAACTTTTGAAAGAAAAACTGGGATAGGCTGATGGTCAAACTGCTTGGTTTCGGCAATGCCGTTGTTGATTTTTCCGTGCCTCTGCGGGCTGATAATCCGTTTTATGAACGGCTGCGGCAGAGCAGGGGCGGCTATATGCATACGACGGAAGAAGAATTTGCGCAAATGCTGTCTTTTGTTGATGCGGCGGCGGTGAAGTCATGCGGCGGGTCAGTGGCAAATTCTCTGAAAGCCTATGCCAAGCTCGGCGGGGACTGCGGTTTTGGCGGCAAAATCGGCGGAGATGAAGCCGGGCGTTTCTTTGGCGAAGAACTGGCTGCTTATGGTATTCGCAACCAGATGAATGTCAGTACGGAAGAAGGAACCGGCTGCACGGTGGTTTGGGTTGATGAAGACGGTGAAAAAACGGTATGCGCCAAGCGACGGGCTTCAAAATATATCCGTGACCGCCATATCGACTGGAAAGAGGTTATTGACGCCGGGTGGCTGTTTGTCGAAGGCTATTGGCTGGACGGCAACGGTGCCGTTGTTGATATGCTGCTGCGCCTTGCCCGGGTTTCCGGCGTGAAAACGGTGTTTACGCTGTCTGATCCGAAAATTGTTGCGGAAAACCGGGAACGCCTGTTGCAACTGATGCCTTATGTGACGGTTTTGTTTGGCAATGCCGCAGAATATGCGGCGGCAGATTTGCCGGAAAATGCGCAGCCGCCCCTTATGCTGAAGACATTGGGAGCTGACGGCGCGGAATGCCGGTCAAATGGGAATATTCGCCGTTATGCGGCTTTGGGCATTGAACATCCGGTAAGCACGACCGGTGCGGGGGACGCTTTTGCCGGCGGCTTCTTGTATGCGTATATCAAGTCCCGGGATGTTGACAAAGCCGTGGAAACCGGGCAGGAATGCGCGGCTGAGGTTGTTTCGTTGGAAAAGAGCCATTTATAAGGAAAAATATATGGATTGGAAGCAAATTATCAGCGATTATCAGCCTGAAGACGACATTGAAGCGGCGGAGAAGGCTTCTTTTCTGCAATTTATCGACGTTTTTGGCGATAAGGCTTTTGCCCGGGAGAATCTGCCGGGGCATTTCAGCGCGTCGGCCTGGGTTGTCAATCCGGCGCGGGATAAAGTGCTGATGATTTTTCACAATATGTTTAATTCCTGGGCATGGATCGGCGGGCATGCCGACGGCGCGCAGGATTTGCAATCTGTGGCGGTTAAGGAAACGCTGGAAGAAACGGGGGTTGCGAATGTTCGCCCACTGTTGAGCGAGCCGCTTGATATTAATGTTCTGTCGGTCAGCAATCATGTCAAAAAAGGCAAGTTTGTGCCGCGGCATTTGCATTATAATGTGGTTTATCTTTTTGAAGCGGATGAAACTGTCCCGCTCAGAATCAAGCCGGATGAGAATTCTGGCGCGGCATGGATAAAGCTTGAGGAAATTCCCGAAAGGTGCCTTGAAAAACATATGGTTCCCTATTATGAACGGATTATGCGAAAAATCCGCGACAGGGGTTTGTGAGCGGCGAGTGAAAAATATCGGAGGATGAAGCAAAATGGTTAATGACGTTTTTATTCAGGGATTTACGGCGGCGCTGATTGCCGGATTGATTACCGGTGTCGGCGGTTTTATGATTTTTTTGAAGAAAAAATATTCCCGGGAATATATCAACGTGATGTTGAATATCGCGGCGGGGATTATGCTGGCGGCGTCTTTCTTTTCGCTGCTCAGTCCGTCGCTTGAGGGAATTCTCCGTTTTGTGCCGGACAGGCATGTGGCCGGGTATTGGTTTGTCGGCGCTTTGTTTTCCGGCGTTGTTCTGGTGTGGCTGCTGAATGCGCTGTTGCCGCATGAGCATAATTCCGCCGGACATCACGGGCCTAACATCAGCCTGCGTTCCTGTTGGTTGTTTATCATTGCCATCAGCATTCACAAACTGCCGGAAGGGTTGGCGGTCGGCGTGGCATACAGCGGGGATGAACTTTATAATCCGCTCAGTTTGGTCGTCGGTATTGCTTTGCAGAATATTCCCGAGGGGCTGACCGTGGCGATTTCATTGGTCGGGGCAGGGTATTCCCGATTGAAAGCGGCGCTTTATGCCAGTTGCACCGGGCTGGTGCAGCCGATTGGCGCGCTTATCGGCATTTCGATTATGGAGATGAACGAGAAGATTGTGCCGATTGGTATGGCTTTGGCTGGTGGGACGTTGCTGTTTGTCATTATCAATGAGATTTTGCCGGAAACATACAACACCAAAAAGAGCCAGAAATCTGCCGCAGCCGTGTTTCTCGGTTTTGCGGTAATGGCTTATCTCTCTATTGTTTTGGAATAGAAAAAATCCCTAAAGCCGGAAAGACTTTGGGGATTTTCTTTGATTACAGCCGTTTATGCGGTTGTGAATGCCTGGGCTCTTTGTCTGGTTTTTTGTGTTTCGGCCTGTGCCTGTTGGGCTTTTTTTCAGGCGGAGGAGGCGGTGCCGGACGATAGTAAGGCGGCGGGGGAGTTTGTGGCGGCGGCGGTACGGCATAACTGCAACGATAAGACGGCGGCCGGCTGAGTTCCCAAATTCCGCAGGAGCTGAAGCATGATAACATAAAAGCTCCGCAAACTAATAATAAGAACTTTTTCATAAAGCATAAAATTTATAGTGTTATAATAATAAAAACGATAGACAAAGTGTAAAATTATGTCTTTAAAATGTCAAATTAAAAATAATATGGATTATTTTTAATTTTTATGTTGACGTTGAGAGAAACATCATATAAATATATCTGCGTACCACGGACTGATGGAGAGTTGGCAGAGTGGTAATGCAGCGGATTGCTAATCCGTCATCGTGAATAACGATGCACAGGTTCGAGTCCTGTACTCTCCGCCATTTGGAGCGCTTAGGCGCTCTTTTTTTATTGACTATTTTCCGGAATTAAAATAACATCCTTTTTGCAGCGGCTGATTACCGTTGTGAGGTTTAGAACCCTCTTAAAAGTTTTCTGTTAATCAGATGTAAAAAACTGCCTTTTGGCTTATGGCTGGAAGGCAGTAGAATATGTTGAATATACTGCACTATTACTTTTAATAGGTTCTAACTTCCAGTCTCCTTTCATCAGGGAGGCTTTTTTGTTTTATTCTATGCAAAATATGAGGAAGTTATGAAAAAAAGTGTTTTGTTTTTGATGTGTTTTTTGTGTTCCTGCCGCTCGATAACTTATCAGGACGTTAATCCGCTTATTCAGCCGAATGCCAACCTTTTGCCGGCTATGGAGAGTATTGTCGACGTCAGTAATCTGGAGGCGACTTACACGGTCAGTTCCTATGCCGGGACGACCAACAATTTCGGGACGACGTTGGGAAATACAAATTGGGCTCAGACAACGGCTATTTCCGGCGTTTCATATAAAGATCCGCGGGTTCAGGATGTTATTAATGTTTTCAACAAAGAAGTTAAGGAAAACATCACATCGCCTTATGGCGCTAAGAAAGGGTATATTGTTCTGACATTGGGATACAGAGGGGTGGATCAGTCGTTTATTTATCCGTTTGTGTCTTTGTTTAGCCTTGGAACCATAAATTTCTTCGGTTTTCCGGGAGATGAGGTGAAACAGTCCTTGGAGGTTGAGGTCGAAATCCGCAATAACAACAAGGAGCTTGTCAAGCGTTATGTTGAGAATGTTATAGATACACAGTATGTTGCCATGTATTGGGGATATAGTAAAGACAATGTCTGGAGAAAAGTTGCGGCAGACAATATAAAACAGGCTTTGCAAAAAATCAGGGACAGAATTAACAGTGATGCCGCCGAAATTAAAAAGAAATTGAAATAGGGACAAAAGCCCCGGAGAGGTCAAATATTTCCGAGGCTTTGCTTTTGGGAACTTTTATAGACTTTTTGCAAAGTTATTTCGGTGAGATTACAAAGGATTGCTTTCAGGTGAAAGCAGTGCAATATAGCCGGCGTAAGCGTAAGTCTGTCCCCATTTTTTCTCGGAGGTATTCGTGATGATTCCGAGCTTTATAAGGCGGTTGATTGAGCTGATAATTGTCGGGCGGGCAAGATTGATTTTCTTTTCAATTTCAGCAACGGTTAAAACCGGCTTTTGTTCAAATTGTTGCAATATTTCTAAAGCAGACGGATGAGCGCGACCTAAATCTTGCAGCTTATTTTCATCTTCAGCAAAAAGTTTTTGAATTTTGAGAATCGTTTTTCTGGCATCATCAGAGGTTTCAATAATTCCCTCCAGGAAGAAATTAAACCAGTTTTCCCAGTCGCCGTCATAACGGACATTGTTTAGGTATTCATAATATAATGAGCGGTTTTTCTTAAAAAATAAGCTAAGATAAAGAAACGGTGATTTTAAAATTCCTTTAACACATAAAAAGAACGTGATCAGCAGACGTCCCAATCGGCCGTTGCCGTCTAAAAATGGGTGGATGGTTTCAAATTGCACATGAATCATTGCGGCTTTAATCAATGTAGGAATGTTATCTTCTTTATTCATAAAGACTTCCAACTGTCCTAAAATATCCATCAGTTTATCCGGCGGACAGGGAACAAATCTGGCATTGCCCGGTCTGGTGCCGCCAATCCAGTTTTGTGAAGAGCGGAATTCTCCCGGCAGTTTGGTCTTACCTCGGGAATTTTTGAGCAAAATAGCGTGAATTTCCTTAATTAATCGCAAGGATAAGGGGAAGTTGTCATTAATTCTTCTAATGCCATAATCCAGGGCAGTAACATATGATGACACTTCCGAAGCATCAGCAACGGGAATTCCTTGTGTCTGACTGGCTTCGTATTTCAGTAAATCATCTAAAGTAGATTGCGTTCCTTCTATTTGAGAGGACAACAGCGCTTCTTTACGGACATACATATAATTGATAATCGCCGGATTAGGAACTGTTGAAATAACGCCATTTAGGGCGCCAATCGCCTGATTAGCTTTTTCTAACAGAGGAGATATGGCTTCCAAATCAACAGTCGGCTTTGGTGGCAAGACATTCGGGACATATGCCTGATAGCTCTCGGAGCTTAGGGAACATTTAATCAATTTTCCTTGAATACCTCTTTGCATATGCCCTCCTTTAACAAAACTTATAGGTATATGGTAACATTTAACTTTAACAAGTCAAGAACAAAAGTTAAAGATAACAGATTAAGTTTAATTTTTTTATGAAAAAGTTAAAGATAAAATGCGATGTATGGCGATGTTTTTGTATTTTGATAATTTTTCTAAAATGGCAGCTGAAATTGAAGTAGGGACAAAAGCCCCGGAAAAGTCAAATATTTCCGGGGCTTTGCTTTTGGGGCTGTTTTTTTTTGTTTAACGCTGGTTTTGCAAGTCAAGGATTTGACGGTTGTTGGCGTTATGGCGTTGCTGCAGTTCTTTCGGCGCCCGGTTATAAGCGCTGTATGAGCCGCTGCCTTTCACGCCTTTGCCGTTGCGTCCGGCTTGTAAAACAAGATTGTTAATGTATTCAAGGGATTGTTTTTCTCCGCCGAGTAATTTGCGAATGTTGCGGTTTTCTGCGGAATTTGGCGCAATTTTATCATACATTGTAAAAGCATGGGCATACCATTCGCGGGTGGTTCCGCCGCTGTATTTTATGGCGCCTTTTTCAATCAGAGTGTCAATTTGTTTATAGAGGTTGTCGCGTTTTTCCTTGCCGAGGAGGATTTCCAACGAGGTGTCAAAACGGTTTTTATAGGCTTTTTGTAACGCATCGTCAGCGGTAATCTTTTGTTTGTCAGCCGTTTGAGACGGGACCGCAAACTGCGAAGCTGCAATCGTTTTGACTTTTTCCTGAGCTTTTGATTGGGATTGCGCTTTTATTTCCGTGTCAAATTTGAGCTGTTCCTGTTCTGCCCGGGTTATTTCCTTGTTGGCCTTATGCGCCAACAATCCGGCAAAAAGAATGCCGCCGATGACCGCGATTTTTTTTGCATTGCGTGCCAGAAATTCTTTGCTGTTATGGAAGATTTTCGGCCAAAAAGCTTTTTGGCGGCGTTCAACTTCGTGATAAAGCGAAACTTTTGTCTCCCGGGGCGCCGGCGTATATTTGCCGTGGCGGAGAATGTTCTGCTGGCGCCAGGTGCCGAAAAGCCGGCTGAATTCGTCAATATTGGCAGGAACGGCTTCTTCGCGGCGGATGATGCGTTCCAGACGCTGTTGTCCGTGGCTGTTGAGTTTATCCAGAATGTTTCGGACAGACGGCTGCGGGGCTGCAGCCAGGGACTGTTTGATATAAATCAGGTCATCTGTCGGCGCTTTTTTGATTTTCTTTTTGCTGTTAACCAAAGTGGTGATGTATTTGATATCGCCTATTTTCTGTTGGTGTTTCTGCTGTTGTTTTTGCGCTTTGAGGTCAATTTGAAGCTGACGAAAGGCCGGTCGGAGCAGAATTCTCAACTCGCGGCGCTTGCTGCGTGAAGCTTCATGTATCAAAAGGCGCAGATATTCATAAGCATCCGGCGTTATCTCGACTTTACGTTTGAGATAATTTTTCAGCAGTTCTGCGGTTTGTGCTTCAATGGCATAATACTGGCCGCTGTTGAATGATTTGCGGTCATAGCGGGAAGGGATGCTGCTTTGTGAAGCGGCATACATTTTTAGGAGTTCAGCATCAAAAATATCAGCATTGTATTTTTTGTACATTTTCATTTTTATTAACCCGGAATGTTGGAATTTAGACATAAATAACACTTTTGTTAATGTTTGTCAATAATGTGCGTGCTTTTTTTATGCGTTTTAATAAAAATTAAATAAAGTTAGTGTAGATATGACATTGAGTTTTATTTGAGAAAGTTAAAATATGGGATTTTATCTGAAAAAGGGCTTTAATATCGGTCCGGTACGGATTAATTTGTCAAAGTCCGGCGTCGGTGTTTCCGTCGGCGGCAAGGGGCTGCGTTTTGGCAGCGGGCCGAAGGGAAATTATGTCCATGCCGGGCGTGGCGGCCTTTATTACCGCAAAAGCCTGTCCGCAAGGTGGGGAATTGTCGTCCTTATTGCTGCCGTTGTTGCGGTTGCGGCATATTATGCCCTGAAAAGCGGCGTTATCAGTATAAATTTGTGAGTGGCAGAATGCAGAATATTGACAATATAATTGAGATTCTCGGAAAATTTAAAGAGCTGAAAAGAACGGGGTGGGTTCGGAAGAATATTGAAAATCCGGAATCCGTTGCCGACCATTGTTTCGGCATCAGTCTGCTGGCTTTGTTGCTGGCGCCGGAGGGGCTGGATTTCGGACGCTGTATGAAAATGGCGATTGTTCATGATTTGGCAGAAGTTTATGTCGGGGATATTACGCCTTATGACGGTATCAGCGAAGAAGAAAAAGCCAAAAACGAGGCGGCGGCCATGGCGCGGATTGCCGAAGAAATAAATTTTCCCGATATTGTTCGCTGGTTTCGGGAATATGAAGACGGCGAAACGCCGGAAGCACGGTTTGTGAAAAATATAGACAAGCTGGAAAGCGCCGTACAGGCGGTTTATTATCAAAAACATCGCAAAACGGAAGATGGGTTGGCTCGGGAATTTATCAAAACGGCGATGCGTCGTTCTGTTGCTGATGCTAATGACAGCGAAATTCAGATTATTTATCAGCAGCTTCTGGATATTATCCGATAGGAATTTTGGCAGACTACAAAAAAGCGCTTGTTTAAGCGCCTTTTTTTATTCTGCGGCTTCAGGGGACAGCCCTTCGCGGTATCTCTTTATGGTATTGAACACTTTAGGGTAATACCCGTCATCATGCGGAACAAAGTCTTTGCGCCAGAAATATCCGGTTTTGAATTCGCTTTTGTTATCCGCGGTTTTGACCAATCCTGAAGAAAAGATTTTATCTATCTTTTTGTTGAAGAGGTTAATCAGGTCTTCCAGATCAAACTCAAAAATGCCGTCAACTTCGTTCGGCTGGAGTGTCAGTTCCGAGAAATCCTTGTCTACTTCACAAAGGTAGGTGGGATTAAATTCGTTGTCAATCATATTGTCATCGCGGTAATAACGCTTTGAGGTAAAAAGCTTGACCAGATTTTCACGGGGAATTTTCAGCCCGAGTTCTTCCTCGATTTCCCGGATGCCGTCACGGTTTTGTTCGCCGCTTTTCAAGTGTCCGGCAGCAGAAGTTGCCAAGAGGTTGGGATAAAGGCGTTTGTTTGAGCTACGGAGCTGCATCCAGACTTTGCACTTGTTTTCCGGTAGCGGTTTGATTATCCAGCAACGGAAAGCCTTGTGCCACAAACCTTCGCGGTGTGCCTGCGCTTTAGTGGCCGTTCCGATGGGATTCATGTTTTCATCATAGATATCAATTATTTCATCAGTCATGGGATTCCTCCTGATGTTTTTTAGTGGAAAAGGTCAGCGGGCCATGAAAACAAACCCGGCGACAGGCTTGCCGTCTTCAAGGCGGATGACGGCTTCCTTTATGGCTATTTCAGCGTATCCTGATTTGGTTAACAAGTTGTTAACGTAGTCTTTGTTGTGTTTATAACGACCGTCAGTTGTTATTGAGAAGCCATCTTTTTCGCTTTTTTCAACGGAAAAGTACAGAGGGCAGGGGGCGCAGCGGCTGATAACGGGTTCCAGGCTGCCCATGTAGCAGAAGACGTCTGCGGCAATAATCAATGCCGGCGGCGGGGCAGGCGGATTGTTCAGAAAATCAAGAATATCGCTGTTTATCAGTTCTTTATACAGATTTTTGGAACGGGCAATGTCAAGCATGGCCGCGGAAATATCGACGCCGATAAAGCTGTTTTCTTCGGATTTCAATTGTTCGGCAATCAGGCCGGTGCCGCAGCCCAAATCCCAAACCAGTCCGCGCGGCGTTCCTGTGCATTCCTTTATTATCTCGGGCAGGCGGTAATCCAGTTTTTTTAGAGTTTGTTCGTAGGAAGAGGCAAAATTGTCAAAAAGTTTTTGGCTGAACAGGCTGTCGCCGCTCTTGTCTGCTTGTCCGGAAAAGGCGGCGGAGAGATGTTGGGCAAAGATGTTTTCAGGGCTGTCTTTAAGCCAGTTTGCGGCAATTTGTTCAGCTTCCTGCGGTTTTTCCCGGTGTAAGAGCAGGAGTGTTTCGTAGATATTGACGGAAAATTCTTCAGTTTGCGGTTCGATTTTATAGGCGTTAAAAAACAGGCCGAGCGCTTCGGTATAATCTTTCATGTCTTTGCAGATTATACCCAGGTTGTTGCTGACGGCAGGGTTGTCCGGCGCAAGAAGGACTGCTTTGCGGCTGGTTTCGACAGCTTCAAGCAAGCGTCCGGTTCGGTAGAGCATATCGGCATAATTTATCAGCGCTTCGGTATTATTTGGCGCAAGTTCCAACGCTTTGACAAACAAGGCTTCTGCTTCATCAAATTCCCGGTTCTTGCTGGCAATAGCGGCGAGGCCGGCGAGGGCTGGGACTGATTTGGGATTGATTGCGCAGGCCTTAGCAAAATAATCCCGCGCCGAAGCGTCATCTTTTAGCTTCAAACAGGAAAAAGCTGCGGCAAGGCAGGCGTCCGCCGATTCCGGCACAATTTCCAATGCCGACCGGGCGTGGGCAAGGGCTTCTTTATAACGGTTTTGCTCGAGGCATATAACGCTGAGTTGGTAATGAGCCTCCGCACAATCGGGGAAACGGGAGAGAAGGGCGTTCAAGTCCTTTTCCGGGGCGTCGGAAAGCAAGGCCAGTCCAACCAAAGGTTCGGCGTATGTTTCATCCAATGCCGCGGCTTTATGGAAACAGGCTGCGGAAGCCTGAAAATTGCCGAGTGTTTTGTGAAGTTGTCCCAGGTTATACCAGGCTTCTTTCACATCCGGAGTTAAGGCCAGCATTTTCTGATAAGTCTCTATCGCCTCATGCGGTTTACCCAGTTCAGCCAGCGACAAGGCGAGGTTAAAACGGTATGGCGCATGGTCAGGGCTGATTTTTATCGCTTTATAAAAGAGGTTGACGGCTTCGTTATGCACGCCCCGCGCCTGAGCAACCAATCCCAAAAGATTGAGGACGTCCGGGTTTTCCGGCGCCGTTTCCAATATCTGTCGGTAAAGCTGTTCCGCCTCGGCAAATCGTCCGGACTGGTGGAGCTCTAAAGCGCGCGAAAACATAAAATCGTAAGTCATGTTATTCCTCAATTATTCATCTGGTCGGATTTTAACAGCATTTGGCGAAAAAAACAATGTCGGAGTGCAGATTTTGCTTGAAATTTATAAAATATATGGTAACTTGCAGTCACTTCCGGGAATGCGGATGTGCGTTTTTGTGCCTTCCCGTTTGGTTTGCAAACAGGCCAAAACTACCGGAACACTAATGAAATTGCAATAAAAATAAAGGAAAACTTTAATGAAAAGTATTGAAAACGCTAAGAAAAAAGCCACACGCCGTTATGGCGCAAATATTTGGGGCGAATCCAACGCTTCTTTTGTTAAAAGAGAAACTGCTCCGGGTCAGCATGGTGCCAGAAAAAAGAAAATGACCGACTATGGTACTCAATTGTATGCCAAGCAGAGACTGAAAACATCTTATGGCAATATCTCTGAAAAGCAGTTTGCCAAGTATTATGCCGAAGCAATCAGAAGAAGAGGGGACGCTGCCGAAAACCTTATCGGTATTTTGGAATCCCGTTTGGACAACTTGGTTTACAGAGCAAAGTTTGTTCCTTCCGTATTTGCTGCCCGTCAGTTTGTTAACCACAACCATATTTTGGTTAACGGTAAGAGAGTAAACATTCCTTCTTATATGGTTAAAGCTGGTGATGTTATTGAAATTAAAGAAAAATCCAGACAGCTGCCGATGGTTTTGGCTGCCGTCGAAGCTACAAACAGAGATGTTCCGGGCTATCTGGAAGTTGATTCTAAGAAGATGACAGCTAAATATTCTTTCGTACCGAAGTTTGATGATGTTCCTTATGCCTGCACAATGGAACCGAACTTGGTTATCGAATTTTACTCAAGATAATCATTTTCTTGAAAGATTTAGGAAGGCCTGCCGTTGTGCAGGTCTTTTTTTGTGTTTAAAGTGTCTTAAGTGTCGGGTATGTGCTTCTTTATTTGCGCTGATAGCGCAGTTTGAGGCAAAAATAAACTCACCGTGATGATTTTCTTCGATAAAACAGTGACTTAATAAAAAATCGAGCTCTCAGAACGAGCTCATGAGTTTTGTATGTGTATTTACAGCTTAAGCTGAGTGAGAAATACTTGATTTTTTTATGTGACATTTTGTTTCTCCTTATTTGTTGGTTGTTGTATGGGGTGTTGTTTTACTTGCTCTGGCTTGTTATTATTTTCTCCTTTAAAAATGTTGCTTGTCTTAACATAAGATATATTATGCGACAAAATTATTGTCGGGGGGAGATATTGTTCTTTATATATTATGTTGTTCTTTCTTGTTGTCTTATCTGTTGTATGGCAGCGCTCTCGCCTGCTTTTTGACATCTTAAATTTGGGAGAGTAATAATGATTATTCACATTGATGATGAAAGAGGATTTGAGCTGCTGTGTGTTTCTCATGAGCTTCAAAAGAATGTAAACAAAGAGCTTTGCAGAGAAAATCTTAATATTAATCTGTATGCTAAGCGTTATACTTGCGAAAAACTTAGGAACGCAGGCTTTTCAGATAAAGAAATTGCAGGAATATTGGAAATTAGTATTGCTATGGTTGATAAGTTAATGAAAAATACGGTAGATTTTTGGTTTTCAAAATGGATTGTTCCAATAATAAAGAGATAGCAGTAAGAAAACAGCGCATATCAAGGGCTAAAGTTGTGTTTATAAAGCCAAGGAAAGTCGTTAAAGTCCCTTCCCTCATTCTTGGTCTGGCTAAGATAGGTAGATTTTATTTTTTTTGAAGTTAATAAGACTTATTTCTCAGGTATATTAGCCTGCTCTCTTACTTTTATTCAATATTAATAGAAAAGACATTGCAATAATCATGATGTTATGTTACGTTTTTGTTTAAGCGGCGGAGTTTTGCTGCTTAGGGCGTCAGAAACCCTTTTAAAATAAACAGTCGCCAAGCATAGCGACTTAAAACTATATGCCGATTTCTGTCATGGACGGATGTCGGCTAAATAAGGTTACGGCCAAATAAGCCGAGCCGTTGTTTGTTTATTTTATACGGTTTCTGAACATCCGCCCGCCTTTATCAGGTGGGTTTTGTTTTAACTAGAACGAAAGGATGTTTAGAATGAAAAAAGTATTTTTACTTTTAACTATTGGTGTATTTGCTGGTTTTCTTACGGCTTGTGCTACAATCATGAGGGAAAACAGTCAATCTATACCAATTAAATCAAATGTAGAAAAAGTTAATATAAAAATTACCAATAAAGTGGGAGAGCTTATTTTTGAAGGCCAAACACCGACAACATTAACTCTTAAAACTTCGGGCAAGAGCGGATATTTCAATCCTGAGAAATATACGGTTGTTGCTTCCAAAGACGGGTATCAGACACAAACGACTATCATTGACTGGCATGTCAGCGGTTGGTATTATGTTGGAAACCTTGCTTTGGGCGGTTTAATTGGATATTTGATTGTCGACCCAATAAGCGGAGATATGTATTATCTGGATGAAGAAGTTAATTTAAATATGTCTCCTGTTCAGAAATAAAAAATCGAGGCGGTAGAAATACCGCCTTTATTTTATGTAAACGCTTATTAAAATTCTTATTTATAACGGCCAAAAGCGCTCTTTTATTCGTGTACTTTACAAAGCGGCGGTGATGAGGCGGCGGGTATATTCTTCCCGAGGATGTTCAAAAATCTGCTTAGCCTCACCCTGCTCTATGATTTTTCCGTTGTACATAACGGCAATACGGTCGGAAACTGCGCGGATAACAGTCATGTCGTGTGAAATAAACACATAAGTAAGGTTATATTTCTCTTTGATTTTGCCTAGCATTTTCAAAACCTGAGCTTGAATTGTTACATCCAGAGCCGAGGTCGGTTCGTCAAAGACAATGATTTCCGGAGAGATAACCAGGCTGCGGGCAATGGCAATCCGCTGCCGCTGTCCGCCGGAGAATTCATGAGGATATTTGTTAAGAATATCAGCAGGCAAGCCGACATCTTTTAAGGTGTTGATGATGCGTTCCTGCCGTTCTTCTTGGTTTAGCTGCGGAAAGTGTATTTCCAGCCCCTCCCCGATGATTTGTTCAATGTTCATTCTGGGGTTAAGCGAGTTATAGGGATCTTGAAAAACAATTTGTATTTGTTTATGAATTTCTTTATTTTTCAATTTATTAACAGGTAAACCTTTAAGTTCGATATTCCCCTGATAAGGGATGAGCTGCGCCAGAACCATGCCCAGTGTTGTTTTGCCCGAACCGCTTTCGCCGACTACGCCTAGGCATTCGCCTTTTTTTATTTCCAAAGAGACTTTATTCAGGGCAAAAAGCGTTTGCGTTACCCTGCCCCAGAAGTTCTTTTTCAACGGGTAAGAAACTGTCAGATTTTGTGCTTTCAGTATAATTTCTTTTGATGTTTTGTTGTTGTTTATCAAACCTATAGATGAATTTATTAATTCTTTGGTATAATCATTTTTCGGGTTGGTGAAAATAGCGGCAGTATTGCCCTGCTCAACGATTTTGCCGTCTTTCATGACTATAATGCGGTCGGCGATTTTGCGGATGAGATGTAAATCATGGCTGATAAAAATAATAGCCATGCCTAATTTTTGCCTTAAATCAAGGAGTAAGCGAATTATTTGCTCTTGAATGGTAACATCTAAGGCGGTTGTCGGTTCATCGGCAATCAAAAGCCGGGGATGATTGGCGATTGCCATGGCTATCATTACCCTTTGCCTTTGGCCGCCGGAAAGCTCAAAAGGATATGATTTCAAGCGGTTACGGGCGTTTTTTATACCGGCAGCGGTCAAAAGGCGAAGTGTTTCCCGTCGTGCCTGTTGCCGATTCATGCCGCGGTGCAGCATCAGGCTTTCGGAAATTTGGGCTTCAACGGTATGCAACGGGTTGAGCGACGACATAGGTTCCTGAAAAATATAGGCCATGTTATTGCCGCGCAATTTTCGCATTGTGTTTTCCGCAACATTTACAAGCTCTTGGCCGTCAAACTTAATGGATGACCCTGCCGGGTGAAAAGCCTGCGGATATGGCAGCAATTGCAGGAGGGACAAGGCCGTAACCGATTTGCCGGATCCGCTTTCGCCGACAATACCGAGAATTTCGCCGGCGGCTATGCTGAAACTGATGTTGTCGACGGCAGTTGTTTGTCCATTATCTGTGTTAAAACATACACTTAGATTTTTAACTTCAAGTAAATCAGCCATGTGTTTTCCTCGAGTCAAAAGCATCACGAACTCCTTCCCCGATAAAAATAAGCAAGGTCAGAAGCGTTGACAGAACAACGAATATGCTCAGACCAATCCACGGCGCCTGAAGATTATCTTTGCCCTGGCGCACCAAATCGCCGAGCGAGGGATAGTCGCCGGACAGGCCAAGTCCGAGAAAATCCAAGGCAGTCAGTGCAACAATGGCCTCAGAGAGGAGAAACGGGACAAAGGTTATGGTGGCAATGACGGCATTGGGAAGAATATGGCGGCGGATGATGCGGCCATTACCTACGCCGAGAGCCTTGGCAGCTTTGACAAACTCAAAATTGCGCACGCGCAGAAATTCGGCACGGACAACAGATGTCAGGCTGGTCCAAGAGAAGAAAAGCAGGATAATCAGCAAAGTCCAGAAACCCGGCGTGAAAATGCTGGCGGCAATAATCAGAATGAACAACTGCGGCAGCGCTTCCCAGATTTCAATAATTCTTTGCATAATGATGTCGGTTTTTCCGCCGAAATATCCCTGAACGGCGCCGGCAAAAATGCCTATCAGCGATGAAAACAGCGTCAGAACAAAGGCAAAAACCACGGACAGACGAATGCCATATAAAATCCGGGCAACAATGTCCCTGCCCTCGTCATCTGTTCCCAGCCAGTGAGCGGCCGAGGGCGGCGTTGGGGTCGGCTTGTCAAGATTGTAGTCTACCGTATTGAAAGAAAACGGAATTATCGGCATTATCATCCAGCCGTTTTGATTGATTTGGCTGACGATAAACGGATCCTTGTAGTCTGCTTCGGTCGGAAAGTCGCCGCCGAAGAAGGTATCATTATAGGTTATAGCCAGCGGAAAAAGATATTGTCCTTTATATTTGACAATCAAAGGCTTATCATTGGCAATTAATTCTGAAAAACAGGTGATGAGCATTATCAGCAAGAACAGAAACAACGCCAGGCAAGCTCTTTTGTTGTGGCGAAAAGAGCTGAGCCGGCGCTGAGTCAGAGGCGATAATGTCATTGTTTGTCCGCAGCCGGTGCCGTTGTTGCCGCTGCATTATCCGGCCGGCGGGAGGTTTCGCTGCTTTGCGGCAGAAGATTTTCAGGCGCATCAGCGGCGTTTGACGGCAGAGGCGCCTCGTTTTTTACCGCTTCAATATTTTCAAGCGGTTGTGGCTGAGGCTCACTTTCCTGTTTGTCCGCCGGTTGCGTTTGGGCTGTACTTGCTTCAGGTTGTACGGCTGTTTCCGGCTGACTTTCCGGTATGTTTATGGCCGGTGTTTCTTCTGTCAGCGGATTTTTGAGCATTTCGGCCTTAAGGCTGGCCGTCGGCGCTTCAGGTTCAACCGGGATTTCCTTTTCAATGATTTTGTTTTCTTTGACAATGGTATTTTCGGTTATGGGCGCCGGTTCGTTTACAGCTGCTGCCGGCTGCGGGGCTGGTTTGTCCGGTGCCTGTTGTTCCGGTTTTACAGCTGTTTCGCTCGGAAGTTCTTTAACTTCAATGCCGTTGGCTTTCTGCCAATACGGATACCAAAGGATAAAGAAGTTGTCGGCTTTGCTGATTTCTTCCGGCGTGATGCTGCGGGTGGAAAGCGCTTTTTTCAGCTGTGTCCGGTCTTCTTCGTTCAAATTCAGCCCTTTAAACTCCGTACATTGGGTTTTTTTGAACAAATAGGCGGCGGTTATATCCGAGGCTTTGCAGATTTCCGTCTTTATTTGGTTTTCTTTATGCAAAGGGTCGCGGATTGCCATGGTGACGGCATGATTAGCGCCAAAATTCAGCTCTGTGCGGTCTGTTTCCTTATATTCTTTGTCCTGAGCGCTGCTGACACCTTCAATAACGACAACGGCATTTTTATCAGCGCCTTTGGCGGCCAGGGTGTCCATAAAGTTTTGGAGTTTGCCAAGGAGGCAGGCATATTGTTCGGCGTAAGCGTTGCGGCGAGCTTGAATTCCGGAACTGTCGGCGCTGCCGCGGTCATGCATGGGCAGCCATTGCTCTGTCGGTTTAACCATGCAGAATTCGTTATAAATGAACATATCTGCAGGCATGTCTACATAGACAAGATAGGCGCCGCTGCCCTTGTCGTTGGCAATATCAATGGCGGCTAAATCCAGAGCCTGCAGAGAGTTGACAACATAAAGCTTGTCGTAACGGTTTTTGAATGAATCCGGAAGAAAAGCGGCGGCAACAGAATCCGGCGCAAACAATCCGGAGCTTTCCAGCCATTGGCCGTAGAGCAGTTTGACTTTTTCGGAAGTGGTGGCTGCGAGGACGCTGACGTCTGCCGGCATGTTGGCCTTGTTCAGGCAGCGGTCAAGCGACTGCTGGCCATAGAGGTGGCACATATCCAACCCGCGGGACTGGTACGCCGACACTTTGTATTGGGATTTTTTGAAAATTTCGGTCAGACGGCTGCCGAGCAGATAGTCGGTTTTGTCGTTTACGGGACGGAACTGCCAGTCGCAGCATTGATGCGAGGCGGGCGTGGTGAAGTTTTTGTTTCCGCTGACCAGAGGGTTGAGAATTTCGGCCTGATTTTTCGGCGCGTCCTTGTGTTCGACATAAGCGTTGGCATAAATGTCGAAATTGTTGCGATTGTAGAAGCCAAGCATGATTTTTTGCAGGTTTTCCAGTTTGGAATTGTCTTTGGCATTGGCGTCTTTCATCTCGTTAAGATAACCGTAAGGCGCGGCGTTGGCCAGATAAATATTGATGAACTTTTTGCCGTTTTCAACACCGGCGGAGGATGTGTCATATTCATAGATGAAATTATTATTGTTATTTCTATCCATGTAGGCGCTGAACAAAATCCAGACATTTATGACAGCCAGCGTGCCAATCAGGTACATTTGATTGGAGCGGGAGGACATCCAGAGGTAAACCAGCGTCAACGCAGCGACAAGACCGCTCATGACGAGCCAGGCTCTGCCGTCGACAAAGGCGGCAGCCCCCTCACCCAAATACAACAGCATGCCGCGGGTCATAAAAGCGTCTTTGTCAAAAAGGGCGAACTGGTTAATCATCATTGCCGTAAACAGCCCGGCGACAAGCGCCAGCATAATGTTTTGCAGCCATTCGGAAAAAGACAACAGCAGCATGACCAGCATGGAAATGCAGAAAATACTTAAAAGGATATTGACGATTTCAGGTTTGGGCAGAAGGACTTCGCCAAACAAGGCATAGCCGCCGGCTTTGGCAAACAGGCAGAAGTTGATGCTCAGCAGCAGCGCCATAATCAGCCCTTTGACGATGATGCCGTAGAGATGCCAGCCCCAGCCGAGCATTTTGAGTTTAACGCCGCCGTTTTTCGTCACAACGACTGAAACCGGCTGGTTATCCAGAATTACATCTTCCATGGTCAAGTATCCTTTTCGGGCGGTTAATCTTTAATAATCGACTTTACAAAGTTCAGGAGGTAAACAATTACCAAAAATGCAAAGGCGGTGATTGCCAGCGGCTCAAAGCTGTAGACTCTTCGTCCGGCCATATAAAGGTAGGCAAAAGCATCGCCGAAAGCGCAAACGAGCATCAGCAGCCAATAGTAGCCGCTTTGCAAAAAGATGAAAGCGCAGATGACGGCGGGAACGAGAATCAGCGGTTTTGACACGTTGGTCAGCGTGTTATAATAGAGGCTTTTAATGAAAGCGATGTCATAAGCAAAGCCGATTGCCAACAGGATAATGGCAAAAATCAAGATAAAAAGGTAGGTTTTCTTTTTGGAACTCATTATAACTTCTCCGAATATTCTGTTTTCATGTCAAAAAAATATCATGGGCGGAGATTATTGCAATATTTATTCCCCGGTTATGCAACGCTGATTAGTCATCAACAGGGGCGTTAAAAATGGTGCAAGCTGTTTTTTTTGGTGGTAGAGTAAGAGAAAAAATTATGTGAGGAGAAAATGAATGAGCTTTGTTTGTCCGGGACGCGACTGTGCTTTGTGTCCGCGTCTGGTAGAATTCAGAATGCAGAACCGCGCAAAATTTCCGACTTATTACAACGGCCCCGTTCCGCCTTTCGGGCCGATTGATGCCGAGGTGCTGATTGCCGGCCTGGCGCCGGGGCTGAACGGCGCAAACCAGACGGCGCGCCCGTTTACCAACGATTATGCCGGAGATGTGCTCTACCCTATTCTCAAAAAATTCGGGCTGGCAAAAGGCGATTATCAAAAACGCAAAGACGACGGTTTTGAACTGCTGAATGTCCGTGTAACCAATTCAGTACGCTGTGTGCCGCCGGAGAACAAGCCGACAGGAGAAGAAGTCCGCACCTGTGGGCAGTTTTTGACGGAAGAAGTCGCCGACATGAAGCGTCTGAAGCTGATTCTGGCGCTCGGCAGCATTGCGCACGGGGCAATCCTTTCGGTTCTGGGGTATAAGAAAGCGGCGTTTAAGTTCAAGCACGGCGCGGTTCATCATCTTGACCGGCATAATCTGCTGCTGGTCGATTCATATCATACGTCGCGTTATAATATTAACACCGGCGTTTTGACTTATGAGATGTTTGAAGAAATTATTGCCAAGGTCAAAGAACTGTTGGCGCAAAAATAAAGTTGACATTTTGTCTAAGCTGTGTTTATTTGGCTATGTGTTAATTATCATTTTATTTTATAATTTTAAATACATATTATTATGGTTCAATTAAAAACTGAAAGGAAAGCTGCGAAAAACGCGTTGTTCTTTGTTCCGTTGTTTGATATTCACGAAGCTGACGGTATAAATACCGCACCGTTGGAGCGTTCTTTTATCAAAGCTTTGAAACGGATGTACGATTATGGCGGCTTTTATCTGCAAATCAATCGTGCGTTTGCTTATTGTCCTACTTCCAGAAAGCTTGTTTCTCGTGACAAAAAGGAAACTATCGCTTTCGGTGTCAGAAAAACGCTTGAAGAGGCTCGCAAAATTTTGGGCGGCAAGAGAGCTTATGAGCTGGAACGTCTGGAAGAAAGCGGCGTCAGCGAAGTCGTATATAATGAACGGTTACAGGACGTTATCGCTTTTGACGAGGAAACAACCTGTGTTTTCAGCGATGCAATTATTCCGCTTTTGTTGAAATGCAGAGAAAAGAGTTTAGGAAACGGTTCTTATATTGTCGGTAGCGATTTGACGGCGGAGATTATCGGCATTCCCAATCCGGAAGAAGGTTTCTCAACCGTTTCGGAGGCGGTGAAATATCTTACCTATAAGCCGCAGGCCCTTGGTTTCAAGCTTATTCGACGGGATTATTTCAGCAACGGCCGGTACTGCAAAACAGATGTTCTGACGGTTTATTATCAGGGGCTGGTTGTTACCAGGGAATGGGTACAATGCTGTATGAAAGACGCCAGAAGCCGAAGTCTGTTGCAGACAACAAATTCCGAACATTTTGTCATCGGGGACGGTCTTATCCTTGCAAACCCTCAATTTACGGTCATGCGGGAAAATTCGCCCAAGCTGTGGCTAAAGTAATTTTTCAGTAAAAGAAAATCCACCATCATTAATTTGACGGTGGATTTTTTTCATCTTTTACTTACATTGTCCGAACCAGGTTTGTTGTCCGTTTTTCGAACCATAACATTTCTGTTCAAAGCTTTGGCCTTTGGCGGCGCAGGTTTCCGCGGTGTCTTCAAAGGTACATTCTGCGACGCAGCTATTGAAGTAAAGTTTTCCGCCACAGGAACATCCGTCGCCGCTGCCCCAGGTACCGGATGGACAAGGTTCCAATCCTGCGCAAGGCGGCATGTTGCCGAGTTGGTCGGGGGTTGTTTTATTACATCCATATGTTGTATAGACTTTTCTGCCATCAAGACGCGTACAAACTTCTTCTACAGGATAGTTTCCGTCGCGAGTGAATTCTCTGCTGTCTTCAACAATGTGAGCATAGATCGTGGGAAGAGTGCCGTCCCATTTATGTCTGCATGGTTCTTTACATTTTTTGAACCATTTTCTTCCGCCGCATTCGCAAGCAACTTCACCGTCAGCACCTTCGTCGTTTTCACAGGTTGTTACATCTCCGCCGCAGGGTGTGGGATTACCAAAACAGTCAATTTTATTTGTGCATGGAGAATAATATCCTAACTTTCGCCCATCGGATGTTGTGCATTTTTCTTTATTGAGAGAATAGTAGGTATCTTGCTCTTTTCCCATTTCTTTATAGTAGCACCATGCAGTGATCCACTCTCCATTGTCCCCGGTTCCTCCGCCCATTTCTCCTCTATCAAGCAGTGAAGCGCATTCATCACATTTGTCAAAGAATTTTGCGCTGCCGCAGATACAAGGTTCGC
>JAUNPO010000114.1 GCA_030536665.1 Pseudomonadota bacterium
TGCCCGAGTTCCACTCGGCTGCAAAACTGTGGGGTTTACGCTGCGGCATGTTCAGAATCTCAACCGGCATCTAAAACCCTCAACAAGAACATCCCCCATGCAAAAGAATGTCATCCTCGGAAGAGCGCAGCGATATCCGGGGATCCAGGTGAAACTATGGAATCTTTATTTAACCTGGATATCCGGATTAAATCCGAACATGACAATTCAGATTCTCATTTTCGATTCATACCCCCTCTAACTCCCCCTACTCAGGGGGAGGATAATATGATTCTTTATTTTTAAATTATCTTCAAACAAGCACAATCTAGTTCTCCCCCTGAGTAGGGGGAGTTAGAGGGGGTATGAATATTAACTGAACAAACGGCAGACTCAATCTAAGCAACGCGCTTCCTTATGCACAGGACAACCAGCAGCGAACCGATGGGGTGAAGCTGCCCCAGCTTCCAACGCGCCTCATTATGTACGGAACAACCAACGACAAACCGATGGGGTGAAGCTGCCCCAGCTTCCAAAAATGCCCCGAGGAAAAAAAACCCGGGGCATTTTCAAGCTCAACAGAAATAACGAAATTATTCCTGAACTTTGAACTCAGCCATATGTTCCAACAGCTCGCGTTTAGCTTTGAGGTTCTCGGATGATTTTTCCATCAGAGATTCATAGCGTTCCGGATTCATCTTGTTGACAATCTGGAAACGAACTTCGTTGGACATAAAGTCGGACAACGGACGGGACGGAGCTTTTGAATCAAGAGTCAAAGGCGCCTTGCCGTCTTTAATGTTGTTCGGGTTGTAACGATACAGCGGCCAGCTGCCGGTTTCAACGGCGGCTTTCTGGTGATCCAGACCGTCTGCCAGGTTGAAGCCCTGAGCGATACAGTGAGAGTAAGCAATAATGATGGACGGACCGTCAAATGCTTCTGCTTCGTTCATAGCCTTGATAACCTGAGAGTCGTTGGCGCCCATGGCAACCTGAGCCACATAAACATTGCCGTAAGACATAGCAATCATTGCCAAATCCTTCTTCGGCAGTTCCTTACCGGCTGTCGCAAACTTAGCCGAAGCACCCATCGGGGTAGCCTTGGACTGCTGTCCGCCGGTGTTGGAGTAAACGCCCGTATCAATAACAAGAATATTAACATTCTTGCCGGAAGCGATAGCGTGATCCAAACCGCCGAAGCCGATATCATAAGCCCAACCGTCACCGCCGATAATCCAGACGGATTTCTTAATCAGGTAGTCGGCAATCTTGCTCAAATGCTTGGCTTCCGCATCGTTCATGCCAGCCAGTTTGGCGCGGAGTTCGGCAACAAGGCCGCGCTGAGCGTCAATCTCGGCATCGGTAGCCTGCGGATTGGCCAAAATCTTTTCAACCAACTCGGCACCGATTTTGTCTTTCAGATTGTTCAGCAAAGATTTTGCAACATTTTCCTGCTGGTCAATGGAGAATCTCATACCCAAACCGAATTCGGCGTTGTCTTCAAACAAAGAGTTCGCCCAAGCCGGACCATGGCCTTTTTCATCCTTGGCATACGGGGTCGTCGGCAGGTTGCCTGAGTAAATTGAAGAACAGCCGGTCGCGTTGGCAACAACCATTCTGTCGCCGAACAGCTGTGTCAGCAATTTGATGTAAGGCGTTTCGCCGCAGCCTGCGCAAGCGCCGGAGAATTCGAACAACGGCTGAATCATCTGCGTTGTCTTCGGCAGGTTCTTGGCAACTTCGGTACGTTTTACATAAGGCAGAGTTTCAAAGAACTTCCAGCATTCTTTCTGCTCTTCCAGATGGTTTTCGATATGATCCATATTGATAGCCTTGCGAGAAGGATCAGCCTTGTTCTTGGCCGGGCAGGCGCTGACGCAGATACCGCAGCCTGTGCAGTCTTCCGGAGACATCTGCCAGATGAACTGCTTGCCGGCAAATTCTTTTCCTTTGTAAGGAGCAGACTTAAAGCCTTTCGGCGCATTCTTGAGTTCTTCTTCGGAAGCAACCTTCATGCGGATAACGGCATGCGGGCAAACGATAGAGCACTTGCCGCACTGGATACAAGTATCCGGATCCCAAACCGGAATTTCGGTTGCGATACAACGCTTTTCATACTGGGTTGTCGCTGTCGGCCAGGTACCGTCGGCAACTTCGGCAAAAGCGGAAACCGGCAGCTCGTTGCCGCGGTCGGCAATCAGTTCGCCTGTCAGCTTCTTGACAAATTCAGGAGCGTCAGCCGGAACCGGAGCCTGCATACGGATAGCAGAATCAGCCTGAGCCGGAACGTCGATTTTCGTCAGATGTTCCAAAGTGGCGTCAACAGCGGCAAAGTTCTTCTGAACGATAGCGTCGCCCTTCTTGCTGTAAGTCTTCTTAATGGCGTTTTTAATCTGCGCAATTGCTTCATCTTTCGGCAAAATGTTGGAAATGGCGAAGAAGCAGGTCTGCATAATGGTGTTAATGCGCTGCCCCATGCCGGTCTTGCGGGCAACGTCAACAGCGTTGATTGAGTAGAAGTTAATCTTCTTGTCAATAATCTGCTGCTGAACTTCGCGCGGCAGGTGCTTCCAAACTTCCTGTCCGTCATAAGGAGCGTTCAACAGAAAAGTAGCGCCCGGCTTGGCGATTTTCAAAATGTCCACTTTAGACATGAACGGGAACTGGTGGCAGGCAACAAAATCAGCCTTGTTAATCAGATAAGCGGCCTTAATCGGGTTATCGGAGAAACGCAGGTGAGAAGTCGTCATAGAACCGGATTTGCGGGAGTCGTAAACGAAATAGCCCTGACCATATTTGCCGGCGTCTTCGGCAATAATCTTAATTGAGTTCTTGTTGGCGCCGACAGTACCGTCCGCACCCAAACCAAAGAAGACAGCACGAACAACATCTTTGCCCTCAGTGTCGATATCATCGCTGAACGGCAGAGATTTGTGGGTAACATCGTCTTCAATACCGACCGAGAAACCGTTCAAAGGTTTAACGGCCGCGCCGTTGTCATAAACAGCTTTAACCATACCCGGGGTAAATTCTTTAGAAGACAGGCCGTAACGTCCGCCGACGATTCTCGGCATAGCTTTGATTTCGCCGTTGGCAAAAGCCTGTGTCAATGTGGCGACAACATCAAGATACAAAGGTTCGCCGATAGAACCGGATTCTTTTGTTCTGTCGAGAACGCTGACCGTCTTGACAGATTCCGGCAAAGCCTTCAGGAAAGACTTAGTCGGGAACGGACGGTACAGGTGAACTTTGACCAAACCGACTTTGTAACCGTTGTTGTTGAGATAATTAATGGTTTCTTCAACCGTTTCGGCGCCGGAACCCATAATAACGATAACCTGTTCGGCGTCTTTCGGACCGACATAGTCAACAACATTGTACTGACGGCCGCTGATTTTTGCAAACTTGTCCATTTCTTCCTGAACAATGCCTTCAACCGCGTCATAATATTTATTGCAGGCTTCGCGACCCTGGAAGAAAACGTCCGGGTTCTGAGCCGTACCGCGGATAACCGGAGCTTCCGGACGCAGCGCATGGTCGGCAACGAAATTGGTGTTAATGCCGTCCAGCATTGCTCTCAAATCGTCATCGGACAGGAGTTTGATTTTCTTGATTTCATGAGAAGTACGAAAACCGTCAAAGAAGTGCATAAACGGAACGCGGGCACGCAGTGTTGCGGACTGGGCAATCGCGGCAAAGTCATGAACTTCCTGAACCGAGTTGGAGCAAAGCATTGCAAAACCGGTCTGGCGGCAGGACATAACGTCTGAATGGTCGCCGAAGATTGACAAAGCATGATAAGCCAAAGAACGGGCAGCGACATGCATAACAAACGGGGACAACTCGCCGGCGATTTTATACATGTTCGGAATCATCAGGAGCAAGCCCTGAGAAGCGGTAAAGGTGGTTGTCAAGGAACCGGCCTGCAAAGCGCCGTGGCAGGCGCCGGCGGCACCGGCTTCGGACTGCATTTCCTGAACTTCAGGAACAACGCCCCAGAGGTTTTTCTGGTTGGCGGCAGACCACGCATCAGCCCATTCGCCCATCGGAGAAGACGGGGTAATCGGGTAAATAACGCAGACTTCGTTCATGCGGTGGGCAACGGAAGCCGCGGCTTCGTTACCGTCCATCATTTTCATCTTAACTTCAGACATTATGTTATTTTCCTTAAAGTTAGTTAATTAATAAGCTTTAGTTTGCGCATAAAAAAGCAAACCATAGAGCCTCACAGATTCTCTATGCGCGCTTTATACCACCAAAAGATTCAAAAATCCATCAAAAAAAGCACATCCCTGAATAAAAACTGCCGCACCTGAGAAGACCGCGCCAACCGCTCCGTCGGTTCCGTCCGGCCGTCCGCCTTTCAAAGCAGGCTCAATTTGCCGTTTTCAACAACAAGACGAATAATCTGCGCATGAGGAATATCTGTCTGCCGCTTTCCGAAACATGTCAGCAAACAGCGCAAAACCATAGAATGTGTTGCAACGGCAATGTGCGTATGGCCGCAGGAAGCAATATCCAACAAAGCCCTGACCGCCCGGTCCCTGATTTCTCTTTTGCTTTCGCCTCTTTCAAAACGGGAATCAATAAACGCTTCCTCCAAATTCCGCCAATTACGGAATTCTTCCGGATACACAGCCGCAATCTCCTCTCGCAGCATACCGTCAGCCACGCCATGGTCGGCCTCAATCAAATCATACGCCACCCGCAAAGGCACACCGCGGCAGTCTTGCAGAATGCGCGCCGTTTCATAGGCGCGGCGCAGCGGGCTGGAATAAATAATATCCAGAGGACAGTCAGCAAAAGAAGCCGCCAGCTCTTTCGCTTGTTTAACTCCCTCCGCATTCAGTTTTTCATTTAACAATTGCCCCTGATAACGGCGGACAATATTCATATCGGTCTGGCCGTGCCGAAAAAGATACAAAAAAACACGCATTTTAATTTTCCTCATTTCTGAATATGCAGCTATTATCCGATACCATAACTAAATAAATTATGAAGAAAGCAGAGCTTGATAACCGCTTTCCCTTATTTTATCTCCCTCCTCTGCTCATCCCTGCCCACTTTTCCCCTCCTGCATCTTGCCCACAGCACTCCCCGGCGCGGCACAAACAAAAAAATCCCGCCGGAACGATACGCGTTCCAAACGGGTATTTTTTATAAAAGCATAATAACGCCTGTTCAAAATGCGACGGCAATACGATCAAGAATATCGCTGTAAGTCTTGCAGCCCCAGGCAAAACCACCGTCTGTCAGACGAAAACAACAGGCCATGGTGCTGTCGTATTCCTCAAGGCACCAGATTACCCCGCCATAACCGTCCGCAACAATGCCATGCTGTGCCAAAAGACGAACAGTAGCGTCAAATTTCGCTTTTTCTTCATCGCTCCGATATTGGCATAAAATATCCTTAGACGGCAAAGAACCGGATTTGCCGTCTAATTTCATACGTCTGGCAAAAATCCGAATATCTTCCCACATGGTCGAAGCAACATTATTTCCTTCGCCATAAGTCAAAGCAAGCACCGTACCCGAAAGCAGCCGTATGCCCCACAATTCGTTTACGCGGCGGAGATTTAACCCCTCCTCTGCCGTAAAACTATTCTTCTTGCGATAAACCAACGGCAGTTCCGTTTTGATTAAATTTACTTTCATAACCTAAAAATTTACATTTGACACAATTATTTACATACACATAGCTTTTCAAATGCAAAGTATCATATCTCGCCAACAGGCACAAGCAAAATCTTCTCTTTTTTGTCAAAGTTTTTATCTCCTTTCAT
>JAUNPO010000115.1:0-2534 GCA_030536665.1 Pseudomonadota bacterium
AGTACATGACCGAACATTTTACGCGCAGTTTCTGTATTAGATGACCACAGAGCGCACTTTTACCAAAAGTGCGATATGTGAGTCGAGTAGTAGGCGTCGAGGGTGAAAAAAGCGGAGTGTACACAGAAGTACATGAGCATTTTTTCAACCCGATGACAACGCACTAATCGACCACAGAGCGCACTTTTAATCTACATAAATTTTTGCAGCCATTTTATTTTACTAGCACACTCCTCTTGTGACATGCGCGCAACACGGCAGCGGTTAACGATAACATTGGGTATTTTATCCATGGAATAGCAACCGTCGCCAACCAAAGTATAGTCAAAATAATTTTCGATATTCGGCGCCACATCGCTAAAGTTCAGCGCCGTTTCCATGTTCGGCCATTTGAGCTTGACGCTGAGACTGTTCAGTTTGCGGTCGAGCGTCGTCATGACGATAAAACGCATACTGCAGGTCACGTCACCGGACAAACCGCGGCGAACCGAAAAATTGTCATAAAACAAAAAGATTGAAGAAATATCGGCAACTTCCAGATTGCCGTCACGGCTGCGGATAACCTGCCCCATGGCAATGCCGCCGCGCTTTGAACCGTCTTCCGTCGGCGCCAGCGTCTGAAATTTACGGTTAGGATTCTGCGTAGATGATTTTGCAGTGGCGGGAGCGTCTTGCCCGGTCAGATAATTGCGCCGCAGGTTCGGATTGGACTGGACGGCATTCCCTGAAGCGCGCCCGGAAGACCTGTTAGCCGCCGTGTTGCCGCCTGGCGCCCGCCTGTTCACGGTACTGCTGCCCGATACGGAGGAACGGTTGCGGGTATAGGATGAAGAGCCTTGAACTGCGTCTTCGCTGTCCCCAAAAATTTGGGCTTTGCCCGCAGCGGAAATTCCGCCGGTCAGCAAAGCCGCCAAAATCAAAATTTTCAAGCCTCTGCAAATATTTAATCCTGCATATTTCATTTGTGGGTCAAACTTTCGGAAAAAAATTTTTACACGGGCACGCCGCAGCCTGAAAACCGCTGCGGCGCATAAACTAAAGAAAGGCTATTTCGCCGCGGTATCGGCAACCGGCGCATTTTCGGCAGCCGGAGGATTAGCCGCTTCCGCCGCCGGAGCAGCCGGAGCTTCGGCCGGAGCAGGAACCTCAGCATTCGGGAAAAGGCTCTGCAGCTTGTCTGTCAGCTGTTCGGCTTCCGCTTCGCTTACCGCCGGTTTCGGCTTTTTAACCGGAGCCAAAGGCACATCGCTCTTAATGCCTTCCAAGACGGTTGAAATTTTTGAAATTTCATTAACAACGGCGTCATACTGCGTGTTGATGTCCGTTCTTTCCTGATTGCGGCGCGCTTCGGCCTGAATTTTTTCATCATCATAGGAAATCGGCTTAAATTCCCGGTAGTATTCCGGATTTTCGGGAGAAACGAACGTAAACAAACCGTCGCAGGAAGTGCCGCCGGAATTAGCCGCATAGCGGCTGCGGGAAGTTGTGTTGGCGCCGCCGTTGATATTGCAGGTCTTTACCTGAACATCAACCGGCCCGGTCAACAAAAAGCAGCGGTCAGACTGGATTCTGGCGCGGACGGAAACCTGCTTGTTGGGGGCAAGGGCGGGAACTTCGAGCTGAGAACTGACCTGTACCGGAGAGTTGGCTTCCATATTGGCGATAGTCTGGTTAAAGCCCTGGCGTCCTTCGCGGGCGTCTTTGTTTTTCTCGTCCAGAATAACCGTGTCAATCGTGCTGTCCGTCCAGGTCAGCAGCAGGGAAGCGGATGAAAGGTCTTTTTGCGAGCGGTTGTAAAACGTCACGTTATAATCGCAGGCCGTCGTCTGATTGTCCGTGCCTTTAATCGGCTGAACGTCATGGATTTTAAACAGCACCGCCTCGCTGTCAGCGGCCAGAGCGGAAGCAGAAAAAGCGCAGCCGCCGGCCAGCAAGCCCAAAACAGAAAGAAAAATTTTGCTATTGTTCATCTTTAGTTTCCCTAAATAAAAATTTCAACTTTGTCCTAATAATATTATAGTTAAACCTAAAATACCAACAAATTATGAACAAAGTAATAACATGTTGGATAACTTTAAGAAATTTTTTTATTCAGGCGCAGAAAGTCGGCCCAGATTTTGGCCTTCTGGCCGGTATTGCGCAGCAGATAAGCCGGGTGAAAGGTTGCCATTACCGGAATAATCCGCCCGCTGCCGTCCTTATAGTCCAACCACTTGCCGCGCATTCTGGAAATCGGCTCTTCGTTTTCGAGCAAGGCATTGGCCGCGCTGCCGCCGAGCAGCACCAGCGCCTCGGGCTGAACCAGGTCAATCTGCCTTTTCAAAAACGGCAGACACACCGCCACTTCCGCCGTTGTCGGCGTGCGGTTCCCGGGCGGACGCCAGGGCAGGACGTTGCTGATAAAGCAGTCGTTTTCCCGGTCATAACCGGCCGCTTTGAGGATTAAGTCCAGCAAATGGCCGCTGCGTCCGACAAAAGGCACGCCGGTACGGTCCTCGTCCGCTCCCGGCGCCGCGCCGATAAGCATAAACCGC
>JAUNPO010000115.1:2544-3263 GCA_030536665.1 Pseudomonadota bacterium
GAAAACCGTCCGCGTCGCCGTCAGTTTCAGCGCGCAGCCCTCAAATTTTTCCACCAGCTCCTTAAGCTCTTCCAACGTTCCGGCTTTTTCGCACAATTCGCGGGCATTTTTGCAGGCATTAATCGTCGCCTGCGCCAGTTCGGTCGTCGCCTTGCGTCCCTCTGCCGCCGATTCTGCCTGAACCGGATGCGTTGCCAAACCGACCGGCTTGACCACAGAGTCGGGCTTCGGCACAATCTTGACCGCCGCCTTTTCCCCGGCTGACGTATCCTTGCCGAACGGCACGTCGCCCACAATCTCGTCGACGCCGGCCGCAACGTACCAGTCCAATATGTCCTTTATGCTCAAATTTTCATCATTCATGCGCCCTAGGCTAAACTAAATCGAAATTTTTTCAAGCATAAACATTTTAAAAATAAAATATTTACACATATATAGTATAAAAACATACGATTATGGTTGTATCATTTAAAAACTGCGGTACAATGCACAGAGTCAAAATTCAGGGTAAAAAAACAGCATGTCAAAACTTCGCGGCATATTTATAACGCTTCTCGGCCTCAGCCTTTTCATCTCCTGCTCCCAGTATGAACTGGAGCCAATCCCAAGCGCCCCGGCCAAACCGGAACCGCTTGCCGGACAGGACAAAGCGGACAATGCCGCTGCTCCCGCCGGAAAAAAGAACATCGCTTACGGCGCTTATCTGGCCGGACGCGTTG
>JAUNPO010000115.1:3273-5647 GCA_030536665.1 Pseudomonadota bacterium
AACGCCGCCGCCGACTATTACAGCGTTGCCGCCGACCGCGACCCCGACAACGAAGCCCTGCTCAGCAGCATTTACGTTATTCTCGCCTCCAAAGGGCGCGTCAAAGAAGCCGCCGAATACGCGCAGATTTCCTTAGACAAGGGCGACAAAAACAATTTCACCCGCATCATCATTGCCACCCAGGCCATGAAAGAAGGCCGCTGGCAGGACGCCGTTTCACAGATGAACAAGCTGCAAGGCAGCATTTACGAAGGCTTTATCACCCCGCTGACCAACGCCTGGGCCTATGCCGGCATGAACCAACCCGACAAAGCCCTCCAGGCGCTTGAGCCGCTCAAAAAAGAACCGAGCTTCAAGGCGCTGTACAGCTTCCACGCCGGCATGATTAACGATTATTTCGGCCGCACCGACGAAGCCCGCCGCAATTATGAAGTCATCGTCAATGAAGAAAGTGCGGAAATGTCTTTCCGCGCCCTGCAGGTTATCACCAATTTTTATATCCGCAACGGCCAGAAAGACAAAGCCGTCGCCCTGTCGCAAAAATATAACGACGACAAGCTCTTGGTCGACATGCTCCGCAACCTGGCCAAAGACAATGCCGACGCCGACCCAGAAAACACCGCGCCGCTCATCACCGGCGCCAACGTCGGCTTATCCGAAGCCCTGTTTAACATTGCCGCCACCATGCGTCAGGGAGAAAACGGCGTTGACATCGCCCATATTTTCATCTGCCTGTCGATTTATGCCAACCCCAAATATGACCTCGCCAAACTCCTCCTTGCCGACATTCTGGAAGGCCGCGGCATGTATGCCGACGCCAATGCCGCCTATGACGACATCCCCGAAAGCTCCCCGGCATATAATTCCGTTCAGCTGAAAAAAGCCGCGAATTATGTCGCCGTGCAGGATTATAAAGGCGCCGAGCTGCTCCTCAAAACCCTGGCCGACGATTATCCCGACAATCCTCAGATTATGATGGACCTCGGCGATGTTTTGCGCATCAACGGCAACAACGAAGAAGCCATTGAATATTACAAAAAAGCCCTCGACAACCTCAAAGGCAACAGCGACAACAAATGGATTATTTACTACGCCATGGGCATGTGCTACGAACAGCTTGACGAGATGAAACGCGCCGAAAAATATCTGTCACAGGCACTGGCGCTCGGCCAGGGACATTACTATGTGCAGAATTATCTCGGTTACAGCTGGCTGAAGCGCGGCAAGCATATTAACGAAGCCTTTGCGCTGATTGTCGACGCTTACAATCAGGCGCCGAACGACGGCCACATCTCCGACAGCCTCGGCTGGGCGCTGTACAAACTCGGCCGCTATGACGACGCGGTTTTCTACCTCGAAAAAGCCTCGGAACTCGAACCCGCCAACGCGCTGATTAACGACCATCTCGGCGATGCTTACTGGCAGTCCGGCCGCAAAACCGAAGCGTCTTTCCAGTGGAAACATACCCTGAAAATGAAAGACGATTCCGGCGAGCTGGATATGCAGGCTGTCCGTAAAAAAATTGCCGAAGGCATGAAAGCGGAAACGCCCCTGCCCTATAATCAGGAACTGATTGCCGAAAAACTGGCTGCCCTGCCGGAGGAAGACAAGGCGGCGGAGTAAGCCGGAAAAACAGAGTGCAAAAACACCGCCCGGAAGCGGTTCGGCATAGCCGTCCCGGCAGGAAGAATAAAACAACTGACAGCCCGATAAAAAAAAGTTTTAAGATAACAATCTGATATTACAATAAAAACAATTTTTTTTGAAAAAAATTAAAATTTCCTCTTGACGGCAACGGAAAAAGTTGTATAAATACCTACGTTGAGAGCGAAAAGGTACTCACACAATTGGCCGGTTGGCAGAATGGTTATGCAGAGGACTGCAAATCCTTTGATATCGGTTCAATTCCGGTACCGGCCTCCAAATATTATTCCGACTTAGCTCAGCGGTAGAGCAATCGGCTGTTAACCGATTGGTCGTTGGTTCGATCCCAACAGTCGGAGCCACTAAAAAAACCTTCCCTAACAGGAAGGTTTTTTTGTTTCTCCCCAAACCACTCATCTAATTGTCATGCTGAGTTCATCTCAGCATCTAAAACCCACAACAAAAACATACCTCCGGCAAGCAAAAGAACGTCATCTTCGGGCAAGCGCAGCGCGACCCGGAGATCCAGGTTTAATAAAGATTCTATATTTTTACCTGGATGTCCGGATTAAATCCGAACATGACAATTCAGATATTTTTTTGATTCACACCCCACCTAACCTCCCCTACCTTAGGGGAGGAATAATTTGACTCTTTGATTTATTTATTATCTTGAAGCAGGTGCTATCTAGTCCCTCCCCTAAGGTAGGGGAGGTTAGGTGGGGTGTGA
>JAUNPO010000004.1 GCA_030536665.1 Pseudomonadota bacterium
CGTTCTTATCCACGCCGATGGCTATGTCCGGTGACTGGTGGTGAAGCAGGTTTTCGATTTTGACCGTCTGCCAGCTGAAATTTTTCTGGTCATAGCCGATTTTTCTGACGGTTTGGCGGACGGTGTCGGCGATTTCTTCCGGCGTGATATATTCGCGACAGGAGGTTTCTCCCGCCAGAATGATCCGGTTGGTGGTGGCCAGCGTTTCGACAGCCGCTCTGGCGGTTTTGTCCCGGCTGAGGAACAAATCAAGCACGGCGTCGGAAATCTGGTCGCAGACTTTGTCCGGATGTCCTTCCGATACGGATTCCGATGTGAACAGGTAACTCATTTAAATCTCCTTGTTGTCTGTTCCTATCATAAAAAAAAGCCGGCAAAATGCCAGCTTTTTTTATTCCATGCACAACAAGCGCCGTTTACTCTTCGTCGGAGCTTTCTTTTTTGTCGTTTTTATCATAGTTGTTTGTTGACTTGGACATGGCCACAATCAGGTCAAACAAATGTTTAGCCGCTTTGCGGTTGGAAATTTTATAATAAGCTTTAACCAGTTCGATGGTTTCCTGACGGTTCATCGGGTCAACATCAAAAGTTGTTCCCTCTTCTTCGAGGCACAACGGCTGGCTGTCCGGCAGACTAAACATGCGCGGGCTTTGGCTGGCGACACTTTTATCCATGTCTTCATAGAAAAATTCAACAGGAACTTCCAGAACTTTACCGATATCCCAAAGGCGACTGGCACCGACGCGGTTCATGCCGCGTTCGTATTTTTGTACCTGCTGGAAGGTTAAGCCTAATAAAGAGGCCAGTTTTTCTTGGCTCAAACCAAGCAGTGTCCTTCTCAAGCGGATGCGATTGCCAACGTGTACATCAATAGGATTGGGTTGTCCTGTCGGTGTTCTTCCGCGGCTAGATCTTTTTACAGTCTCTGCACTCATAGTTCTTTCCTTGTTATAATTTAGTCCATGAGCTAAAAATATGATTTTATGCCCCGTTCGTCAACAACAATTTTGCAATATTTTTCAATTTCGTTACCAAAAATGTAACTGGAGATTTTATTGTTTAAAAATCAATCTACTAACGTTTGTAACGCGATGAAAAAAATACGAGTAATATATTAAATGTGAGTAATATTAATGGTATTTTATTGCCAAATTCGCCGTATATTGTGTATAGATTTAATGCTTTCGGGAGTCTTGCGTCCAAAAATCCGCGCTGATTCAGGTCCAGCTTGTTGATAACTCTACCTGTGCGGGAGATTACGGCGCTAATTCCTGAGTTTGCGGCGCGGACGACGGTGATTCCTTCTTCAACGGCGCGCAGCCGGGTGGTTACCAGGTGTTGATACGGGCCGGCGCTGTTTCCGTACCAGCCGTCGTTTGTGGCGTTGACTATCCATTGCGGTTTGTTTTCCCGGTCGCTTATTTCATGCGGGAAGATGATTTCATAGCAGATAACCATACCGAGGGCGGGATAATTTTGAATGTTAACCGTTTCCGGGCCGTTTCCGGGGCGAAAATTGGCGATGGTGTTGGTAATTGGGCGGAATGAAGCCGGCAGGAAGCGGCGCAGCGGAATATATTCCCCAAACGGCACCAGATGCGTTTTATCATAAGCTGCGGCAATTTCTCCGTTTTTATCGATTATCAGGACGGAATTCAGCGGCGATGCCTCGCCGTAACGGTCAAAGCTGTACCGCAGGGCACCGGTAATCAAATATCCGTTTTCGGGGATTGCCTCTGTGACAGCCCGGCGGTGCGGCAGATCTATGTCCAGCGGAAACGGACTGGCGGTTTCGCCCCAAATGACAAAGTCGGTTTTTTCCAGGCCGGGTTCCCGGCTCAGGGAAATGTAGTCGTTAAGGTTGTTTTCAAGCGTATTGCGGTCCCATTTCATGTTTTGGGGAATACTGGGCTGGACGATGCGAATTGTCGTTTCTGAGGGTGTTGTATCGTCTTTTGCGGCGAGGCGCCAAAAACCGAAACCGTAAATGACGGCTATTCCCGCTGCCATAATCGTCAGAGAAGCGCGCCGTCCGGTTTGTCCGGGAGCTTGCAGCCACAAGGCCGGAGCCGAAACGACAAAGAGCAGAAGCCAGGACAGGCCGTAGGTTCCGAAAACGGAAGCCAGCTGGATGCCCGCACTGTGAAATGCCAGACAGGAACCGAGAAGATTCCAGGGGAAGCCGGTCAGAATAAAGCTCCGTATCCATTCAGACAGAACCCAGAGCGCCGGAAAAACAGCGTATTTTTGTTTGAAACCCGGAAAGTAAAACGTCAGCCAGGCCGGCACGGCGGCAAACAGGCCAAAAAAAGCGCCGCTGCCGAGCAGAGCGAGCGGATAAAGCCAGCCGAAAGTTGCAGCGTCAATCAGCAGGGCATTGCCAATCCAGGAAAAACCACAGGCGAAAAAGCCGAAGCCGAACCAGTAGCCGACAGCAAAGGCCTGTTTTGCCGAGGATGCCCGTCCGAGCAAAAGAAGCAGGACGGTGAAGCCGGTAAATAAGGCCGGGAAAAAGTAGTAAGGCGGCAGGGCACAGACGGAAAAAGCGCCGGCAAGCGCCGCCGCGGTTTTGAAATGTTTGGCAAACCATGTCAGCATTTGTATTACTCTTGGTAGGGATTGGCAATATTCAGCGCATGAAGAATGTTTATTTCGAAATCTTCCATGTATTCGGCTTCCTCATCATCTTGGTGGTCAAAACCCAGAATATGCAAAAAGCCGTGTGTCAGCAGGTGGCAGTAATGGTCCGCAAAGGAGATGCTTTTTTCCGCCGCTTCCCTTTTCATGGTTTCCAGCGCAATAATGATATCCCCGAGTTCAATCTCGTCGTAATTTTGGCAGTCGGCCGCGAAGTCGGGATCGTCAATATTGGCGAAGGACAGGACATTGGTCGGCTTATCCATGCCGCGAAATTCCCGGTTCAGGCGATGCACGTTTTCATCATTGCTCAGGCAGAGGCTGATTATGATTTCTTTGTCGGCGGGAAGAAAACTCAGGTCATGGTGTCGGCTGACATAAGAAAATACGGTTTCCATAACCGTATCAGAGATTTTTTCGGCATCGGGGAGGGCTGAATTCCAGCCCTCGTCCTCAATGCTCAGATATAACTGCGGTTTAATCATAGCCGTGCTGCCTTTTTCCTTTTTCTTCATAGGCTTTGACGATTTTGGCGACCAGTCCGTGACGGACGACGTCGGAGGCACTGAAGGTGACTGAGCTTATGCCCGGTACTTTGTCCAACGTGTCGAGGGCGTCTTTCAGGCCAGAAACAACGCCGCGCGGGAGGTCAACCTGGCTTAGGTCGCCGTTGATGACCATGCGGGAGTTTTCGCCGAGGCGGGTCAGAAACATTTTCATCTGCATCGGCGTTGTGTTTTGCGCTTCATCAAGAATGACGAAGGCATTTGACAAGGTACGACCGCGCATGAAAGCCAGCGGGGCGATTTCGATTTCGCCGATGGCCAGTTTCTTGTCTACCTGTTCCGCCGGAAGCATTTCATACAGGGCGTCGTAGAGCGGGCGGAGATAAGGGTCGACTTTGTCTTTTAAGTCACCCGGCAAAAAGCCGAGGTTTTCTCCGGCTTCAACTGCCGGGCGGGACAGGACGATTTTATCAATTTTGCCTTCAAGCATCATGGAAACGGCCAAGGCAACGGCCAGATATGTTTTACCCGTACCGGCAGGCCCGAGGCCGAAGACCATTTCGTTTTTCATCATTTCCTGAATATATTTGGCCTGCGTTGCGGAACGCGGGTAAATATGGCGTTTTTTGGTTTTAAGGACAATATCCGCCAGGTTGGCATTGTCTTCTTCGTCATTGCTTTCCGGCCCGTCACTGAGGCGAACGGCGGCTTTGACTTCCTGAGCCGTGATTTCAATGCCTTTTGTCAGTTTGTGGTGCAATATTTCCAAAGCGTTGTGCGCCTGTTTGACGGCGGCTTCGTCGCCTTTGATTTTAATCTGGTTGCCGAAAGAAGAGATTTCGGTATTCAGCATTTGTTCGATGATTTTCAGGTTGGCGTCCTGCGGGCCGATGAGCTGCTGGACGAGCTGGTTGTTATAGAGTTCAAAAATATCTTCAGTCATGATTATACTCCTTCCGCAGTTCCGGTTAATGAATTGGTTGTTGCAGCGGTTACTTTTACGTTGACAATACGGTTTAGTTGAGAATCGCCGACAGCGGCATGCAGGTTCTGCATATACGGGGTGCGGCCGATAAGCTGGCCTTTGTGGCGGCCCTTGCTTTCGAACAGAACCGGCATAATCTGTCCGACGCATTCTTGGTTGAATTTGTTCTGATAATCGAAAAGCAGATTTTGCAGAATGTCGAGGCGTTCTTTTTTGACTTTTTCTTCAATCTGTCCGGGCATTAACGCGGCGGGCGTTCCCGGGCGGCGGCTGTATTTGAAAGAGAAAGCCTGAATGTATTTGACCCGGTTGACAATGTCCAGCGTTGCCTGAAAGTCAGCGTCGTTTTCTCCCGGGAAACCGACGATGAAGTCTGATGACATTCTGAGTTTGGGATTGGCTTTATATAATTTTTCGACAATTCTGAGATAATCGCCCGAAGTGTGGCGACGGTTCATGCTTTTCAGGATTTTGTCGGAACCAGACTGTACCGGCAGGTGGAGATAGGGCATCAGTTTGTCCAGGTCATGATGGCAGGCAATGATTTCATCGGTCATGTCCGCGGGGTATGAGGTGGTGTATCTGATGCGTTTAAGGCCGTCAAATTCTGCCAGGTGGCGCAGCAGATAATCCAAGCCGCGCTCTTTGCCGTTTTTGTCTTCGCCGTGGTAGGAGTTGACATTTTGGCCGAGAAGGTTGATTTCAACGCTGCCGGTTTCAATGAGGCGTTTGGCTTCTTTCAAAACATCTTCAACCGGGCGGGAATATTCGGCACCGCGGGTATAAGGGACAACGCAGTAAGTGCAAAAATTGTCGCAGCCTTCCTGAATGGCCAGAAAAGAACAGCCGCCGCCGGAAGTGTTTTCGGGCAGGTAGTCGAATTTTGCCTCGACGGGGAAGTCGGTGTCTATGACGAAATCGCCTTTACGGCGTTTTACTTGGGCGATGATTTCCGGCAGACGATGGTAAGTCAGCGGGCCGGCGGCAAAGTCAACAAAGGGTGCGCGTTTCCAGATTTGTTCGTCTTCAGCCTGGACGACACAGCCGACAACGCCGATAATGGTGCTTTTTCCTTCGGCTGCCCGTTCTTCTCTGACGAGGTTGAGGCGCCCGAGGTCGGAAAAGACTTTTTCCGCCGCTTTTTCACGGATGTGGCAGGTGTTGAAGATAACAAGATCGGCATCCCTGACGGAAGAGGCTTCCGAATAACCGAGAGATTGCAGTATGTTGGCTATCCGTCCCGAATCATAGACATTCATCTGGCAGCCAAAAGTTTTAATATAATATTGCACAGTTTACCTTATAATTACAGTTGTCTTATTCAGATTATTTTAGGGCATAATATTTATCTTTTCAAATGTTATTTGTGCGATTTCGGCCATTGAGGGGAATTTTTTTTATGCAGGGCAAAATTGTTCTGGTAAAGGCGGCTTTTTTCTGTTACCATACGCACAGAAAAAGTAATTAATTCGGAATAAAGAGATGAAAGATAATATGCTGGAGCAGGATATGAAGATTATTTCTCAACTGAATGAAGAGCAAAAGCTGGCTTTTCTGACGGCGTTTGCAAAACTGGCAGGCGCAGACGGCCATATTGATGCGGAAGAAAAAGAGTTTATCCGGGATGCGGCGCTGACTTACGGTATTCCCGGTTCGCGTATTGATGAAATCTGGGCGCCGAAGTCAGAAGAGGAGCTGCTGGAAGAGGTCAAACTGATTGACAACCGTCAGGCCGCTTTGATGCTGATTAAGGAAATGTGCATGCTGGCTCATGCCGATGACGAGCTTTCAGATTCAGAAACCCTGCTTATCGGCAAGGTTGGGGAAGCGATGGGGGTTTCTCTTGAAAAAATCCAGCAAATCAGCAATTGGGTGATTGACCGAATCATTTGGCTGGAACGCGGCAAGCTGATTTTTGAAGAAGTGTAGAGTTAACTTCCCGACAGGAGGTAAAATGGCAGAGTTATCAGACAACGGCGGAGAAAGCAGAATCCGAAAAATGGAAACGCTGCGAAACGACAGTTCGCGGCTTGATACGCCGGAAAATATTGTCAGAAAGGCGGTTGAACGTCTGTATCCGCGCATTAATGCCGAAGACAGCCGGCGAATCGTTACGGGGTTGGTAACGCAGCCGACAAGTTCTAAAATCAAAATCGGCGGTGAAGAAGTCCGTATTGATCATCTGAATGAATATGTGGCCGATAATATTGAGCTGATTAACGCCGGGTCTTCCGAATACGGCAGTTCGTCGATGGGCGAGTATTTCGGCTGGATTGAAGAAGGGCAAACCGTTATTCGCAATATGACAGACGGCGAGATTACGGTTCAAGACTTGGAAGAAAAGCACGATTTGCTTAATAATTTTCAGCAGCGCGAAGTGGATTTGATGACCTGTATCGCTTTGTATAAACGCTGTAATCTGGAAGACGAGCGGATTAAAAAGAAGTTTGAGGAATTAAACAAGAAGTTGTTGCGCCTGCGCGAAATTCGGAGTGCGGTCGAAACCTCTACCAAAGATAAGGTTGATGAGAAAAACCGCCCGGAGAACAATGTGGCGCGCGATATTATCAAAGCGCAGGTTTATTTGAATTTCCTGTCTTTGGTCGGTCGGGAAGTTGAGGACGGCAAGCAGCTGGTTTCGCCGGAAGAACGTCGGCAGCTTAATATTATCAGCAATTCCTATGTTAATGTGGCTTATGTGCTGGAAAGTATCAGCAGAGCGTCACAGCGGAAGGATAATTTCCGCGAGAGCCTGGCAGAGCGTTATGTGATGCAGAAGGAAGAGGCTAAACCTCAGACCCGGGAATCGATAGAGCATAAGCTGGCGGTGTTGTCCGGACGCCGGGCGCCGCTGCGGCAGGAGCCGGAATATGATTACAGCCAGACGCGGGCTCGGGCTTTTGACATGAATAAATATCTGATGCTTAAAAAGTTGAAGGAAAGTCAGGATTATCTTCGGGCATAATTGATTTTTTTGTAGGAGTGAGAGAGAATGGGGCTCTTATTAGAACCTTTTGTATATATTTTGCATGTTTTGCTTTCAGTTTATTTTTATATTATCGTTATTGAGGTTATTTTACACTGGCTGATACAGTTTGGCGTCGTCAATCTGCACAATGGGTTTATGCAGCGTTTGATGCGTGTGCTCGAATCGCTTACCCGGCCGGTTTATGCCAAGGTGCGTGCGTATATTCCGCCTTTTTCGGGAATTGATTTCTCGCCGTTTATCCTGTTGCTGGCGCTGACGTTTTTGCAGCGTTTGTTGTGGCGCATTTCCCAGCTTCTGGCCGGTTGATGCCGATGTTTTATGAAGAGAAAAACGGCAGAGTTATCGTCAGGGTCAGGCTTTCTCCCAATGCGGCTGCTTTGAAGGCAAACGGCATTTTTACCGATGCCGGCGGAGAGGAATATCTGAAAATCAGCGTCATATCTGTTCCCGAAAAGGGTAAAGCCAACAAGGAACTGGTGAATTTTCTGTCCGGGCGGCTTAAGACGGCCAAGTCCGATATTGTTATTGTCAGCGGTGAAACGGACCGTTATAAAAAGCTTGAAGTTTCGGGAGAAACGGATATGATTATTTCTCGGTTAAATGAATTGGCGGGGTGAATTTTGACGGCGGAAATTATTGACGGGAAAGAAATGGCGCGCCGGGTTCGGGAAGAACTGGCGCAGAAAACGGCTCTTTTGAAACATAAACCGCATTTGGCGGTGGTTTTGGTCGGTAATGACGAAGCCAGTCTGATTTATGACCGCAACAAACAGAGAGCGGCACAGGAAATCGGCATGGAATGTGTGATTCACCATTTGCCGGAAGATATTTCCCAAAAGGAGCTGACGGCGCTGATTGATGAATTGAACGCGGCCAGAAAGGTGAACGGGATTATCGTTCAGATGCCGCTGCCAGCGCATTTGAATGCGGAAGAGGTTTTGCGGCACATTGTTCCCGAAAAAGACGTTGACGGTTTCGGCGTCTGTAATGCCGGGCTGTTGATGACAAATTCTCCCGATGCGATTATTGCGGCGACCCCGAAAGGAATTTTGCGTATGTTAAAGTCGGTTTATCCCGATTTGAGCGGCAAACATGCCGTGATTATCGGGCGCTCGAATATTGTCGGGCGGCCGCTGGTGGCGCTTTTGCTGAATAACAACTGCACGGTGACGGTTGTGCACAGCAAATCTGAAAATATTGAAGAACTGACACGGCGTGCCGATATTGTTGTTGCTGCCTGCGGCAAAGCGCGTCTGGTGAAAAAAGAGTGGCTTAAACCGGGGGCGGCGGTTATTGATGTCGGGATTAACCGGGTTAACGGCAAATTGGCCGGGGATGTCGATTTTGATGATGTTTTGGGGACGGCCGGTTATATCACGCCGGTTCCGGGCGGTGTCGGACCGATGACCGTGGCTATGCTTTTGGACAATACTTTAGAGGCTTATATCCGACAGAACAAGGAGGTTTTATGATTACGGCAATGCGCAGAGTCAGCGGTTATTTTCACAAATTTGTCAGGGCTTGTTATGATTGGATGATTGCCATGGCGTCTAATGAACACGCCATGTATTTTCTGGCGGCAATCGCCTTTATTGAGAGTTCTTTCTTTCCAATCCCGCCGGATATTATGTTGATTCCGATGGTTTTGGCGGCGCCGCAGAAAGCGTGGCGGATTGCCGGCGTAGCAACGGCAGCCAGTGTTTTGGGCGGTTATTTCGGTTATGCCATCGGTGTTTTCGGTTATGAGGTTATCGCCAAGCCGATACTGAATTTTTATGGTTATATGCAGCAGTTTGAAACATTTCAGGGCTACTATCACGAATGGGGCGCATGGATTGTTTTTGGCGCCGGCGTGACCCCGTTCCCTTATAAGGTTGTTACGATTGCCAGCGGGGTTGTTCATCTGGATTTGCTGGTTTTCGGCATTGCTTCGGTCATTTCGCGCGGCATTCGCTTTTATCTGGTGGCTTGGCTGCTGAAAAAATACGGCGAGCCAATGCGGGAGTTTATTGATAAAAATCTGGGAATGCTGTCGATTTTGTTCATGCTTTTGCTGGTTGGCGGCTTTGCTTGTATCAAATATATGTAGCAAAGAAAAAACGCTGTATGGTTACAGCGTTTTTTTTAGTCTTTATGGCGGAAAGTGATGCGGCCTTTGGTCAGGTCATAAGGTGTCATTTCAATATCGACCTTATCGCCGACCATGACTCTGATTCTGAATTTGCGCATTTTTCCTGCGGTATGGGCCAAAATTTCAACGCCGTTTTCCAAGCGGACGCGGAACATGGCATTGGGAAGTTTTTCAATCACTTCGCCTGTCAGTTCAAGAAGTTCTTCTTTACTCATAAATTTTTCCTTAAATATTTACTGTTGTTTCCTATATAAACTATAATTTTTTTTTATGCAATGAAAAATTAAGGTTTAAGCGCGGGGAAGAATCATACTAAAGCGGGTTCCTTTGGCCGGAGCGCTGCTTGCTTTTATGCTGCCGCCGCAGTTGTCGATAATGGATTTGACAATGGCCAGCCCCAGACCGCTGCCGCTTCCCGGCAGGTTTGCCGTGTCGGTTGTGAAGAACGGGTCAAAAATGCGTTTGAGGTTTTCTTCGCTGATGCCGTGTCCGTTATCCGTGACATTGATTGTTATTTTTCCGGCGGGGACAGCCTTGACGTCAATACGCAGTTTGCCATTGTCGGACATGGCTTTGAAGGCATTTTGCAACAGGTTGAGAAGGATGATGCGGAAGTCTATCTCCGGTATTTTGATATATAAATCTTTGGCCGGCAGGGCAGTGTTTATCGTGATGCCGTTGCGCTTTGCTTCATAGTCCAGCAGACCGGCGATTTCCCGGATTGTGTCGTTGCAGCGGGTTTTGCATTCGTTTTGGCGTGCTTCCCGCGAAAGGCGGAGCAGCCTTTCGGGGACGTTAATGCTTTCTACCAGTTGTTTGTTAATCAGGCTCAGGTATTTTTTTTCTTCGCCGTTGTCGTCTTTATTCCGGTGGTATTTGTCAAGCAGAGCCTCGACCAGCATGCGGATGGAACCGAGGTGGTTTTTCAATTCATGGGCTACGGATGTTGCCAGGAAGCCCATGGCGGATAATTTTTGCTGATGCGAGAATTTTATGTCGTTGCTTAAGTCGCGGATAGAATTGACCGTCAGTTTCTGTTTTTTTCCAAGATTGTTTTTTATGTTCAGGGGCGCGGCGTTAACGGCCAGAAGGCGGTTGTCATAAGTGATGAAAATCTGCGCGGTTTTGTCGCTGTTTTGTATAATGCTGCTGATTTGCCGGTTCAGATTTTCATCGACTTTATTTTTCCGGCTGCCGGTGAGGCGGCGGTATTCTTTGTTGGCAATGATGATAACGCCGTGTTCGTCAATGACATATAATGTGTCGGGAATGCCGTCAATCAATGACTGGAGAAAGTTTTTCTGGTTGTTTATTTCGGCGATTTTTTCCTGAATGTTGTCGGCCATGCGGTTGAAGGCCAGAGCCAGATTGTCGACTTCATCCAGAAAATGTTTGTTTTGTTTAAGCCGGACGCGCGAAGACAGGTCGCCCCGGGCGATTTTAGCGGCAGTTTCCGACAGGTTATTGACCGGAATAATAATAAATCTGCGGATGAGGAAGCCTAGAGCAATCATTGACAGAACCAACAGAAACGAATTCAGGAAAATGATGTTTATTCCCTGTTTAATGGTTTCGTTACGGGTATTGTAGTTTTTTATCATTTCCGAGGCGAGGATTTTTTCCTTTGACAGTTCCTGCGTATAGCGGCTGAGGCGGTTTTTATCTGCGGCATCAAGCTTTTTTTGCAGGCGGATGTTTTCATAAAGCAGGGAGATGTATTGCTGGTTACGGGCAAAGGTTGTGCGCTGTTCTTCCAATATCTTATTATAATAGACATTGTAAAACGTGGACAGGAAGATAACCGCGGCAATGATGAAAAAAGCGGCTATGGTATAAAGGAATTTTTTATTGAGGCTGAAAAACATGTAAATTATTTCCTGGAGCGGGATGACGTTAGCTATTATTTAATAAAATAGAAATAAGTTAAGAAATATATAAAATCAATTTAGAAGAATGACGATGGACAAGCAAAAGAATTTTGATTTCGGTTATGAAATCCCCGCCGAATTTGAGGCGGAACTCTCTTCCTGGAACGATCGGGACGTTGCCTTTATCAAAAGCGATTATCAAAACGGCAAAGACATGTGGTTAATTTATGCCGCGGACGGCACCAAGCTGGCGACGACCGACAATCGCGATTATGCTTTTATTGTGGCTAAGCAGAATAATTTGACACCCCGCAGTGTTCATTAGGGGGGGGATGTGCAAAAGGGCTGTCAAGCTTGTTGTTTTTCTTCTCGTGTAGCTATTTGTACACGTCGGCGAAAAACAACGGCGCAGCACAGCCCTTTATCCCACCCTTAGATGGTTTGTTTTAAAGGCTCGCGTTTGCGAGCCTTTTGATTATGTGTTTTGTTCTTTGGGAATGAGGTTTATTTCCATATCAAAATTTAAGTAGTCGCAATAAGCTTTGAGGTTTATCAGTTTGAAATTTTTCAAAGCTTTGCCTTCTTCCATACGTATGACAGTTAGTATGGCGTATGGGGTTTTATCAGGGATTTCATCATAACTGATATTGCGTTGCAAGCGGCAGTTATGCAGTTTTCTTCCCAAGTCACGGTAAAATTTGTCTTTATTCATTTTTTAAAGCTCCTTGTTTGAGTGAAACAAAAAACCGTCTTTAAAAAAGACGGTGGAGCTCAAAACTGTCGAAATACAGCCGTCCTTATTCAGTATATTGGGGACACTCCACCTTGAAAGTGGATATTTTTATTTCGAGGTGTTTTGAGGCACCGCAGACAGAACGCCTGTCTGCATTTGCTAATGTAGATGAGGTTAGGGGAAATGTAAAGGAGATTTTTTGCGGGGAGCCCCCGCGGGCGCAAGTTCGCTGTTGGTTGTCCCGTGCATAAGGAAGCGCGATGCTTAGATTGGAGCTGCTGCGGCTTAACAACCAAAACTCTCATTGCGTTTCCTTATGAAAAATAACGGCGCAGCACAGCCCTTTATCCCACCCGGGATAGTTGGTTAAAAAAGGCCCGGAGAAATCCGAGCCTTTAGGGTTAATTGTCGCCGATGCGGAGGGCTTCAATAAATGCCGATTGCGGCACTTCTACTTTGCCGAACTGGCGCATCCGCTGTTTGCCTTTCTTTTGCTTATCCAACAGTTTGCGTTTGCGGGTGATGTCGCCGCCGTAGCATTTGGCGGTTACGTCTTTACGCATGGCGGAGATGGTTTCGCGGGCAACGACTTTGCCGCCGATAGCCGCCTGAATCGGAATTTTGAACAGGTGCCGCGGGATGAGGTCTTTTAAGCGTTCGCAAATCTGGCGGCCGCGGGATTCCGCTTCTTCGCGGTGGCAGAGGAAAGCGAGGGCGTCGACCGGTTCTTCGTTAATCAGGATTTGCACTTTTACCAAATCAGACACTTCATACCCGATAAGCTCATAGTCAAAGCTGGCGTAACCGCTGGAGATAGATTTCAGGCGGTCGTAGAAGTCAAAGACAATTTCATTCAGCGGAATTTTGTAGACAACCATGGCGCGGCTGCCGGCATAGGTCAGGTCTTCCTGTTCGCCGCGGCGTTCGGTGCAGAGTTTCAGCACGCTGCCGAGATATTCGTCGGGGACGAGAATCGTGGCGCGCACCATGGGCTCCTCAATGCTGGCGATTTTGGTTGTTTCCGGCATATCGGCGGGGTTATGGAGCGTTATCTGCGAGCCGTCGGTCATGTTGATTTTATAGGCAACGGACGGCGCGGTGGTGATTAAATCCAGGTCAAATTCACGGCTCAAGCGTTCCTGGATGATTTCCATGTGCAACAGGCCGAGAAAACCACAGCGGAAGCCGAGGCCGAGAGCCGCGGAGTTTTCATTTTGGTAATCAATACTGGCGTCGTTGAGTTTGAGTTTGGCCAGAGCGTCTTTCAACAGGCCGTAGACGCTGCTGTCAACCGGAAAGATGGAGCAGAAAACGACCGGGATTGAGGGTTTGAAGCCGGGGAGCGCCTGAGCGCAGGGGCTTTTGTTGTCGGTAATGGTATCGCCGACATGGCAGTCGCTGACACTTTTGATACTGGCGGTAATGAAGCCGACCTCACCGGGGCGGAGTTCTTCAACATCCTGCATTTTGGGGGTGAAAATGCCGACTTTGTCAATGGTGTAGACCGCATTGTTGGACATCATGCGGATTTGCATTTTTTTGCGAATAATACCGTCATGAATACGAACCAGAATGATGACGCCGAGATAGCTGTCATACCAGCTGTCAATCAGCAAGGCTTTCAGCGGCGCATCCACATTGCCGACAGGTGCCGGTAAGCGGGTGACGACGGCTTCAAGGAGGTTGTCAACGCCGAGTCCGGTTTTTCCGGAGGTTTCGACGGCTTCCGAGGCGTCAATGCCGATAACGTCCTCAATCTGTTTTTTGACTCGTTCGGGGTCAGCCGAAGGCAGGTCGATTTTGTTTAAGACCGGGACGATTTCATGATTGTTGTTAATTGCCAGATAGACGTTTGCCAGTGTTTGCGCTTCAACGCCCTGAGTGGCGTCGACAACCAGAACGGAACCTTCGCAGGAGGCGAGGGAGCGCGATACTTCATAAGAAAAGTCGACGTGTCCCGGCGTGTCAATCAGGTTGAGCTGATAGGTTTTGCCGTCTTTGGCCTTATAATTTAAGCGGACGGTCTGGGCTTTGATGGTGATGCCGCGTTCGCGTTCAATGTCCATGGAATCGAGAACCTGTTCCTGCATTTCACGCTGTTGCAGGCCGCCGCAAAATTCGATAATGCGGTCGGCGAGGGTTGATTTGCCGTGGTCGATGTGGGCGATGATTGCAAAATTACGGATTAAACTTAAGTCTGTAGCCATCTTTATCTTTCTTGATTAGTGATTATTTTAGTTAATAGATAGTGTAAAAAATGTTTTTAGGCAATACAATTTGTGTTGTGTGAGGCTAAAAAATATGCTTAAATGAAAGACAAGCATATAATTATATTCAGAGGAGGCACAAAATGAGGAAAATGGTTGATGTTCAGTTCGGATCATCACGCTATGACGAACTGGTGGAACTGCGTTATAAAGTGCTGTTGGAACCTCTGGGGTTGAAGTTTTTGGATATGCACCGCCAGCAGGAAGTCAATTATCTGCATATCGGCTGTGTTGAGCAGCTTGACGATAAGTTGGTCGGCGGTTTGATTCTGGCGCCGATTGACAATGATGACATCCGCATGATGCAGGTGGCCGTTGATACGAAATATCAGGGCGAAGGAATCGGGCGGGAACTGGTGAAGTATGCCGAAAAGCGCGCGAAAGAAGCCGGTTATCATCGTTTGATTATGCATGCCATGCTGTCGGTTGTCGGTTTTTATGAACATCTTGGCTTTCATCAGGAAGGCGATATTTTTCCCGAAAACGGCATTACCTTTGCCAAGATGGTTAAGGATTTGTAGCGGTTTGTGTTTTTTTGAATGCCGTCAGGTAAAGCCTGGCGGCTTTTGTTTTTTGCTTGCTTCACATATTCCCTTGTGTTATCTTGAAGTTAAGCGGCGGAGTTTGCCGCTGAGGGCGTGACAACCCTTTACGGAATTAGTCGTCAAGCATAATTGCGACTTAAAATAAGTATATGCTGATATCTGTCTACACAGTGCTAGGGACGGATGTCAGCGTTATAAGGCTTTGCTCGAAAGCGCTGAGCCATTTAATTTCGTATGGTTGTCAACATCCGTCCTCCTTTGCGGGAGGATTTTTTGTTTTAATCTTCAAAACAAGGATGCTTTGACATGAACATTAATTTTAAATTTTTACTCTGCGGAGCGGCAGTATGGCTGTTTTCGCAATATGCCGCGGCGCAATGCGCGGAAACGGATTGTCTGAAACTCGGATATACTAAACTTCAAAAATGTGACGGCGGTCTAAAATGTCCGTTCGGCGAATATTGGGCTTGTCCGAAAGTTGAAGAAAAGGCGGTTCTCGGAGAATGTACTGGCTATGCCAAGAACTGCTCTATCGGACAAATATTAAACAGCGACGGGACTTGTTCAAATGATAAGGTCAGCGGCAAAACGCCGATTGCTGTTGTTGTCTATATTGGTGACGACAACTGCGGCCAGGCTTTGGCACTGAAAGATTTAGGGATTATGTATTGGTCAAAAGAACGTATTGATGTTCCGGATTTGCCGAATTATACAAATGTTTTAACAGCAGAAAAAGATTTTGACAGTTGCGGCAATACACAAAAAATTATTAAATATGGAGATGCCAATATGTATCCTCCGGCATGGGCCGCCGCAAATTATGCTCCCTCAACCGTTGTTGCAACAAAAGGTAAATGGTGTTTGCCGGCAGCCGGAGTTGCACGATCAATGATGAATAATTATGATAAAATTAATTCAGGACTGTTAAAAGCCGGAGGTGAATCTTTGCCAAGCTTATCAAATCATGACCACAGAAATTGGTCATCGTCTGAATACTCGCGTGTCAACGCATGGAAATGGTGCTATGCTTGTAATGAATTAAGCGTTAACAACGATAAGAGCTATGACTATCATGTTCGTCCGGTTTTAGCTTTTTAGTTTGGTTAAAGCCTCCGGGGACGGAGGCTTTTTGATGGTTTAGGGTAAGAGCGGCGACCAGGCCGGGTCGGAAGCGTCCGCCGGGGTGACAACCATTCTTTCGTTGTATCCGGTCAGGTCTATGGTATAGAGTTTGACCGGCGCGTTTTTGCGGGCAGAACCTCTTTCCTGGCGGAAGTACATCAGCACGCGGCCGTTGGGCGACCAGACAGGGGCTTCAACCAAGTAACCGTTGGCCAGGAGGCGTTCGCCGGTTCCGTCAGGATACATGACGCCGATGTAAAACTGGCCGTTAGCCATTTTGGTAAAGGCGATGTAGTCGCCGCGCGGTGACCAAACCGGTGTGGCATAGCGGCCGGAGCCATGGCTGATACGGTGGATGTTGCTGCCGTCGGCGTCCATGACATAGAGCTGCTGATTGCCGCCGCGGTCAGAGTTGAAGACAATCTGCGAACCGTCGGGCGAATAGCTCGGCGAGGTGTCAATGGCGTTGGAGTTGGTAATGCGTTTGGCTTTGTAGGTACGCAAATCCATTTCATAAATATTGGTTTTGCCGTCATTAGCATAGCTGAGCAATAGTTTTTGGCTGTCCGGGGAGAAGACCGGGGCAAAGGTCATGCCGGGGAAATTGCCGATGAGGTTTTGCTGTCCGGTTTCAATATCAAGTAGGTAGACCTTCGGAATGGTGCCGGAGTATGACATATAAGTGATTTTTTGCAGGTTGGGCGAAAAGCGCGGGGTTAAGACCAGCGAGGCACCGGAGGTCAGGAATTTATGGTTTTCGCCGTCCTGATCCATAATTGCCAGGCGTTTGATGCGGCGGGTGGCCGGGCCGTTTTCGGAAACGTAGACAATACGGGTGTCGAAGTAGCCTTTTTCACCGGTCAGGCGCTCATAAATGGCGTCGGCAATGACGTGGGCGATGCGTCGCCAGTTGTCTTTGGTGGTGGTGAAAGACTGGTCTTTCATCTGGTTTTCGGCATAGACGTCCCAGAGGCGCATTTCCACTTTCAGGTTTTGCGCATTGACTTCGCTGATGGCGCTTTGTACCAGAGCGTGCGCGTTGATGGCTTTCCAGTCGGTGAAGTTTGGCTGTTCGTTGATGGATTTTAATTCCTGAATATAGCTGTTGTCAGGAATAATACGGAACAGGCCGGAGCGCTCCAGGTCGGCAATGACAACTTCACGAATCCGTTCACCGTAATCTTCGGCGGACGGCGTACTGCTGATTATTTCCGGAAAGGCGAGCGGCAAGGGGTCGCGCACGGCGCCGTTGACGTCAATCTGCAGTTCGGCACGAGCCGGAAACGCAAAGACAGCGATGAGCAAAAATGCCAGAATGCTGCGTAATTTCATGAAGTTTCTCCGCATAAAAAGTTTTTTTAAGTGTTAAAAATATATATGAATATAGTTAATATATCATAAAAAAACCATGCGTTTATTGAGAAACGCATGGTCTGGGAGAGAGAAAACGGCTGATTTTTTCACTAACGATGTCAAAAGAGAGGTCTTTCAGCTGTTCCTGTACTTCGATGTAGGACATACTGTTAATGATTTCGCGCAGTTTGGAGGCCTCAGTTATGATGAAATTTTTTCGCAGTTCTTTCATCAGTTTACGACGGTGGCTTCTGACATAGGTTTCTATGAACAGAATTAAAAGCAGCGTGAAACATGCGGCGGCGCCAAGCAACATAAATGCCATTTCTTTTTCCATAACAAAATAATTTTTAAGTTTATAATTGTAATTTAACGGTTTTATTGATAGCTTACAGTCAGTTATTTGTCAATATTTATGAAAGCGGAATTTTTAAGTGGATATTCAGGAATTTAAAGCGCAGCTTAAACCTTATCGGGCAATTATCGGTTTTGATTACGGCAGCAAAAGGCTTGGGATTGCCGTTTCCGATTTGCTGCGGATGACGGCGACGCCGTATAAAATTCTGCAACGGACTAATCTGGATGCGGATATTCAGGAGATTAAAAACATTATCCGTGAAAAAGAAGTCGGAGCAATGGTTTTCGGGCTGCCGCTGCAGATGAACGGTGCGGAGGGCGGCATTGCCGGAGAGGTGCGCGCTTTTGCGGCAAAATTGCAGGAAGCGACGGGACTGCCCTGTCTGTTCTGGGACGAGCGTTTGTCATCTTCCGCGGTGGAGAGCTTTTTGATTAAAGAAGCGGATTTGTCGCGCGCCAAACGCAAGAAAGTTCTGGATGCCGGCGCGGCGGCTTATATTCTGCAAGGCGCACTTGACCGTCTGGGGTTTATGTAAGCGCGGGATAGGCTTCGGCAACGCAGCGGAGCATTTTCAGAAACTGCGGATTTTGCATAAAATCGAAATTATCCGGCAGGACATGGTCGACCAGGTGCGGAATGTCAAAATCCGGGGTGATAAACTGTGGGGCGAAACGCCGGCAGAAAGCGCAGGCGGACGCTTGGGTTTGCTCTATTGTTTCCGTTATATAGCCAATCCGGGCGAGAAGCGCTGCCATGGGCAGAGCCGCTTGATTGTGCCGCGTATTGTCAGATGTTGGGGCAGGCCAGATGCCGAGCCCTTGTTGTGCCAGTTTCTGCCAGGGGAAGCAAATTCCCGGGTCTGGTTTTCTGTCCGGCGCCGAATCCGAATGCCCGATAATGTTTTCGGGGCGAATGTCGTAACGGCAGGTTATTTCCTGACTGAGAGTAATTAGAGCAGAAATTTGTTGCGGCGCATAAGGCGTTTGTCCCAAAGTTTGGTTTTGCAGTTCTATGCCGATTGAGCGGGCATTTATGGCTGTTTTTCCGCGCCAGAATCCTTTTCCGGCATGGTAAGCGCATTTGTCTTCGGGAACGAGGCGGGTGATTTCGCCGTCTTCGGCAATAAAGTAATGGGCGCTGGTTTTATATTCGTGCATCCAACGGCAGAACTGTTCAAGGTCAAAAGCATTGCAATGAAAAACCAAAAGCTCGACCGGCGCACTGCGTTCTTCAAAATAGGGCAAAAGTTTTTCCTGCATGGTTTTATCCTACAATTTGCGGCTTTTCATAATATGCTGGTAAGCGTTGTTTATCTCGGCCATTTTGGCGGTGTATTTTTCAATTTCAGCCGGAGAACCGCCGTGAGCCTGGGCATTGTCAGGGTGCCAGACGATAATGAGCTCTTTCCAGCGGGCTTTGATTTCGTCATTGCCGGCAGTGGGAGAAATGCCCAGAACATCATAATAGTCCTGAAGCGGGGAGGATGATGCCGGGCGCGGTTTGTAGCGGTCATGAATGACGTCAAAATTGCCGTCTGACAGTTCAATGATATAGGCAACGTTTTTCAAAATTCCCAGCTGCTCGTTGTGAATATTTCCGTCGGCCGCGGCGATTTTGAAAAGGTTATCAATGATGTTTTCCTTGAGGTCGAGATTGTCCCGGGCGATTAGTTTTAACTGTCTGGCATAGCGTTCGTAACCGTCGGCGGTTTTTTTGGCATTGTTAAAAATATTGGCGATTTTGCTGTTTTCTTCATAGGTCAGTTCAAACATTTTTTTGAAAATGCGGATTTCGTTTTCGCTGACAACGCCGTCGGCTTTGGAGATTTTGGCGGCCAGTCCGGCCATGGCCTGCACAAGGGAGAAATGTCTGGCGTCGGAAGAGTGGAGATAAAACTTTATGAGGTTTAAGTCCGACCAAAATTTGTTCAGGAATTTGAGGTTGAATTTTCTTTTGAGGTTGCCGAAGCGCATGGAATCGGCAAAGAAACCGATGACAACACCGATGAAAACCAGAAGGTTGCTGTGCAGGGTGAAGCCGATGACAGCGCCGAGAATTTTGCACCAGTTCTGGTTCCAGAAAGTTTCAAAGTGGGATTTAAAAAGCATAGACCAGCGATTGTCCGGCATATCAAAGACAAAGTGTCCGATGATGAAGAAGATGACGAATCCCTGAAAGCCGAAAGTCAGCGAACCGATGACACTGCCCCAGATGATGCCGAACATATTGTTTTCAAGGCGGTTGTAATATTTATAGTAACGGTAGGGCAGAAAAAGACGGATGTTGTCGTCAACGGAACTTATGTATTGTTTGATAAGTTTGCGGATGACGGTGCGGTCGATGAACATATGGCCGATGAACATTCCCCAGAAAAATCCCGCGGCGCCGAAGAAGCGCAATCCCAAAACAGCCAGTGTCAGTTTTCCTATCGGAAACATTGAAAAATCCCGTATTAATTAAACATTGTTTTGATAATAATGTATTCCGCCGAATTAATAAAGCAGATTATAAGGTTATAGTTGATAACTCGACCGGAAAATCAGCGGGAAAGCGAATCAGACCGAGGTGCGTGTTGCGGCGGTAGCTGAAATAATTTTCACTGTCGGCATAGGTATCATCCTTTGAAACGGCAACGTTTGGTATTCCCAGCCGGCGGAGTTTGTCGGTGGTATAAGCGCTCAGGTCAAACAGATAATGTTCGGGACGGGGCGCCGGGATGAAATATTTTTGATTCTTTTGGTCTTGAGATAAGAATTGTTCCAACACTTCGCTTCCCATTTCGCAAGAGGGCTGTTGGATACAAGGGCCGACGGCAGCGGCAAGGTTGGCAATTTCGGCGCCGTGTTGCAACATCAGGCTGACGGTGTTTTCAATAATACCGGCGAAAGCGCCGCGCCAGCCGGCATGAGCAGCACCGATGACGCCGTTTTTATAGTCGGCAAGGAGAACCGGCGCGCAGTCGGCCGTGCCGATGCAGAGGATAATGCCGGGTGTTGCGGTAACGGCGCCGTCCGCTTCAATTTGGTTTTGCGAAGCCTGAGTTACAAAAACGCATTTGTTGCCGACGCCTTGGTTAAGCCGCAGGATGTTGTCATATTTCAGGCCATAATGCCCGGCAATGATTTCGCAGTTGCGGCGAACGTTTTCTTTGTTGTCGCGGGATTTAAAGTTGGTGTTGAGGCTTTGGTAAATGCCTTTGGAAACACCGCCTTTGCGGCTGAAGAAGCAATGTTTTTCCTGCGGGAGATTTGGGGCTGACCAGGTCATTACAAGAAACTCTTTCCATAAACAAAGGGTTTGAGGTTAAAGTAAGCGGCGACGGTCTGGCCGAGGTCGGCGTAAGTGTCCCGCTGGCCGATGTTTTCCGGTTTGACGTTAAGGCCGAACATCAGGACGGGAACCTGTTCCCGGGTGTGGTCCGTGCCGTCATAAGAGGGATCATTGCCATGGTCGGCGGTGATGAAAACAATGTCATCGGGGCGGAGAACAGCTTCAATTTCTGCCAGACGGGAATCGAAATATTCCAGCCCCTCAGCGTAGCCGTTGATGTCGCGGCGGTGTCCCCAGAGCATATCAAAGTCTTCAAAATTGGTGAAAATCAGGCTGTCTTCCGGCGCGGTTTTTATTTCCGCCAGGGTTAAGTCCCAAAGCTCTTGCAGGCCGCTGCCATGAATGCCTTTGGTGATGCCGCGGTGGGCGTAGATGTCGTTAATCGCGCCAATGGCAATGACATTTTTTCCAGCGGCTTTCAGGCGGTCAAGCAGGGTTTCGCCAAAAGGTTCGGCGGTAAAGTCGCGGCGGCGGGCGGTGCGGGTGAAGGAACCGGCTTTTTCACCGATGAACGGCCGGGCGATAATGCGGCCGATGTTGTAAGGTTTGACCAGTTCATAGGCAATTTCGCAGAGGGCGTAAAGCCTGTCCAGGCCGAAATGTTCCTCGTGGGCGGCGATTTGGATATTGCTGTCAGCGGAGGTGTAAAAAATCGGCAGGCCGGATTTTATGTGTTCTTCGCCAAGCTCCTGGATAATGACCGTGCCGGAGGCGGCTTTGTTGCCTAAAATACCGGCAATGTTTCCGCGGCGGCAGATTTCTTCAATCAGCGTTTCGGGAAAAGAGGGAAACGCGGGCGGAAAATGTCCCCAGCCTTTGAGGTTGGGCAGGCAGGCGAGTTCCCAGTGACCGGAAACGGTGTCTTTGTCTTTGCTGATTTCCGACATGTGTCCGTATTTGGATTGCAGTTTTTTAAATCCCGTCGTCTGGCTGCCGATTTGCGGTTTGTCGCCGGAAGCGTCTTCCGCCGCCTGAGCCAGACCAAGGCTATTCAGGCAGGGGATTTTCAGGCCGCCGCGAAACGCTGCAATATGCCCGAAAGTATTTGCTCCTGCATTGTTGAAGGCAGCGGCGTCTTTGGCGCCGCCGATACCGAAAGAATCCATCATCAGGATTATGGCTCTTCCCATGCGTTTTCCTTTCTATTTGATTTTTTTGATAATCGGGTTATGCAGCTTTTTGAGCGGCTTGTCTGTCAGGCGGATGCAGAGGCGCAGTTCTCTTTCGGCCTGCTCAAAATCCTGTTCGCTCTGAGCATGGATTATGGCAATGGGCTTGTCTTTGGAGAGATAGTCGCCAATCTGGCAGAAGTCGCTGAAGCCGGTCGCATAGTCGAGGCTTTGTTCGGGGCGGATGCGTCCACCTTTTAAGCCGATAATGCTGAGGCCGACGTTGCGGGTAATCATGGATTTGACATAGCCTTCTTTCTCAGCGTAGGCCGGACGGATGATGGCGGCTTTAGGCAGATATTTTTCCGGCTTTTTGCAGAAATCAGCAGGGCCGCCGAGAGCGGTTATCATTTCCTGGAATTTTTGCAGGGCGCGACCCGATTTCAAAGCATGTTCGAGCTGTTTTTTCGCCTGGCCGAGGTTGGAGGCCAGTTTTGAAACCATCAGAAGTTCGGCGCAGAGTTCCATAGTGACGGCATAAAGGCGGGAATCGACGTTTTTGCCTTTCAGAAATTCAACAGCCTCAATGACTTCCAGAGCGTTGCCGACATTGCGTCCCAACACCTGATTCATGTCAGTTATGACGGCGACGGTTTTGGTTTTTGCCTGGTTGGCGACGTTAACAATCATTTCCGCCAAGGCGACAGCATCTTTGCGATGTTCCATAAAGGCGCCGTTTCCGCATTTTAAGTCCATGACCAGGCAGTCAAGGCCGGCGGCCAGTTTTTTGGAGAGAATCGAGGCAGTAATCAACGGCATGGATTCAACCGTGCCGCAGACATCGCGGATAGCGTATATTTTTTTGTCGGCCGGGGCGAGATTGCCGGTCTGTCCGATAATGGCGCAGCCGACTTCCCGCACGGTTTTTTTGAAGAGCTCGTTGTCGGGAGCGGTATTGTATCCCGGAATGGAATCGAATTTGTCGAGCGTGCCGCCGGTATGGCCGAGACCGCGCCCGGAAATCATCGGCACGAAAGCGCCGCAGGCTGCCAGCATCGGCGCCAGCATGAGGCTGACTTTGTCGCCGACGCCGCCGGAAGAATGTTTATCGACAATCGGGCCTTTGAGCTCTGACCAGTCGAGGACTTCTCCAGAATCGCGCATGGCTTTGGTGAGGTGGAGTATTTCGTTTTTGTTTAACCCGTTCAGGCAAATCGCCATGGTCAGGGCGGCGGTTTGGCCGTCAGTGATTTCTCCGGTGGTGATGCCGTCGACGAAATAAGAAATTTCGTCTTTGCTCAGGTGGTGTTTATTGCGTTTTTTACGAATGATTTCCTGCGGTAACATGCTAATATCCTCTCTCAATGGTTTGAAGCAAATCGTCAAGCAACGAACTGGCGCCGACACGGAAGTTTTGCGGGGAAACCCATTTATCTCCCATAACGGCTTCGGCCAGGATTAAATATTTTTTGGCGTCTTCGGTTGTTTTTATGCCGCCGGAGGCTTTGAAGCCGATGTTCCTGCGTCCGGACGAGATGTTTTCCAAAATCAGGTTGGCGGCTTCCGGCGTGGCGGAAACGGGCGTTTTTCCGGTTGAGGTTTTGATGAAGGCGGCGCCGCTGTCAATGCACATTCTGCAAGCTTCCGAAATAAGGGACGGTTTGACAAGCTCACCGCTTTCAATAATGATTTTGACCGGGATGTCTGCCGGGCATTCTTCTTTTAAGGTTTGGAAAAACTTTTCACAGGCAGCGCTTTCTCCGTTCATCAGCGTGCGGTAGGGCAGGACTGCATCGATTTCGTCTGCGCCGTTGTCCAGAGCGATTTTCAGTTCTTTGGCCAGTTCGGCAGTATCGGTGCCGCCCTGCGGAAAGTTGATGACCGTGGCGGTTTTGACGCCGCTTTGCTGCAAAAGTTTTTTGGCCAGCGGGACAAAGCGCGGCCAGATACAGACGGCGGCAACATTGCCGTAAGGGGTGAAAGCTTTGCCGCAGAGTTTTTCAATACGGCCGCTGTTGTCATCGCTGTTTAACGAGGTCAAGTCCATCAGGCCGATTAATTTTTTTGCGGCGGTTACGTTGTCCATCTCAGTTCTCCCGGATAAATTCTTTGACCAGCGTTGTCAGGGAAACGGCGGCTTTATCTGCCTGTTCCATGGTTTCGGCATGGCTTTGCGGCGCGCTTTGCAGGCCGGTTCCAAGGTTGGTAATGACGGAAATTCCTAAGACTTCCATGCCGCTGTAAACGGCGCAGATAACCTCGGGGACTGTCGACATACCGACGGCGTCGGCGCCGAGCGTTTGCAGCGCGCGGATTTCTGCCGGCGTTTCAAAACAGGGGCCGCGCATCATCATATAGACGCCCTCAAAAAGTTTTATTTTCAGTTTTGCGGCAAGGTCTTTGACGCGGCTGCGGATGGCGGCGGTGTACGCGTCGCTCATGTCCGGAAAGCGGGGACCGTCTTTGTCGTCATTGGGACCGATGAGCGGATTGGGAAGATTAAGGTTGATGTGGTCTTTTATCAGCATCAGGCTGCCGGCGGGCATATCCCGGTGCAGAGAACCGGCGGCATTGGTGACAATCAGCCGTTTTATGCCAAGGCGGCGGAAAGCGGCAATAATCGTTTTGATTGCCTGCGGGGCGTGGCCTTCATACAGGTGAATCCGCCCCTGCATACAGAGGACTTCTTTTCCGGCCAGCGTTCCGATAATGAGGCAGCCTTTGTGTCCGGCAACGGTGGAGCGCGGAAAACCCTCAATTTCGGCATAGGGAATGGTAACGGCGTCGGTGATTTCATCACCGAGTTTTCCCAGGCCGCTGCCGAGGATGATAGCGGTCTGCGGTCGGCGGCCGTTCAGGCGGTTTTGGATTTGCGCGGCTATTTTATCAATCATTTTTTCAGCTCCTCCGCATTAAAGGCATGGGGCAGCATTTCGCGGACGGTATAAGTTGCCGCGATGCCGTTAAGATTGGCAAGGCGGATTTTGGTTTCGGGGCGGGAGAATTCCTTTATCCGCTGCAGGCAGGCGCCGCAAGGCGTGATGATATCAGCGCTGTCGGCGATGATGAGAATTTCGGCAATCAGGGAATCGCCGCCGTTAATCATGGCGGCAATGGCGCCGGCTTCAGCACAGGTGCCGCAGGGATAGGAAACGTTTTCGACATTGCAGCCGCTGTAGCAGTTGTTGTTTTCGCTCAGAATCGCCGCGCCGACGCGGAAAGACGAGTAGGGGGCATAAGCGTGTTCGCGTGCCTGCCGCGCCAGATTAAAAAGCTTTTCAGCGGTGTTCATAACTTGCCTCTCTTTTTTCTCTGTATTAATTAAATTTTATGCTTTAGAGTATAAATTAGAATCAATATTTAGCAAAGAATAATTAATAATATCCGAAGAAACAGGAGAAAGTTTGTGAAAAAGGTTTTATTAATCGTTGTTTCGACACTGGTTGTCTTGGTTGCAGGCTTATGGATATATGTTGCGAATATTGACTGGAATCGGCACAAAGATAAAATTTCCGCACAACTTTTGGCACTGACCGGAAAAAAAGTGGTTTTTGAAGGGCCGGTGGAAATGTCCATTCTGCCGTCGCCTTATCTGACGGCTTCGGATGTCAAGGTTTATAACGAGAGCGGCGATTACAGCCAAAAGCCTTTGGCCGAAATCAAGAGCCTGATTGCCAAGGTGTCTTTGGGGGCCGTTTTCGGAGAGGAATGGGATGTCAGCCGGCTTTCCGTCGTTGAACCGGAGATTGTTATTGACATTGCCGATGACGGAAGCCTGAACTGGCAGACGGAGGCGGCACCCCGTTCGTTTGAAGAACAGCGGAATACGTCCATCAGCCTTGACAGCGCGACGCTTGAAAAAGCCAAAGTTCATTTGATTGACGCCCGCAACGGTCTTGATACCCGGCTTGAAAGTCTGAATGCGGAAGTGATTGCCGAAAACCTTTATGGGCCATACCGCATTGAAGGCAGCTATATGCGCGGGGACAAGCCGGAAGGTTTTGCCGTTTCTCTGGGGCAGTTTACCGACAATTTTGCGACGACGGTCAATCTGGTGGTGAATTATCCGTCGCTGGAATCTTATGTTCGTTTTGACGGTTCGGTTTTTCTTAGGGACAGGACGGTTACCGGAAACATTATTTTCGAATCGAGCAAGATTGCCGATTTTCTGAACGAGATGACAGCGCTTGACGGCGTTGACGCTTCTTTCAACCTGCCTCTGGCGGTAACGGCAGCGGTGGCAACGGATAAAGACAGAATCGATTTTTCCAATGTGGTGGTGAAGTATGGACGGACTTCCGGCGCCGGCAATATTTTGATTCCGTTGCAGCAAGGGGATGGCGCCGAGCGCCGCAAAGTCGAGGCGGCATTCAATATGACGGACTGGGATTTGGAACCGGCGGCAAAGCTGCTTTTGCAGGCTGTTGACGGGTATAAAAAATCCGGCGCGGCTTATTCTCCGGACTTGGGGTTTGATTTGCTCGGGGACGTGAAAGCCCTGAAAGCCTATTATAACAACGAAACTCTGCGCGATTTTGCGCTTAGTTTTGACTGGGTGGGCAAAAAAGCGGTTTTGCAGAATCTGAGCGGAGCGCTTTGGACGGACACGACATTTTCCTGCAACGGGCAGTTTGACGGCGCCGCCGAAAATCCGACCTATGATGTTGACGTCAGTTTTGAAACGGGTGAGTTTGCGCAATTAAGCAAGTGGCTGGGGTATGAACTCAAACAGGTTGCGCCATCAACATATAAGAAAGCCAAAGGGACGGCGCATATTCTCGGAAACCTGCAAAATATGCAGCTTTCGCCGTTTGAACTGGCGTTGGACAACAGCACGGCAAAAGGCGAGGCCGGGTTTATTTTCGGCAATCCGGTCAAGTCGATGATTGTGCTTAATATCGACAGCGCCAATTTTGACAATTATATTGAGAAACTGCCGCAGATTGACGCCGACAAAAATCTGTTGCAGCGCATTCAGGCCAGGTTTAAGCAGCTGGAGGCGTTGAACGGGCTGGATACGCGCATCATTCTGAGCATGACGCTGGGGATTTATAACGGGCTGCCTTTTGAAAATGTCAGTTCCGAGTTCAGCCTGGTCAACGGCGTGTTGAACATCGGCAAGCTGGATATCGGCAGCGTATCGGGCAGCGAAGTTCATTTGTCGGGAACAATCGGCGGATTTGGCAAAAGCCCGGTTTTTCAGAATCTGCGGTATAGTCTTGAAAGCAATGACGCTGCCGCGCTGATTAATACGCTGGGGCTGGAGAAGGAAGGGCTTAAGCCGGGAATGGTGAAGAAGTTTTCGGCACAGGGCGTTGCCAGCGGCAATATTGTCCGGGCCAATGTTAGGACTTCTGCTAAGGTTGAAAATTTGAGCGTCGTTTATGACGGCGCTGTTGATTACAGCGGCGAGATGCCGTCTTTGAACGGCAGTTTGGAACTGAAAAATCCCGATTTTGTGAAGTTTATCAATAATCTGGGGTACAGTTACAAACCGCGCGCCTTTTCTCTGGGGCTTTTGCAGCTAAAGGCAAAGCTGGCGGGAAGCCGGGAGAAGTTTTCGCTGGCGGAGGCGGAAATGAACATCGGTTCAAACCGTTTTCAGGGGAGCTTTGATTTTGACAGAAGCAGCGGCCGGCCGCAAGTTCAGACGGATATGAAAATCAACCGGTTTGAAATTGAGCGCTTTTTGTCGGAGGATGCCGGCAGCGCTTCAAACCGTCCGGGAAACTTTAAGGATGCCATCGGCGCCGAGTTTATCGCCAAGCCGGAGCTGAGCAAGGCCAAAATCAATTATGCGCCTTTTAACGAGTTTGATTTGAGCGGCAGCTTTGTTTTTGACAATCTGTCTTATCGTGATGAAAAGATGTCCGACGTTTCTTTTGGGCTGGCTATGAAAGAAGGCTTAATCAGCCTGAATGATTTGAGCATGGTTTACAATAACGGGACGGTGAACGGTTCGGCACAGCTGGCGGCAGGCGCTGAGCCTAATCTGAAAGGAAAACTGCAACTGGCGCGGCAGAGCATTTCCGACGGCAGGCTGTCCGGCAGCAAATATGGGCTGCGCTACGGAAAACTCGACGGGGATGTTGATTTTACGACTTCAGCCGTTTCTTTTGACGATATGTTCAATAATTTGAGCGGCACGTTTCGCTTTACCATCAGCCAGCCGGTTGTAAAAGGGTGGAATCTGCCGGCTATTGCCGCCGATTTGGAAAAACGCACCCAGTCTGAGGGTGTGGCGGCATTTGTTCAGGACAATATGCAAAAAGGAGAAATGCAGTTTGAAAGCTTTGGCGGAAGCCTGGTTTTGAACAAGGGGCAGTATAAGCTGAGCGACGCCGTGTTTGTTTCTCCGCAGGCAAGCGTTTTGACAACGGACGAGGGCAGTTTGGCCGATTGGAACATGAACGGCAAGTTTAGCGTCGTTTGGGAAAATTTGAAAGATATTCCCGGGTTTGCGTTTACGATGGCCGGAAGTCTGGCGGCGCCGCAGCTGTCGGTTGATACCGGCGAGCTGGTGAAGAGCTATGACGACAGAAACGCCCGTCTGGAAGCAGAGCGCAAAGCGCAGGAACAGGCGCGGCGCGATGCCCTGCAAAGCGATATGAACGCACAGCAGGAACGCGCCAGAGGGCTTAAAAAGAAGATAGAAGAAGATGTCGGAAAGCGTCTGGCTGAAACGAATTCCCGGTTGTACGGCGAAAAGGCCAAAAATAAGGCGGAACAGCTGCAAGGACGGCTTGACGGCAATATTCAGCAGATAGAAAAAGTCTTTACGCTGGGGTTGACGCCGGAATATGACGATGCGCTGATTCAAAGCGTCCGGGAAATGAACGACGCTGTGGAGGGACAGGTTAACGGCTTTTATGACGAGATTGACGTTATTTATCATGATGATGTCGCCGAACAGATTGATTTTTACTACAATATGTTTGAGGATATTTATAAACGGGCTGAAACGCTGAACGGCGATTACGGCGAGAAATATAAAAGTTATCCGCAGCGGCTGGTCAAGATTAACAGCAAGCTGATTTTGGGAAATGACAGCGATATTTCCCGGCTTAAGAGCAGCATTGAAAACAATCTGTTGGCGCTGAAAGGCATTCGTTTTGACATAACCAAGAGTTACGGCGTTGTTAAGGACAGCAACGATACGCCGCGTATGGCCGCTTATGCCGCTGAGCTGAGAGATAAGGCCGACAGGGCGAAGACAGAGTTTGAAACCATGCAGGCCAATGCCGACAGCCTTTATAAGGTTTGCGAGGCCAAGGTGTCGGCAGAAGAAGAAAAAGACCGCCGCCGCAAGGAAGAAGCCGCCATAAGACGCAAAGTTGAAGAGAACACCAGCACGATTTCCGTTTCCGGAAGCGGCAAGGTTATGCGCGTGGTACCCGATATTGAAGACGTTCAAAAAGCGGAGGAAGCGATACAAAAAGAAGAGGTCCGGGTTTTGGATTTCAGCAAGGAAGATGACGGACATGGCGTTGTCCGTCAGGATAATGCGCCGCGGCTGAAAGAAAAAGAAAGCCGGGCGTCCGGAATTATAACCAAAGCTTCCGGAGAAATTGTACGCGCGACGGGGACGGTTACCAAACAATAAAAAGTTGTGTTGATTACTGTTTATGTACTTGTCTGAAAGTTATTTGCTGTTATAATGACTCCATTATTTTTTATTCTTAACTGAGGAGTTTTTAGCATGACAAGAAAGCCTGAAGTCTGTATTCTTCCGGTTGCGGGGTTGTCTACCCGCAATCTTCCCGCGACAAAGGTGATTCACAAGGGGTTTTTGACCCTGCACGGCAAGCCGATTATTCAATATGCGGTTGACGCCTGTCGGGAGATAGGCATTAAGGAAGTCGTCTTTATATACAGCGATGAAATCGGCAAGGATCTGTTTGAGAGCTATTTTTCACCTTGTGAGATGCTGGAAAACCATTTGAAAAGCCATAACAAGCTTGATTTGCTTAAAGTTGTCCGCGACATTATTCCCGAAGGCATGAAGTTTTCTTTTGCTCGGCAGTCAGAACCGAAAGGAAACGGGCATGCCATTTTGATGGCTAAGGAGATTGTCGGCGACCGTGATTTTGTCGTTATGTGGCCTGATGACGTTTATATTAATTTTCACGGCACGGGCATTTTGCGGCAGCTTGAGGAAGTTTATGAAGAAACCGGCGGCATGGTTGAGAATGTGATGGAATTTCCCCGCGAGGAGATGGTGCGTTACGGCGCGTTGGTCGGGGCTGTGCGCAGCGGCCGCGTCGTTAAGGCAAACGGTTTGGTTGAAAAGCCGGCTTTGGAGGACGTGCCGTCCAATTATGCCAGCATGGGGCCGTATATTCTGCCGAATATCATTATGGATATTCTTCCCGAGGTCAGAAAAGGCAGCAATGGGGAGATTAATCTGACTGATGCCATGGAGCTGGCGGCCAAACGCGGCGTGCCGCTGCACGGCGTGTTGTGCGATGCGGTGCGTTTTGACTGCGGTACGGCAAAGGAACTGGAGAAATCCAACCTTAAACTTTCGCTGATGGAAGATGTTGAACTGCGGGCTTTTGCCAATGAGATATTGTCGCATATGGTCGGTTAGTTAATCTATATTTTAATGTAAATCCGTTCAGGAAACTGAGCGGATTTTTTTTGGCATTTTTTTTATTTTCCACTTTAAAAATTGTTTGATTTGTATTGGAAAATTGTGTATTATTAAAAGAAAAAAGGTAATGCGGAGGACATTATTATGCGTCGTTTTTATTTTTTTATAATAAACTTTTTTATTATGTCGGTTGCGAAGGTGTTTATTTTATTTTGTTCTAATTCCAATGATGCGGATTATAAAAAGACAATCTATACCCGTGAAGAACTTGAAACAAAACTTAACAGTGATTTACAAGAAAAGAAACAGAAAAGTGAGGCTGTGCAGGCCGCTATTGATGAACTGCAAAAAGAATTAGACACGTATGGGATGGGGCCATTGCTTAGGGTATCAGAGAAGGGAGGTTTTTATAAAGATCCTGAATATGAGAAGCTGCAGCAGCAGGTTTATCATGGTGAAATTACAGACGAGGAATATAAAAAACAAAAAAAGCAGCTTGAAAAAAA
>JAUNPO010000116.1 GCA_030536665.1 Pseudomonadota bacterium
GAAAACGATGATACCGATGGCGGCGACGGGGACGAAATAAACCGAAAAACCGATGATAAAGAAGAGGACGGCGATGAGGAAAAAGGCCCTTTCAAAAAAGGCGACGTTATCGACTATATGTATGAAGACTGGCTTATCGGCGGGGCAAACTTTTTATGGGCATGGTCAGCCAAAAAGATAAAAACAGCATACTATGCAGCCAGACGCAACAAAAACAGAAACAAAGCCGAAAAAAACAAAATTAAAGACATTGAAAGATACGACGCTTATCAGTGGAAAGAGAAATATGAGAAAAAAGCTCTTGATGACTCGAAAGCCAAATCCGAAAAATTTGAAGAATATAACGGATTGGTTGAACTGTGCGATAAAATCAGAGACGGCAAGGTTGACGAAACGAATCTTCCGGAAAAAACAAAAACACTTGTAAAAAATATGCCGCCGCAGGATTTTAAGAAATTTTTTGATAAAAAGCGTATCAAAAAATGTCAGGACAATATGAAAGACAATATGATTGCGGCCAGACAATTCGCTAACCTGTATGCAACCGCAGCCATGGTTGAGCCTAAAATTCAGGATAAGTCTTTTACACATCCTAACGGAAATGACAATGCTTTTTCCCGATTGCAGAAAGAGGGGTTGGCCCTTTATGTCAAAGCACTAAACCGGGAGGCAGTAAACGGCGGCAACGTTACGGCTTTAGGCGACAAGCTTTTGAAAACCGCGCAAAAAGCCGTTGAGGAAATGGACAAGAATCTGGAAAACGGACGTTTTTCCGGTTTTGAAAAGAAAAAGAACGGCTTTATGCGCAGGGCATATCGTAAGGTTACCGGTAAGAAATACGGACAGCCTAAACAAAACCAATCCTGGGAAAAGCTGGGCAATATGCTGCAGGGTATTGACACTAACGAACCGCCGGCAAATATGCTTGAAGCCATGATTTTAGAGCAGGATTTTGATAAGGGAATCAGCGATCAAATGGAAAAGCTCAAGGCTCAGGAATATACCGAACAAGCCAGAAAGCAGAATCTGGAAAAAAGGAAAAAGCAGCTTGAAGAAGCAAAAAACAGAATTCTCAGCGACCCAGCCAAGAAAAAAGCCCGGGAAGAAAAAGAGGGCATTCGCGCTCAAAAGAGAGCCCAGCTTATTAAAAGGCTGCAAAATCCCAATTATCAGGCTCCAAATATGGAAGGCAAACCGGATCAGCAGTTTACGGATATGTTAAGGCAGCGTTTGGGAGTAAGCCGTTAATTATGAAAAAACTGAAAAAATATATTAAATTTTTTTTAGTAGGTTCAATTTGGACCTACATTTTTCTTTGCCTGGCCGATTTTTTGTTTACAACCGCTTGGCGGTTTGACATTTTCAGCAGAGAAGACTGGAAAATCATCAGCCAATTTTGGAACAGCGGCGGCAAAATCAAAAACGCCCGGGATTATTTGTTTTTGTTTTCCTTCTTATTTGGCGGCATCTTGTGGGGATGGGGTTTCAGAAGATGTATGAAACTCAATTTTGCGGCGATATTATTGTATCCTTTTGAAGCGTACAGCCGCTGGAGCCTTAAGCGTTATGGAGATACTTCACGCATTGTCATCAAAAACATCGGTTCGACGGGTGAAAAAGTCGACCAAAAAGAAATTGTCAAAATGAAGCTGAAAGAAGTTGAGAAAAAAATTGACGCCAACAAGGAAACAAAAAAAATCAGAGAAATTATTGCGGATAAAATCAGCGACAAATAATAATCAGTTATTAACCAACTTATGTTAAACTGAGAGAAACTTTTTGAAAGGACAAACTTGAAACCCTTAATAATATTGACCAGGATTATGTGTGTCGGCCTCTTTTGGAGCGTGTTCTTCATAGAGGGGATAAGGGTTATTATGCTCCGCAACTGGCGGTTTGATATTTTTCAGACGGCTCATTGGAATCATGCATGGAATTTGTGGTTGTCCGGCTGGGTTATTGATACGCCGAAAGAATGGGCTTTTATTCTGATTATTTTAACATTTATTCCCCTGTGGCTGTGCGGCTGGGCAGCTTTGAGCATGATAAAATGGGAAAATTATCTGGTTAAGCTTGTTTTATCGCCTTGGCACATTATTAAGAAATTTTTCTTCAAACCGGTGAAAATTATTGCGCACACGGCGACACCGGGCAAAAAGTCAAAGAAGAAAAAATCTTACAAAGAAGTCCGGCCAAGAAGCCTGACTATTCCTCTGGATGACCGTCCCGAACCGGTCAGCAACAAATTAATCAGCTCATCTCCCCGGGTTAAGCCGCTGACCGCTTCCGCGGAAGCCGCCACCGCGCCGCTGGCCGCCGCGCCGAAAAAAGCCGTTCCGGCTCCGGCACCTGTTTTGCCGACACCGGAACCTAAACAATTCAGCCACTCTTTGTTTAATATGGACGATGACAAAGATGATGACTTTGATTTCAATATTGATGATTTTGATATTGAAAAGGCTTCTGCCAAACCGGAGGAAAAAAGCGTTGATACCTCTCCCCGTTCCCCGCAGAACAGAGAAACGGCCGCCGCTCCCGGACGCAGGGACAAAGACAACAAAAAGAACAAAAACAACCTGCCGACCCAGAGCAACGGGCGCAATGTACCAGCGGCCAAAAACGCCGGACAGCAGGGCCGAGGCAACAGCGGCAATTCAACATTGGACATTATTAAACAGCATGGTTATGAAACAATCAACGGGGCAACCATTAAAAATAACCTGATTGATTTTATCGGCGTTTCTGCCAACCAGATATGCCTGTGCCTGATTGACAAGGAACCCGGCGACTGGCTCGCTGACGAGGAACGCTTTAATGATGAAGAACCGTTGTGGTTTTCAGAAAGCAGCCATAGGATTTCCCCCGTGCGCAAAGCAGACATTGCCAAAAAATTTCTGGAAGAAAAATTGGCCTCAGAGGGTTTCAAACACAAAGTTAAGGCTTATGTCGTCATTCAAATCGGCAACATTATCAATGCCGAAGATATGTTTGAAATATGGGAAGGGCTGGATATTAACGTTACGAGAATCGACCGCGGCACGCCGAAAGAAATCAAACTTTTCGCCAAGGCGCTGGATGACGCAGACAAACCGGCCGGCAATGACAATTTTGAAAAGATTAAAAAACTTATCAGAAGCATCGCTTAGAGGATATTAAAAAATGGGATTGCAAAAAAGAGGAGAAGAATGGGAAGAATATGACCATGCCGTGCAATGGATGGTGATGACGGTTATTATCTCGCTGGTTGTTACAATTGCCCTGCTTATTCTTTCCCTGCCGCTGGGTTATCTTATCGGAAGCGGCATTTCAAAAGACAGCATGAATGACGTTTATCGTTTTATTCAGACCATTTTTCAGAACCCGTCATATCTTATTTCCCGTTACGGAAACTGGTTCCGCCAGCTTTCAGGGTATCACGGTCCGTTTTCCGTCAGCCTGTGGCTGCCCATTCTGCCGTTTTTAACCCTGCCTATCGGGCTGATTGTCGGTATGGTTACCAACCCTTACCGCTTTCAATCCAACATTCACGGTTCCGCCCGTTTGGCTGACCTGAAAGACATTAAGAAAATGGGGCTGCTGGACGGTTTCTGCATGGTTGTCGGCAAATATAAAGGGCATTTGCTCAAATTGAAAGAAACCCTGGCGACGCTGTGTTGCGCGCCTCCTGGAACCGGTAAAACAGTCGGTGTGGTTATGCCGACGATTTTCAATTCCCAAGGATTGAGCATCATCGTAAACGACCCGAAACCTGAATTATGTTACAGCACAACCGGCGCCCGCGCCAAAGAAGGCCCGGTGTTTGTCATCAACTGGGGTGCTGAAGACAACCCGGCGGAAGGAATTTATTACCCCAGTTGGAATCCGCTGTCGCCCAATGCCCTGCCCCTTCCCGGCCCTGACCGCGATATGTACATTGACTCCATGTGCAATATTCTGGTTGAGGATCCCAAAGGCGGCGCTGACCCGCACTGGTCCAAGACCGGTCGTTCGGCATTGACAGGCTTTATTCACTTTGTTTCGTTTAAGTGCGAGAAAGCCCGGGCAAACGATTATTTTATCGGGCGCATTTACGAAGGCAAACTTGACGATGAAGACAAGCGCGTGCTGGAAAGCTATTATCTTGAAATGCACGACCCTCTGGCGGCCAAGGCTATTCAGGATTTGCGTACCAATAACGTGACGATTGACAATTATCTGCCTATCGGCACATGGAGTCTGCTGCCGGAAAAATGGATCGGGCATGAGCCTTGTCTGGCCATGATTTTGGAATGGATTACGGAAGCGCAAATCAAGCAATCGCAGGAAATTAAACGCCGTGTTGAAGAAGGCGACCAAATGGCGGCAATGTCCGACCCGATGCGCAATATGTTGGAAGAAGCCATTGAGGAAGCCAGAAAATTCGGTTATTCAAACCGTTGTATTACGGAACTCAGCCAGCTTTCGGCCATGCCGGACAAGGAACGCGGTTCCGTTCTGTCAACCGGTTTATCCGGTATCGGTATTTTCAAAAACTCGGCGGTTGTTTCAAGAACCAGTTTTTCTGACCTGCAATTCAAAGATTTGCGCGGCATGAAAGATCCGATTACCGGCGAATGGAAACCTATTTCCGTTTATTTGTCCGTCAACCAGGTTGACGCCCGCGCTTTGGGTATCATCAGCGGTACGTTTATTGAGCTGATGTCGTCTTATCTGATTGCAAACCCGCCAAAATTCAAAAACAAAACGGACGGTGTCATGGGGCCGTTCCCCTGCCTGTTTGTTCTCGACGAGTTTCCGCAAATGCCCAAGCTGAAAGCCATTATTGACGGACCGGCGGTCGGCCGCGGACAAAAAGTGTCATATCTGCTTATCGGACAAGACTTGGGACAAATCTCAGGAAAATATGGTAAAGACGATTTGGAAACAGTTATCTCTACAACGGCCTGCAAAATTATTTTATCTCAAAACAATGAGGTTACAGCACAGCGTTTCTCAAAGATGATTGGTAACAAGACCGTCCAAACAACTTCTTTCTCTAAGAACGAAGGCATGGGCAAAGGCGCCAATCCATTCTCCAAAAACGTGTCTTACCAGTTGCAGGGAACTTCCGTTATCAGTACGACCCAGTTGTTGAGCCTGCCGATGCTGAAGCAAGTCGTTTTAATGCAAGGTTTTATTGACCGGCCGATTATGGCTGATGCGCCGCGCTGGTACCTAGACAAGAAGATGAAAGCTCTGGCCGCACTGCCGGCAGCACCGTGTGTTCCGGACTGGATTGTGGCTCAGCGCGAAGACATTAACGAAGATATGCTGGCTAAACTCGGTATTGAATATGATCCAAGTGAAGAGGATGATTTTGAAGACGAAGATGAAGAATAATTTTATGAGTTATGTTTGAAAAACAAAGGAGGATAAATATCCTCCTTTTTTATTGCCTATTATAAAACCTATTCTCAAATATATTGGTTCACTGTATATTTATTTAAGTTTTGAATAAAAAGATTGCAACCACAAAACCTTCATGTTAAAATTGCTTTTAAGCGGCAGAGTTTGCCGCTGAGGGCGTGACAACCCTTTAATGA
>JAUNPO010000117.1 GCA_030536665.1 Pseudomonadota bacterium
GACTTTGTCCGGTTGGAGTTCTCGAGGGGGTATGAGTCCCGTAAGGGACAATTGGAAATTATCACACCCCTTCTAACCTCCCCTACCTTAGGGGAGGAATATAAGGAAGCCTCGGTGTGTTTTATAACCGATACGGGGGAGTGTTCGGATAATAAATTCGGGAATAGCGAGGATGTTTCCGGCGGGAATGGCAATCCCGGCGGTGTTCCTGATTATGACACGCCGGCCGAACAATGCCAAGATGCCGGATACACCCAGTCGCCCTGTCCGGAAGGAAGCGTTTCCGTTTTCTGTCCCGCCGATCCGTCTTATCATATCTGCAAATGTTCCGCAGATTATAACCAGACCTGTACCGCCCCGAACCAAGGCGTGGGCGAGGCTTGCGACGGCAAATACAAAGAATGCTGCAACACCTGTCCGGGATATGACTATTCCGCCATTCCCGCGGGCTATGTCAGCGCCGGGGAATGTGATTCCTGCGACGGCAAAAAATATCAGATTAAATGCGACACGTCGCTTTATCCGCTTCCGGCCGGAAGCTGCGGCAGTTTGGGCGGCAGCGGCGGCAGTTGTACGGATGATACTGGCACGTATTATAAACAATGTAACTGCCCGCTTAATGAAGTATGGGATGCAGGGCAGAAGAAATGCGTCTGTTCTTCAGGTTTTAAGTATTCGTGCAATGGGACGGGTTATGTCGGCGGTGAGGGAAAAGAGTGTAACAGGAAGTATTCCAAATGTACATGCGCGGAAGGTTATGAATGGAAAAACGAAAAATGCGAAAAAAAGTCAGGCGAAACCTTGGAACAAGGAATCTTGGGACAATGTACCGGCTATGCTAAAAATTGTTCTATCGGACAAATATTGAACAGCGACGGTACTTGTACTGGAGGCAAGGTTAGCGGCAAAACGCCGATCGGCGTGGTTGTTTATATTGGCGGTGACGGCTGCGGTCAGGCTCTGGCGTTAAAAGATTTGGGCGGAAGAGCGTGGTCAACAGGGTTTGAAGATGTTCCGGGGCTGCCAAATTCCGGAAGCACTTCAGCGGCGGAAAGTGATTATGACAGTTGCGGTAATACGCAAAAAATTATTCAGGCGGGAGATGCTGCTGAATATCCGGCGGCGTGGGCTGCCGTGACTTATGCACCGGCTTCAGCTCCGGGAACAAAGGGAAAATGGTGTCTTCCTGCTGCCGGTATCGGACGGTCAATGATGGATCGACGTTCGGTGATTAACGCTGCATTGGCAACGGCAGAAGGCGATGTCTGGCTGACAAGAGCAAATCCGGCTTATTGGAACTGGACGTCGTCCGAGCTTGATGACGCTCATGCATGGGCTTTTATGACTAATCGTGACGATGGTCTTAATTTCAGCAGCAGAGAGGAACGCAGATTTCATTATTTTGTCCGCCCGGTGATTGCGTTTTAATTTGATTGTTGCATTTGGAAGAGGACTTCGGTGGCATCGTAAGTTTCATCATAGGCTTCGATTTGGCCGAGGAGGTGCGCGTATTCTTCTTGCAACACCGGGATGTTAAGTTCATGGCGAGGGGCGGTTAAAACCGCAGTCATGCGCGTCAGGCGGGCGAGGGCGTCATCGGTCAGAGGACGGGTGGCGCGGCAGACTTCTTCCAGTCCGGCGGTTTCTCCGGCACAATAGCAAACGGCGTCACAGCCGGCATTGAGGGCGGTCATTGTTTTTTCGCTCAGGCTGCCTTTGAGGGCGTGCATATCAATGGCGTCAGAAATCAGAAAACCGTTAAAGCCGATTTGGCCGCGGATGAGTTCGCGGACAGCCTTGGGGCTTTGCGTGACCGGGGCGCTGTCGTCCACGGCGGCGACGACAATATGCGCGGTCATGCCGCAGGGCAGGCGGCGCAGTTGTTTAAATGGATAAAAATCATTTTCAAGTTCCGGCAGCGCTGCGGTGATAACCGGTAGGTGCAAGTGCGGGTCAACGGCGGCGCGGCCATGGCCGGGGAGGTGCTTGATACAGGGGATGATGCTTTGCGCCATATATTCGTCCGCCATGATTTTGCCAAGTTCGGCGACAATCTGCGGGTTGTCGGAAAAAATGCGGCTGGAGAGAACCGGGGCGGTTTGCGGGCTGCGTACATCCAACACCGGCGCGTAATTGAGGTTAATGCCAAGGGAGCGCAAATCGGCGGCAATCAGGGCGGCTTGAATTTTGACTGCATTTTGAGCGGCAGTCGGGGAAACTTCAGTATATAAACGGCCGAGCGTCTGCTGTCCGGCTGAGGGGTGAAAGTCCGGTTCACGCAGGCGGCGGACGCGTCCGCCCTCCTGGTCGACGGCAATCAGCGCGTCTTCACGGCCGAGCGTTTCCTTTATGTCGGCTATCAGTTTTTGCAGCTGTTGCGGCGTGGCAATATTGCGGTTGAACAGACTGACGCCGAGCGGGTTGTATTTTTCAAGCAGGCTTTTTTCAGTGGAAGTCAATTCTGTTGAGGAAACTGAAACCAACGCCGCGCGAACGGGACGGGACATGATTTTTTTCTCCTATAACAAAACCGAGGCGGTCAGTTTGGTGACGTTTACCAAATACCAGCCGAGCGGGTGAAAATTGAAGCCGAGCAGATTGGCAAGATAAGGGAGAATGAACGCGAGAACAACAATGGCAATCAGGCCTTCGCGTTCGGCACTGACATATTTTGCCGCCCAGGGGCGGTTAATCCAGCCGAAGAAGATTTTTGACCCGTCAAGCGGCGGAATGGGCAGAAGATTAAAGGCGGCGATAATGATGTTGATGATGACCATGTTAATCAGAAAGGCATTGGCCAGCGCCTGTACCGTCAGGCTATGGATGAAAGGCAGCAGGTAAGTAAGCAGTGCGGAAATCAAGGCCAGATAGAGGTTGGTGACGATGCCGGCGGCGGAGATGAGAAAGATGTCTTTGCGCGGCTTTTTCAGGTTGCAGTAATTGACCGGAACCGGTTTGGCCCAGCCGATGACAAAGCCGACTTTAGAGAGGAGGAGAATGGCAGGAACAACAACCGACCCCATCGGGTCGATGTGACGGAGCGGGTTTAAGGACAGGCGCCCCTGTCTTTTGGCGGTATCGTCCCCCCGCCAATAAGCCACCCAGCCATGAGAAACTTCATGGGCGATTATGGCTATGAGCAGGGGCAGAAAATTGATGACGATACCGATAAACAAGTTCATGTTATTTTTTCTTTACAATACAGCTTCCGCCTTGTTTTTTGACGGCATTGCAGAGGTTGTCCGCACCGCTGCGGTCGGCAAAAGCACCGGCTTTTAAGCGGTAGTAGGTTCCTTTGCCGCCGAGATCGGCCGTTTCAACTTCATGCGGCTGGCCTTTGAGGGCGGGATGTTTTTTTACCATGTTGTTCCAGGCTGCTTCGACGGCCTTTTTGTTGGGCGAGGACATCAGTTGAATCTGCCAGCTGCCTTTGTCGGCAACGGTTGGAGCCGGGGCGGCTTTTTCTTCCGGTTCTTCACGGGAAGCGCCTTTGGAGATGTTATCCAGAACGGCGGCGGTTGAGGCTGATACGGCCGGAACAGGGGCAGCGTTTTTCGCAGCTTGAGCGTTCTGGCGTTCAGCGGCTTCTTTGATTGTCGGCAGTTTTATTTCCGGTTCTTCATTGACAACGGCGGCAACAGAGCCGGATTTGCCAACGGTTGTTTCCTTAACAGCAGCAACATTTGCCGTGCCGACAACCCTTTCCGGTTCAATGACTGCGGACTGAGCTGCGCCGGCGGCCGGCTGCGGTGCCGGTTCAGGCTGGATAACCGGAAGTTTGGGCTGTTCCGGCGGCGGCAGAATACTCTCAACGGCCGGGGCGCTTTCCTGATTGTCGATGATGTCGTAAACAGTTTTGTCCTGATTGAGGATTTCCATGCCGCCCGGATCGCTCGGCAGGACTTTGACGGCGGCCTGGGTACGGCGGATGACCGGAATTTCGCCGACATTTTCAGCCGCGTAACGCGGAGAAAGGGCAAACCAGCCGACAACGCCGGCCAAAGCCATACCGGAAACGGCGCCGATGAAAACGCTTTTGGAGCGTTTCAGGTCGTTTTTTCTTTCCTCCATGTTCATGATTGACTGTTCGGCGATTTTCTGGCGGCGTTCGCTCAGGAAATTGTCGTTCATGTTATCGTCGGGAAATTCTTGAAACATTATAAATTACCTCATTCTTTAATCTGTTTTTATCTCACTATAATGCGTAAAACTTTATAATCTTTTAACGCCGCTTTCTCCTGTTGTGTTTTTTTGGCATTTTTTTTATTTATCAAATCAAAAACTGATTGATTAATCCTGCAAAATAAGATATTATAAAATGAATGATGACAATGTGGAGGAGCAGATTATGAGTAGTTTTTCGGCTTTCAAAAAATGTTTTTTTTTTTTTGGCGTTCTGTTGGCATTGTGTTTTGCGGTGACGGATTTGTCAGCCAAAGGTGAAGAAAAAGCGCCGGCAGAAAGCGGTCAAGAGGTAATTCTTTCAAAAAATACGGAAAAAGACTCTGCTCCAAAAGAACAGTCTGCCGAGCAGGAAATTCCCGGCGTTGAGAAAATTGAGGGCAGTGACGGCGATCCGAACAAGGAAATCGGCAGCGGCGGCAATGCCGATAAAGCCAACGGCACGGCGCCCGGTTTGAAAGGCGTTTGCGCCAATGCCGGTTCCGGAGATCCCGATACTAAAGTTTTTGCCCAGATTGCCTGCAAAGCCCTGATGTTCTTGATTGATTTGCGTGTCATTGCCTATATTATTTCCGGTTTCGGCATGGTGGCTTTCGCCTATGCTGCGGTATTTAACAAAATCAACTGGAAACATTTCTCCATGATTGCCATAGGCCTGTTTTTATTATCGATGATTGGGCCGTTTATCACCTATTTCACCGGTAACAAAATGGTTGAAATCAATTTGCAGTACGGAAATTATCTTGGTGGAAATTACAATCCGGTCAGAGGAACCGGAAATAACATTGCCAAAGCAGATGTTCCTAATACCAACGTGCAGCCGCAAAAGAAAAGGCAGCGTCTGTATAATAAGGTTCAGGCGGCGAAATCAACACTTGGCGCCGTTAAACAGAATACGGATATTATCAGAAACGCGATTAAAAACAATGGTGGCGGTGTGGAAGGAATTTTGGATGCCGTCGGCGATATTTCGGGGGTGATGAACAAGGTAGCGGCAGCAGATACATCCGGAAATGCTGCGGAAAAGGCACGGAAATGGGGCATGAAAGATCTTAAAGGTTCAATCCAGTCCGGTTTGGATATGGCCCGCGGCGCTTATAATACGGTGCAGACGGCTAAATCTGCGGCCGGCACCATTAAGCAGAATACGGATATTATTAAAAATGCGGTGACTAACGGCAACGGCGGTTTGGACGGTATCTTAGATGCTGTCAGCAGTGTTTCCGGCGCGATGAACAATATCGGTTTTGCGGCGTCTACCGGCATAGACAATACGATTGACGGTATTGGCCGGACCGCAGGCAATGCGCAGGATATGGCGGCAACAAACGAACAGCGCGCTGC
>JAUNPO010000118.1 GCA_030536665.1 Pseudomonadota bacterium
CCCCCGCGGGGGGCCGGCGGCACGTTTTTGTGGGGAGTTTTAGACCCTGAGCTGAACTCAGGGTGACATTTGCATTGATTAGTGATTGGCAAGCGTCAGCGCAGACAGAGCCTTTTGGTGCGAACGAGCTTGCCTGGGACAAACGAGTTCGGCATGACAATCGGAATGATGATTGGGGAGGGCGAAGGGCTTTATCTCTGAAATGTTTGCGCGTTCGTCATTTGTTGTATTTGGACAGCGATTTCTTTTCCGACTTTTTGATAATCGGCATTCCGGCAAAATTCCGTATTTTTAGCGGCTTGCTGAGGATTTCTGCTGTGCTTTTCAATCTGGCTGACGATGTTTTTGCCCAGCGGGTTCAGGTTGCCGTTTATGTCCCGGCAATAGACGCTGCAGGCCAGATCAAGGCTGGGTAAATCCGCCGTTGTCAGGTCAATCGTGCCGTTGGCGGCTTTTTTCAGAAGGTTTTGCGCCAGACCATAGAGCTGTGTCAGTTTTTTTCCGGCTTTTAATTCAAATTTATCAGACTCTATGAAATCGGCAAAGGGATCGTCAGCCGGTTTTTCGACAGGCTGCGCGACGAGGGTGATGTTATTGCCAATCATTGCCGCCAAGTGGCTGTAGGCAGAGCTTAAATTATGCTTATCCTGAAATTTCAGGTTGTTTTGTTCCTGAAGGGCGCGGGCATTGAATTTTTTGCCGTCGCTAAAGGGATTTTTCCCGGAGGTCTGCAAGAGCGCCATGCCCTCTTCGTCAGACAATGTATCAACATAGTTTGTCTGGCGTTTGTTTTCGTTTATTTTAAAGAATTGTCTGGTTTCGGGGTTTTCGTTGCCGACAATGCAGAATGTGTCATCATTAATGAAAAAGGCCTCAAGGATTAAGTCTGATTTTGACGGGAGTTTTGCAAATCCTTTGGCATAATCATATATGGGGGCGATGGGATGGCTTCCGGCGACGACTTTGGTTTTTTCGCCTTTAACGGCGTGGAGGACAATCCTTCCGCCTTGTGCTTCATTGGTCAACAAAAAGGTGCCGCTGCTGTTGGCGCAGTCATCCAAGCCCAAAGTACGGTCGTTTATCTTGTCTTCCGAATCGATGATTTTGTCATATAAATTATTGTCATTCATTTTTGTTGTCCCGTTTTTTTTGAAACTGCCAGTATTATATTATGCATTATAGACTTTATTTGAAAATTTGTCTAGTTTTTTATTTTCCGTATTTTTCTATGTAGGAGATGAGGGCGGCGGCGTCAGGCGCTTCGCTTATCATGCCGGTCAGACGTTCCGGCGTCAGGGAGGTCAGCGAAGACAGGGTACGTATGCGTTCCGATGAAATCTGAACCCGGCTGCTGAAGGCTTCTTCCTTTAATTTTTCAAAATTGTCGGTAATGAATCTTTGGGCCGCCGGAGAGAGGCGGACATTGCCGCAGGGCTGCATTTCCGTGTTCTGTCCATATTTGTCTTCATAAAGGCGGGCGGTGACTTTGTCATAAGTCCACAGCGAGCCGGTGTAGTAGTCGACGCCCAGCATGGCGATGCCGATTGGTGGCAGGATGCACATAATGATATCTGCTTCGGCGTCTTTGTTGGTTTTGGGGCGGAGTTCCTGTTCGTAGCTTGAGTAACCGTCTTTTCTTACCGTGACTTTGAAGATTTCGTTGCGGGCGCCGCTGATATCATATTTGCAGGGTGTGGTGCAGACCAGTTCGTCACCGAGCCAGACTTCCGCTTCGTCCGGGTAGGAATTGACCTCAAGGAATTTTTTGTTGTGGGTTTTGACTGAGGCGCAGGCTTGCAACAGCAAAGGCAGGCTGAGCAGAAGGGCGGTTTTGTTCATCTTTTTTCTCCGGATGTTCGACAGCTGTCAGTTTGGCACAATTTCGTTTAAATTGTATGAAAAAAGAGCCTGAAATAATCAGACTCTTTTTTTGATGCTTGGGCTTAGAATTTTTCCTGAAGTTCAAAGAAGTATGCCTGCGGGTGATCGCAAACCGGGCATTTTTCAGGAGCCATCGGGCTTTCGACACGGTGGCCGCAGTTAGCGCATTCCCAGATAACTTTGGTCGGGCGTTCGAATACTTTGCCTTCTACCAGTTCTTTCAGCAGAGCCTGATATCTTTCTTCATGGCCTTTTTCGATTTTGCCGACAGATTCAAAAAGGAAAGCAATTTTGGTGAAGCCTTCTTCTTTAGCTTCTTTAGCCATACGGTCATACATGTCCGTCCATTCGTAGTTTTCGCCGGCAGCAGCGTCTTTCAGGTTGGCAACGGTGTCGGCAATTTCGCCGCCGTTCAGCAGCTTGAACCACAATTTGGCGTGTTCTTTTTCATTATTGGCAGTCTGTTCAAATTTGTCGCCGATAATATTGTAGCCTTCTTTGCGGGCTTTGGAAGCATAGTAAGTATATTTGTTGCGGGCCATAGACTCGCCGGCAAAAGCTTCTTTCAGATTCCGTTCCGTTTTAGAACCTTTTAATTCCATAGTGTATCTCCTTAGTTTCAGTTAACGCTTTTACAATTATGACAAACCCCTTTGAAAACAATATCATAAGATTCCGTTTCCAAGCCGGTCTCTTCAAGCAGCCTTACGGCCAAGTCCGGAGCAATATCATGGGGGACATCATATACTTTATTACATTTTGTGCAAATGAAATGATAATGTTTTTCAACATTATAATCAAAGCGAACGCTGCCGTCCAAGCCGCGAATGCTGCGAATGACTCCCGCAGCCGCCAATTGGTTGAGGTTGCGGTAGACCGTTGCCAGGCTGATGCCGGGCAGTTCGCGGCGAATGAGCTCATACAGCTTGTCGGCCGTGGGATGAATCATGTTTTCCCGCAGCACTTTCAGTATTGTTTCCCTTTGTTTCGAATAGTTCATTGCACGTTTCGTAAAATTGATAATGATTACTATTATTGATTATAACTAATAATTCCTGTTGTCAACTCTTCTTTTTAATATTATTTATAAATAACCATTAAATTTTTGGAGATTGTATAATGAAGGCTATTGAAATAAAAAAAGACATATACTGGGTCGGCGTTAAGGATTGGAATCTAGTGGAGTTTCACGGTTATTCCACGCCACACGGGTCGACTTACAACTCATATCTGATTATGGATGAGAAAATTACGCTGGTTGACGGCGTGAAGCATTATCTGACGCATGAGCAGGTTGAGCGCCTCAAGAGCGTTACCGATTTTTCAAAGATTCATTATATCGTTGTCAATCATGTGGAGATGGACCATTCCGGCAGTTTGCCTGAGCTGCTGAAACTTGCCCCGCAGGCGACGATTATCACCAATGTGGCCGGAAAGTCGGCGCTGGAAGCCCATTTTGACACAACCGGCTGGAAGTTTGAGCTTATCAAAATGGGGGACAGCATTTCCATCGGCAGGCGGTCGCTGACCTTTATGACGACGCCGATGCTGCACTGGCCGGATTCCATGATGACTTATGTCAAGGAAGAAAAGCTGCTGCTGCCGAATGACGGTTTCGGCCAGCATTATTGCAGCGACGCCCTGTTTTTCAAAGACGCGCCGCGCGATGTTGTGCTGCGCGAGGCACAGAGCTATTTTGCCAATATTTTGTACCCTTACTGCATGCAGGCGGAAAAGGCTTTGAAGACGGCCGGCGATTTGGGGCTGGATATTGAAATGATTGCGCCGTCGCACGGTTTAATCTGGTCCGGCAAAGAGGAAGTTGCGACTATTCTCGGTTTGTATGACAAGTGGGCGTCCGGCAAGCATGAGGGCAAGGCGGTTATCGTTTATGACACCATGTGGGGCGCGACGGCGGCTTTGGCCGAAGCGGCAGTCGGCGAGTTTCAGGATGCGGGAATCCCGGTTGTCAAACATTGTCTGGCGATTAAGAACGTTTCTGAAATTATGGTTGATTTTCTTGATGCCGAATATGTTTTGGTCGGCAATCCGACGCTGAATAACCAGCTGTTTCCGCGGGTGGCCGGCTTTATGGCTTATATGCACGGTCTGGCGCCGAAAGGCAAAAAAGGCCTGGCCTTTGGTTCATATGGCTGGAAACCGGGCGTCGTCAACAAAATTCAGGACGTCTTTACGGATTTGGGCTGGCAGACGGTGGCGCCGTTTGACGAACGCTATACGCCGAAGTCCGATGTTGTGGAGAGATTTAAGGAGCGGGTACGCGAGCTGATTGCCTTAAAGGGGTAAAATTTTAGCCGGAAGCTTGTGCGGCTTTGATGAAAGGGCTTGGAAAATCCAAGCCCTTTTTGTTGATATTTTTTTAGTTTAGATACGAAGTTATGCACATGGAAAACAGCGGGAAAAATGACGGCGCTTTATGGTAATTATTCGTAAAATCAGCAGGTTGCAAAAATTTGTAAAAGCCTTGCAAAGCCTAGCCTTTCAGTTATATGCAAAAAATCCTATTCGGTTTGACTTCCCGGGAATTACGGCTATATTTATTGTATTATATTTCAACATTATTTTAAGAAAGTTACGAAGAATGATTCTTGATGAACAAATACGTCATCTTGCGCAATTGTTCGGAATCGAAGCTCATGCATCAAGCGAGAATCAGCTTTTTCTGTTGCAGGCTATGGGCGTGCTGCCGGAAACGCTGAATATGAATGATAAAAACAGCGTCTTTAATAATTCGATGATGATTAAGGATATTATTGAAGAACAGCGGGACGCCGAGTATAAAAACGTTGTTCATCAGGTTTCGGTGATGCGCAAAAACCGGGTTGAAGAACTGGTGATAGCTCTGCCGGAAGGCGTGGACGAGCTGACCTGGGAGCTTCAGGAAGAAGATTGTCCGTTTCCCTACCGCGATAAGATCAAAGTTTCAGGTTTGGAACGTTTGAAAAACTCTGATAATGAGGATTGCGCGCGTTCCGTAGACGGCGTTACCTATCATAAATACAAATTTTCTTTTCCGTTTGATGTCGGTTTGGGGTATCATAACGTCAAATTTTCTTTTGCGCATCCGCAAAGCGGAGAAAAGGTTGAACATACGTCGCGGATTATTTCGGCGCCGGAAAAGTGTTATGACCGTCTGGGCGTGGAACAGGGAAAAAAGACCTGGGGCGTGCCGGTGCAGCTTTATGAGCAGGTTTCGGAAAACAATCTCGGTATCGGCAATTTCAGCGATTTGGCGCAGCTCGGACATATTCTCGGCCGCAACGGCGCGGGGATTCTCGGGGTGAATCCGCTGCACGCCATGCGCGACGACCAGCCGGAAAACGCCAGCCCCTATGAACCGGACAGCCGGATGTTTTTCAATTATCTTTACCTTGACGTGACGGCGATTAAGGAGTTTAAGGACAGTCCGGAAATCAGGGCTTATTATCACAGCAAAGAGTTTCAGGAGAAAGCCGCGCGGAACCGCCGCAAGACTTATGTCGATTATGCCGTGACGCAGGAGTTGGTCGATGATATCGTATGGAAGTGTTTCCAAAAGTTCTGCGCCAATAAGAAGACCGAAGATTACAAGCGT
>JAUNPO010000119.1 GCA_030536665.1 Pseudomonadota bacterium
TTCATCATGTGATAAAGGTTTTGCCCTAATTGTTTTTCCAGGCGGTATTGTTTTATTTTGTGGTGCAGAATTTCATAAACACGCAGGATATCCAGCTGTTTGGAGCTTATTTTGTTGCAGGTGCTTTCCGGCTGGACGCGGTATTTGTAAAACGGTTTGCCGATGAAAGACATTAACGGATTGGCGGCAATGATATCCAGAAAATAGATGATGTCTTCATAGATAATCCCCGTTACAAAGCTGATGTTGTGCTCTTGCAGAAAAGAACGGCGGTAAAGTTTACAACAGGCGTAACATGGGCTAGTGAATGTGTAATTATATATGTCAGCAGCTCTAAAGACATTGGGCATTTGTTTTTCTTCCCGTACCATGCCGTCATTGTCAAGACGTCGCCAGTAATTTATATGTTCAGGCTTTCCGCCTTTTTGATAAAATTTTTCCAAATCTCCGACAACAATATCAGCATTGGTTTGTTTTGCTTTTTTATATAATTCTTCAATCGTTATCAACGAAACAAAGTCATCCGAATCAATGAAAGTGATGTATTCTCCTGTGGCGGCTGCAACGCCAGCGTTTCTGGCGGCTGACAGCCCCTGGTTTTGCTGGGTGATGACGGTAATGCGCGGGTCACGGGCGGCATAATTTTGCAAAATTTCGGCACAGTTGTCAGGCGAGCCGTCATTAACACAAATGATTTCAAGATTTTTATAAGTCTGGCGGCAGATACTGTCCAGACATTCTGCCAGATATTGTTCAACATTATAAACGGGGACGATGACTGAAATAAGCGGGTGATTTTCCATTTTATATTCCATGAATTGTATTTTTTTTTAATTATGTTCCTTTCTTAATTTATAATATTGCATTTTACAAGCAATGTTTGAAATTTAATAACATTTAATTGTGCGCGCTAATAAAAAAAATCGCCGGTTTTGTGAAAAAGCGCGGCGATACTGAATTTGTTTAAGACGAAGATTATTTTTTCTTTTTCGGCAGTTTGATACGGCAAAAACCAAGGTCAATGACTTTAACGTTCTGCGTCCGGCTGAGAAAACGGTTGTAGTCTTCTCTGGTCAGATATTTTTCAACGCGCTTACAGTATTCGGCGCGGCGGTCTTCGGGAATGACATGATAGTTATGTGTCAGGTCATAATTGGTGAGGTAATAAAGATTGCGGTTCAGGCGCTGCTCCAACGCATTGGCTTTGATTGTTGCGGCAATATGCTTGATGACTTTGAAAATATCAAATTGTTTGGCGCTGACTTTGCGGCAGGTACTGGTGCTCAGCACGCGGTAAGTGTAGAAGGGTTTGTTGAGATAGGTCATTACCGGCTTGGCCATCATGAGGTCAACAAAGTAAATAATGTCCTCATAAATCAGCCCTTTGACGAATTTGATGTTATGGTTTGTCAAAAATTCGCGGCGGATAAGTTTGCCCCACGGATAACAGGGGGTTATCAGCATATAGTCATAAATTCTTTCGGCTTTGAAAGTTTCCGGAAGATTGTCGTCTTCCTCAACCGTGTTATCGGCCTTGAGTTTGCGCCAGAAAGGAATAATGTCTTTTTTGTTTTCGTCCTGATAGTAAATAACGCGGTTGCAAAAGGCAATGTCGGCGTTCAGCGCTTCAGCCCGGTTATACAGTTCTTCAAGCATTTCCGGGGCGATGATGTCGTCAGAGTCGACAAAGGATATATATTTTCCCCGCGCCAGGTCGAGCGCATTGTTGCGTGCGGCGGACTGTCCCTGATTTTCCTGATTCAGGACAAAAATACGGGAATCTCTGGCGGCATACTGGGCCAGAATATCGCCGCTTAAGTCTGTTGAACCGTCGTTCATGCAGATGATTTCAATATTTTTCAGAGTTTGGGCGCAGATGCTGTCCAAGCATTCTGCCAGATATTTTTCAACATTGTATACCGGAACGATGACCGTGACCAATGGCATTGCTGACATTTTACTTTCCTTCATAACTGACACCACACACGATTTCTTTTTACGTTAAGCGGCGGGAAAAAGCAATTTTTAATTTTCTTCTGTGGATTGTTGGGGCGTTTCGGTCGCGGTTTGCCGATTATACCAGTCGCGCCAGTCCATTCCTTCAATATAAAATCCTTTTATCAGCGGAGCCTGGCCTTCAGCAACGGCAAATTCAAGCTCCATGCGCGGCGAGCTGCTCCATATCAGCCGTTCCAGCTGCGGGGCAATGTCTTCTTCGACATAATAATTGTAACTGCTTTTGAAGCGGTGGCCGCGGCAGGTGTTTCGTTCAACGCTTGCTTCGCAGCCGCTTTGGTCAAAACGGGGCGTCAGGCTGATATAATGTCCGGAAAAAATGTCGCGCGGGTCATATCCTTCAACGATGAGGCGCATACTGGGGGCGGTCAGAAGGCGATATTGCAGGCTGCCGGTCCAGAGAAGCAGAACGGCGGCGGGGAAAATGACCGCAAGGGCGGTAATCAGTTTCTTTTTCATGTTTTAAGCCTCCTTTTTAAGGTTGCGGGTGAGAAACGAGCTGACTTTGTGCAGGCTGAGGGCTATTGCCAAAAAGACCAGGCCGGAGATGATTAAACCGATACCCGTATCAAGCATTGAGCCGAACACTTGCAGATAAATGATGAAAAAGCGCAGGGCAACCAAAGCGGCGCAGAAATTCATCGTTTTTATCCAGCCGCCGCGATAGGCGTAAATCTGGCAGGCAAGCAGGACAAAAATCGTCAGGGCGGCACTCAGAATTTCGGCAAAAGTTTCGCTGCCGGAAGTATAAGTGCGGATGATACTGTAAATGGCGGCGGCCAGCATGGCGGTTAAAAACAGGCCGTATTTTTCATCGCGGCGGCAGAACCACCAGAGAATGCCGAAAGCGGCCAAACCAGGCAGCCAGTACAACCATGGCGACAGGGATGCCGGCAAGGTGGTGAAGTAGGGATAAGCGCTGCTGAAAAACAGGCCTGATAATTCCATGTTCAGGATGTAAAAGGCAAAGCAGACGCAGAACCAGAAGCGTCCCGCTTTGGCAAGTTGTCCCGTCAGCTTGAAAGCGTATAAAACGCGCAGTATAATCAGCTTGATGAGCAAATCGGCCCAGAAAAGCCAGAAAGGCGCATTTCGCAAGGCTTTTTCCATAAATTCCTGTATAGCTTCAATATTTATCAGTTCGGCGTAAAACGCGGCGGAAAAGCCGAAAAGCCACAGCCCGGCAAGGAAAGGCTTGCGGCAAAGAAGCATCAGCGGCAGGGTGATGACTGACCACAACAGGATGGCGCGCAGGTTTTCGGCACGAAGGTCATAAACCTGAGCAATCAGGCCTATGCCGGCCATAACCATGGCGGCAAAGAGCAGGGACAGGCTTTCAAAAGCCAGCGTTTTTTCTTTGATGCGGCTTTGGAAGACGGCGGTTCCGGTTGCAGCAAGCAGAATAAAATAACAAAACAGTTTGGCGAAGTCGGAGATGTTTTCCCAGTTGTAGGCTATGACGGAGATGATACCCGTGCCGATGCACATACAGCTGATGAAGAGAAAAGTGTAATAGAGAAAAGGGCGTTTCCGTGCATTTTCAAAAGACAGGATTTGTTCTTTCTGGCCGGACGTGATGAGGGCGGCGTTTTCCCAGGCTGTCAGTTTTGCTTTTATGTTCATGTTTTACCCGCAGAAAAAGTTAAGGAATAATCTCAATCATAAGGGATATGATATTGTCTGGCAATAAAAAATCCCCGGCGGTGGATATATCGCCGGGGAAGTTTTCTTATGGAGCGGAAATTAGTATCTGCATGGCCCGCATTCTCCTATGCCGCTGATTATCTTTTCGGGCAGCGTGGCGATATACTCTTTGCATTTATCGTCATTTGTGAAGAATTTGTGCGCTATTTCATCTTCTAAAGGATCTGATGCGTCGCAATAGCTTGAGGCCGTTTTATCTACATAAATTTCCTCTCCGCTTTCGTTTGTGCATCCGTAGTAATTATAATAAAATGTTACTCCATACATTCCCCGTTCAGGCAAATACGAGCATTTGGGATTTGATGAAATTTTTGCTGCCAGACCATTGGCGCAGGCGTGCATTGATTTTAATCCGTAGCATCCCGTGTAGTCCAATTTGTAAAAATCATTGCAGTTTTCTTCGCCGTATGTGTAGGCGTTGCTTCCACTTGTGTATAACGGAGGACGTTCGACGCATGTACAGGTGTCGGTGTCTGAGTTATAGGAAAAATTTCTATTACAGCCAATCAGGCAATATTTGCCGGAACAGGCTTCATATTCACAGTCGGCATTGTCTGGACAGGTTGTCAGGCTGCATGCATAGTAGCAATGCTCGGTACAGGTTTTGGCGGCGGCATCCCAGTCGTAACCGGACTGACAGCCGTCAACCTTATAATATTTATTTGAACAATCCTCATATTCGCATCTGTATCCTGTCGGACAGGCGGTAAGATTTCCCTGCTTGGGACAGGGTTTGCAGTTGTCATATTTGGTGACGGTTCCCGACAGGCAGCTTTGCGCGCCGCTTTCCGGCCCCATCGAACCGCAGTCCTGAAAGCCGTCGCAGGGATTGGGTTTGATTTTATAGACCTCGTCACCGCTGCAGTTGAGGCATGGCTCGCCGTCCGTGACATAACCGTTGGGAACGGTGTTTTGGGTATAGTTGTAGCCGACGCAGGTATTGCAGCAAATACCGAAAGTCGGGTCATAAGAACATTTTTCATTGCCCATTTGCCAGCCGTTCTGACAGTAGTTTGTAAATTCCGGGTTTTCTTCGCGGCAGGCACGTTCGGTATCTTTTTTGCATTGTTTGTACTGTCCGCCGCAGGAATCGCCGATGCCGTAGTATGGCTTTTCACAGGTTTTGTTATATTCGTCCGCGCAGGAACAGGTATGATAGGAAGAATCTGCAGGACAGGAAACGGGATGAGAGCCTTCGGGGCAGGGCGACTGAGTGTACCCTGCATCGCGGCATTGTTCGGCCGGGGTATCGTATTCGGGATTTCTGCCGGGATTGCCGTTTCCGTCGGAAACATCTTCGCTGTTGCCGAATTTATTATCCGAACACGCTCCCGTGTCGGTGATAAAACAAACCGAGGCTTTCTTCTTATAGCCCTCTCCCTGAGTAGGGAGGGTTAGGGAGGGTATGAGTCCCGTCAGGGACACATTATTACTTTTAGAAGAAAGGGAAATGTTCGCTTCGCTCATCACACCCCTTCTAGCCTCCCCTACCTTAGGGGAGGAACTGAATTGTGCCTGTGGCAGGTACGATGTAAGCATCGCGCTTTCAGTAGACGGGACAAGCCGCAGCGAACTTTTCGCGACACCCCGCGGGTGTGCAGACGACAAGTGTGGTTCAGCAAGGTGGGTTGTGTCGTGTGTGTGGGTACCTGACTTAGGGATACCGGAAAAAATATTAACAG
>JAUNPO010000120.1 GCA_030536665.1 Pseudomonadota bacterium
ATCAGTATTATCGCCTTTAACTGATAAACTTTATCTTTCTTTAAATTTCTGCTATTATAAATATCTACGGATATGTGTGTATGCTTAAGGAGAAATGTGATGTGTTGTAAGGAAGTCAGGAGTTATTATGACGATAACCGCCTGCATGAAGTTTATGAAGTGTCGGACGACGGGATGAAAAACGGCAGTTATCGGTGCTTTGAAAAGAACGGCGCTCCGGAAATTTCCGCTTTCTATAAAGATGACCGTCTGGACGGAGAATATACGCGTTATGACAGCCGTGGACAGGCATTGGAAAAGGCTTGCTATGTCAACGGACAACGGCATGGCGATGTTCTGCTCTATGGCGAAAAGATTGCCGAATATAAAAACGGGGAACTTGTCTGGCGTAAATCCGCTGAATAAAAAACGGTACAAAGATAAAGAGCAGCCTGATTCTTCAGACTGCTCTCTAGGATATTATACGTGAAAAAACTATTTCTTAAGTGCTAGAACTTATATTTAGCGCTCAAGATACCGGAATGATCTTTATAATCATCACGGAATTTACCTTCATAACCGGCAGATACTTCCCAAGCATCGTTCAGTTCTGCGGTTACGCCGGCGCCGGCTTCAACGCTGAAGCGGTCAAGCTTCTCGCCGTTGATGCGGTAGGTTGCGCCGTTTGCCAGAGCAACGTTGGAGTTGTTGTCCGGATCCATCAGGTCATAAGTCATGGCGACACGAGCTTCAGGACGGATGAACATACCGTTGTCGAGAGCAAAATCTCTGCTGGCCTTAACGCCGACAATACCGGTCAGGATATCCATATCGTCGCCGGAAACATGCTGGCCGGCCGTATCGGTATAAGATTTCTGCTTGATGTGAGCGTAACGCAAACCGGCCTGCGGTGTAACGTTCAGACCACGGAAGCAGGTATCATATCCGGTCATCGCCTGCAAGCCGTATGACTTAACGTCATAATCAGCTTTAACGCCGCCGAAGACTTTCTTGTGCTCGTCATAATCAGACATGCCGTAAGAAGCAATACCGTTAACAAACCAGTTGGAAGGTTTGTATTCGCCGTAAGCCATGAACGTATGGGATTTGACGTCAATATTGCGGCGGTAAGCGTCAACATCGGTGTCGGCATAAGAATAAGCGATACCGGCCTTGACGTCTTTGTTAATAGCTTTATGAATACCCATTGCAACGCCGGCAGAGTCGGAATCAAATCCTTTGGCTTTAGATGTGCCGTCCAGCTTAGAGTTGTTGTACAGTCCCTGTACCCAGGTTGTAACCCCGGTCATAGCGCTGTCGCCGGAAGATTTTCCGTTGGCGGCAGAGCTGATTGTTCCGCCGGAGAGCTGAGAAGAAACTGCGTCATAAGCATGAGCCATTGTGCTGGTTTCAACCGTGCGAACCATCGGCGCTGCCATCGGAGCCAAAACTTCAGCCATATCGGCGGCAGACAGTGTCTGGCCTCTCTGCAATGAATTTGAGAATTCATGCGTAATGGCGTCAGAAGCGATAAGTCCGGACTGGCCAGCCGTGAAAGCGGCCAAAACACCGGCCTGGTTAACGCCGACGCCTGACTTAATCAAGTCAGCGGAAACGGCGGAAGCGTCTTTTTTGCTGATGCCGAGCTTGCCGTCTTTGAGTTCTGACTTGTCATAGTTATAAAGCAGGTTGTCTTTGAGAGCCAGATTTCCTTCGGCGCTGCTGGCAAATTCAATGCCTTCTTTCAGGTCTTCGTTAGACAGGCCTTCGTCAAAAATCAGGTTCAGGTTGGACTGTTCGCCTTCGCCGGAAGCGGCGCTCAGCTTACCGTCAATCTTACCATTGACAATTTTGTCGCCTTCCTCGCCGATACCGACGTTTAAGGTTGCGCCGTTATCCAGAGTAACGTCAGATTTGTAAGTGTTTTTACCCAAATCCAAAACGCCCTGAGAAGCAACTTTAGTCTGAGCAATGTCATATCCGGCGGTGTTGGCTTTGTCGGAAATTCTCAGCGTACCGTTAACGTCAAGAGTGCTTGTTGTGAACTTATTCTCAGCGGCTGCGGAATCCAAAACAAAAGACTTGCCGTCGGCAACAGTTGTATTGGTAACAGCAGCGCCTTTGCCGAACAAAGAAGAGGAAGCGACATCAGCAGCAATATTCAGATTATCCAAAGCGGTAATCTTTTCGATATAGGCCTTGGAACCTGTAACGTTAATTGTAGAGTTAGTACCGCTGGCGATATTGGCTTCAATGCTTCCGGCCAGGTCAATCTCTGTTGTATCCAAACCATAGTTAGAATCATTGGTTGCCTTAATCAGGCCGCCTTCGGCTACTTCAACTTTGCTGTTCTTCAAGGTCATGGTAGCAGGGGTCGGATCCTCATTGGTGCCTAAAGCGCCTTGCAGCAGCATACCGCCTTCACCGATGTTGATTTCGGTATTGTTCAGCGTTGCATTACCATAGCTCAACAGCTGGGCGTTATTGCGCCATGTGTCGCTCTGGTCTGGTTTCTGCGGACGTCCGGCGTCGGGATTGTTGCCGGCAATATTGATTTTTGTTGTTTTGCCTTCGTCATTGTCAACCTCCAGATAGACGGCATGAATGGCAGAACCGTTGCTGATGTTGACTTCATCAACATTGTTCAGAGCAACCGTATTTGCAGTTTCTTTGCTATCTTCATTCTCAAGGCTGCTGATTAACTCGGCGCCGTTGGTGAGGTTGATAGAACCGCCGGTCTGGGTGTAGCCGCCGTTGTATTTACCGCCGTCTGAATTATAATCGCTGGTGATATTGAATGTACCTTCGTTTGTGATTGTACCGTTGTTGAAAATATCGGAAGCGTTAGTATTGGCAGTTGCGCCGCTTGCAATAGTCAGAACACCGGTTTTTTCGATAGTAAAGGAAGCTGGCTTTTCTTTATCTTTGGCTTCCATCGACAACAGACCGTCTTCACCACGGCTTAAGCCCCCCACCAAGTCCAATGTGCCGGAATTAACGTTTAACTTACCGTTAATCTCCGTGTCATAGGAAGCAATGATGTTGTTGTTACCTGCTACATCGATAACGCCAGTTTCGCCAAGCACAACTTTACCATGCGAAGATTTAGGATCTGCTTCGCTGGCTGCCGCGCGAATAATACCGTTATCCATATTGACCGTACCGTCAATAGTAAGCGTGTTTACTGAACCGTCTTCCTCGCGTGTGACGAGAAGATGACCTTGATTTTTCAGGTTGACTGTTGCGCCTTGCTGAATCCCAACCGTGTCACCACCGATAAAGTTGCCTTGGCCGTCAACTGTTACATTAGAACCATTTTCAATCTGTAAATTATCGGCTTCGATGAAGCGATTTTTGTCACCATCATTATTAACAGTTAGATCTTCAGTGCCCTGAATGGTAACGATATCAGTCCATGAATCGCCTTTACCGCTGTTAAGATATGTATTCAACTCGTCTTGACTGGTAATAGTCGTTGGATCCGCAGCCAGCACGCCGGAAGCGGCGAAGGTTGCGGCGACTAACGCTGTTGTAAATAGAAGATTTTTTTTCATATGACTAAACTTCCTTTTATTTATAAATAAAACAAAACCACCTTAAAAAGGTGGTCGGAGAGTTCGAAAATCATATCACATAAAATGACTCTTTTAACCTTTTAAACCATATTTTTTCAAGGATAGATATATGGTTCTTGGACATACGTTAAAAGCTCCCCGACCATATTACTATGAATCGGGGATATATTCTATCGTTAGCGGGATAATACTAACAATTTCACGATGCTATATCCCTTAACACCGTATGTGATAGAGCTTTCGACAGCCCCGTACCTTTTTTAGTACTAAGTACAAAAAAATATTTTTTGCACCTGTAAGTTACACTACATGAAGAATGATTAATATGCAATTAAAAAAACAAAAAATAAAAATATATTTAAATATAGTGCAAAAACAATGTATTATTTTAGATTATCGCCGGATAAAAAAGAACAAAAAGATTCGTTTTTCTATCCCGGTTTGAGAGCATGTTACAAGTTCTAATAATCGTGATAAGCCTGCGCCGCGGATAAGATATTTCTTGCCAAGACCAAACGGATAAGCTACAACGGAAAAACAGCCGGGAGGGAAATATGAGCCGTGAAATACAAGAAAAAGACGAGGAAAAACAATCGGGAAAATGGAAACGGGTAGGGCGATTCTGCCTGAAATATCCGGTAAGCGTTTTGTTTGCGCTGGCCATTGCTTATTATGCCGTACAGGCTTATGTCTTTGGCATTAGCCCGTTTATAAACAGATTAATTGTCTATGGGCTTGTTGTTTTGTGGATTCTGTGGCTTGTGGCGCGCCACATGGTCAAGTTGTTCTTGCTGCTGTTGTTTGCGGGCGTTTTGCTCTATGGCTGGAATTGGTATGCTACCCGGGAAATCAGAAAATGTGAAGAAAGCGGGCGGGTCTGGAATGAGGAAACAAAAGCCTGTGAAGAGAAAAAAACAATAATGCAGCGCATAGAACTTTTGTTGAATAAATATCTCCCTCTTTCAGAAAGTCAAAAACATGAATAAACATTGGTCAAAGGTTGAATATCTGCATCAAAGCGTCAAAAATCCCAATATTATCGTTAAGGGAACAAAAAGCTATTACAGCAATGCTTATACGCCTGATTTTGAGGATTATGTCGTCCGTTATCTTTACGGAGATGAGTTCAGTTCCCAAAATTGGCAGCCGCAATGGGAAATTGACAGGCTTTATATCGGCAATTATGTCTGTATCGGCGCGGAAGCCGTTATCCTGATGGGCGGTAACAATACGCACCGCATGGACTGGTTCAGCTCTTATCCCTTTATGGAAAAAATTGTTGAGGCTTACCAGCCCAGGGGCGATACGGTTATCGGCGACGGCGTTTGGATTGGCATGCGCGCCATGATTATGCCCGGCGTAAAAATAGGGGAGGGTGCCGTCATTGCCGCCGGCGCTGTAGTAACGGACGACGTGGAACCCTATGCCGTGGTTGCCGGCGTTCCGGCAAAGAAAATCAGGAAGCGTTTTGCTGATGATGTTGTGGCCGAACTGTTGGCACTGCATCTTTATGACCGCAGCGAAGCGGAAATTGACCGCCTGCTTCCTTATTTGTGTAATAATGATTTGTCAGCTTTGAAAAAAGCCCTCCTTTAATGATTTTTAATAAAAACGACATATATTATATATGGTTTTTGAAATAAGGATAAGTCCCATGCCGCAGTTTACAACGCAATTTGCCATTATCAACAAAATCAAGTCCATCGTCAAAAAGACCGGAGGCCTGTTTACGCCAAGCAATAACGGTATCACGACGGCGATTGCCCGCAAAATTCAAAGAACCTCTTATGAAGTAACCAAACGGCAGGAAAAAGATTC
>JAUNPO010000121.1 GCA_030536665.1 Pseudomonadota bacterium
CCGTGCCGACGGCGCCGTTTATGACGGACGGGACACCGGAACGGTTGTTTGTCCGCACGCCGATATCAAACTTTTTGTGACGGCATCGCCGGAAGTCCGCGCTGAACGCCGTTTTAAGGAATTTCAGGCCAAAGGTCTGCAAACCAGCTATGAGGAAGTCTTAAAAGATATAAAAGCGCGTGACGAACGGGACTCCAACCGTGCCGCCGCCCCGCTGAAACCAGCGGCTGACGCGGTTATTTTGGATACATCGGCCTTGTCCATTGATGATGTAATCGAAAAAGTCTGCCGAATCATCGATTCTAAATAAGAATTTTCTTGAAAAATAATATTTTCCATGTATAAAAAGAACACCCGTAAGTCCTTATGGTGCGATAAGCTATGGGAAAAATAAACCTCGCACAAGTCCGCCTGGTAAAAGGGTCTGGCAATTTTTTTGAAACTATAGTTTATATGATGAATACAGAATTTAAAATGCCTGAAATGACTGAAGATTTCGAAGCTCTTCTGAACGAACAGTTCGGCAGCAACGGTATTACCGGTTCAGTCGTTAAAGGAACAATTATCCGCGTAACGCCCGATTTCGCTACGGTTGATGTCGGCTTGAAGTCTGAAGGCCGCATTCCTCTGCGCGAATTTGGCCAGAACGCCGAATTGAAAGCCGGCGACATTGTGGAAGTTTATGTTGACCGCTATGAAGACAAAGACGGCAACATCGTTCTTTCACGTGAAAAAGCCCGCCGTGAAGAAGTATGGCAGGATCTGGAAAAATCCATGAATGCTAACGAAAGAGTTAACGGCGTAATCTTTGGTCGCGTTAAAGGCGGCTTCACCGTTGATTTGAACGGCGCTATCGCATTCCTGCCGGGTTCTCAGATTGATATCCGTCCGATTCGCGATATTTCTCCGTTAATGGGTATTTCTCAGCCGTTCCAGATTTTGAAAATGGACAAGGTCAGAGGCAATATCGTTGTTTCCCGCCGTGTTGTTCTTGAAGAAACACGCGCCGAAGCTCGTGCTGAACTCATCAGCGACCTCAAAGAAGGTTCCGTTCTTGAAGGTGTTGTCAAAAACATCACTGATTACGGTGCGTTTATTGACTTGGGCGGCGTTGACGGCTTGTTGCACGTTACCGACATTTCCTGGAAGAGAATTAATCATCCGGCAGAGGTTCTGTCTGTTGGTCAGACAGTTAAAGTCAAAGTTATTAAATTTAACGAAGACAACCAGCGTATTTCTCTCGGCATGAAACAGCTTGAAGAAGATCCGTGGCAGAATGTTGCAAACAAATACAAAGTTGATGATGTTTACACCGGTAAAATTACCAACATCACAGATTACGGCGCATTTGTTGAACTCGAAGACGGTATCGAAGGTCTGGTTCACGTTTCCGAAATGAGCTGGACACGCAAAAATGTTCATCCGGGCAAAATCGTTTCTACTTCTCAGGAAGTTGAAGTTAAAGTTCTCGAAGTTGATCCGGAAAAGAGAAGAATCAGCCTCGGCATCAAACAGTGCACTCCGAACCCTTGGGCTGCTTATGTTGAAGAACATCCGGTCGGATCTGTTATCGAAGGCAAAATCAAGAACATTACCGAATTTGGTCTGTTTGTTGGTTTGTCCGATGAAATTGACGGTATGATTCACCTGTCCGATATTTCTTGGGACAAAGCCGGTGAAGAAGCCGTTAAAGATTACACCAAAGGCCAGGAAATCCAGGCTAAAATCATTGATGTTGATGTCGAAAAAGAACGCATTTCTCTGGGCATCAAACAGTTGACCGAAGACGCTGTTTCCGGCGCTTTGGAAGGCTTGAAGAAAGGTGACACCGTTAAGGCCACTGTTGTCAGCGTTGACGACAAAGGCGTAAATGTTGAAGTTAACGGTATTGCCGCTTCCATCAAAAAAGCTGACTTGTCCAAGGACAAGGCTTCTCAGAACCCTGAAAACTTCAAGGCTGGTGATGTTGTTGAAGCCAAAATCACAACCCTTGACAAGAAGTCAGGAAAGCTGGGACTTTCTGTCAAAGCTCTGGAAATTGAAGAAGAAAAGAAAGCTTTGGAAGAATATTCCAACACGTCTTCCGGTTCTACACTGGGTGATGCTTTGGGCGAAGCTTTGAAGAAAAACGCTTAATTTCTAAACGTTTTTTATCAAGATGTCGGCCGCCGGAAAATCCGGCGGCTTTTTTCATGGTTGTATATGGAAAATTTACAATTGATAATTATATTAGGCAATCATAACAAAGGAATTGCCATGAAAAAACAAGTTATATGCTTTGCCGCTTTCGCCGCCGCTCTGTTTTCAACCTCTCCGGCCTCGGCAACTTTGGAATACAAACACGAAAATTGGACATTTGGCATTGCGCCGATGTTTACCGTCATGTATTCTTATAACAGTTTTGACAAGAAGTTTGATAATCTTGACGATAAAAACGAAACCTACACCGGAGCAGATATCTTTTCATCTGCAGAGTATAAATTTAATGATGATTATCAGCTTGGCGTATATCTTGACTTTAACACGGACGGAAACCAATATCTCAAGGATTACCGCGGCTATGAGTGGGATGAACAGCTGTATGGCATTTTAACCACGCCTTATGGTAGCTTTCAGTATGGGCAGACCTATAACGTCGGTTATTTGTTTTACACCGGTGCGCCGTCAGTCGGTCCGCTGGGCGTAAATGACAGCGGCATAACCAATTATTTGACCAACCCGGACTGGAGCCGCAGCGGCCGTATTGCAGCTTATCGGACTTTAAATTCAACGGCGATGAATACGGAAAATGTCGCCACTAAAATTAACTATATTTCTCCTGCATGGAAAGGGACGCAGTTTGGTTTTTCTTATGTGCCGGACACCTACAGCAATGAAGGTTTAATCAGCAAATATACCGATTATAGCAATAATGACGCTTATATTTTTGCTTTGAGCAATCAGACAAAGCTTGGTGACTTTAACGTCAGTTCCTATTTGGGATATGGCATTTATATGAAAAATGACCTTGAATATGCTGCGGGTTTGACGGTTGCTTATAAAAACTGGACTTTGGGCGGATCGTTCCACCGTACTTATGTCGATGGCGGCGATACCCCTGTAAACCATTATATTAACAGTTATTATACGCCGGAATTGTTTGATAACTATCGCGAAGGAAAGGCATGGAACATTGGTTTGGGATATCAATATGAAGACTATAATGTTGCTTTGACTTACTTTGAATCCAAAGCCGACAACTCTGCTAATAAAACAGAACTGGTGCAGTTTTCCAACCAGTATCAGTTAAACAAATATTTGAAGTTATATGGCGTAATTGCGCATGCCAATTTTATCGGTTCCTCCGGAGATTCTATCAATAAAGGATATGCCTACATCACCGGCTTCAGAATCCAGCTCTGATTGAAATTCCTAAATTCATGATTATATCTGTATTAAGAGATAATTATATTTTAGGAGAAATGTTATGTACATATTGAGAGCGGCTGAAGAGAGGGGAAGAACATATATTGATTGGTTGGACAGCCGGCATACTTTTTCCTTTGGACAGTATTTTGACCCGAATTTCATGGGATTTAGCGATTTAAGAGTAATTAATGATGATGTTGTCGAGCCCGGAAAAGGTTTTGGCACGCATCCGCACAAAGATATGGAAATTGTCAGCGTCGTTGTCGGTGGTGCGCTGGAGCATAAGGACAGCATGGGTTCGGGAGAAGTTTTGCGTGTTGGAGAGGTTCAGCGTATGAGCGCCGGAACGGGTGTATATCACAGCGAATTTAACCATTCTTCAACCGAACCGGTTCACTTTTTGCAAATTTGGATTTTGCCGGAAAAAAACAATCTGAATCCGGAATATGAGCAAAAGTTTTTTCCGGAGGATTATACCGCAAATCGTTTAAGCTTAATTGTTTCCCGGGAGGGACGGGAAAAATCTCTGCGAATAAATCAGGATATCGAAATATATCAATGTAGGCTTGATAAAGGGCATAAAGTTGAATATCCCGTTGATAAGAGCCGAAAATACTGGTTGCAAATGATTGACGGAAAAATAAATGTGAACGGACACCCGCTGTCTGCCGGAGACGGATTGGCGGTGAGCGGTGAAGAAAACATCTTGGAGTTTGAGGCGGCAGAAGAAAAGTCAAATTTCCTGTTCTTCAACCTTCGTCCGTAAGAAAACACCGCCTTTAAAAGGCGGTGTTTTTTTAGTGCTGCGGAATAATTTCAATCCAGTAACCGTCCGGATCTTCAATAAAATAAATTCCCATTGCTTCGTTTACAAAACAAACAATGCCCTGTTCCTGGTGTTTTTTATATGCGGCGTCAAAATCTTTAACGGACAGCGCCAGATGAAATTCGCATTCTCCAAGGTCATATTTTTGCGGATGATCTCTCAGCCAGGTTAATTCGAGTTCAAAAGGCGTATTTTCCGCATCATGCAGGTAAACGATAATATAGCTGCCGTCTTCTGCTTTCATGCGCCGGGCTTCGGTCAGGCCGATTGCTTTTTGATAAAATTCAAGACTCTTTTCCAAATTGGTGACATTAAAATTAAAATGTTCAAACTTAAAATTCATACCGCGTCCTTTCCTGTTGTTTTTTTGTTTTATTTAATCATAAATGGTTATAAAATCAATTTAAGTTTCATGAAATATTAAGGTGAAGCCGTTATAATAATCATAAACCATTGTGTGGGAGGGAAAATGAAATATATCGCCAGTTTTATAATATTTTTGCTGTGTGCCGGCTGTGTTTCAATCAAACATTACTCAACATATCAGTTTGATAATGGGGATGATTGTGTCAAGGAAGGAATGTTTCGCATTGTTAATGATGAAACCGGAAAAATCGGTTATGCCAATACCAAAGGGATAATATTGATAGAGCCGCAGTACGCGTTTGGCTACCCTTTTGAAAACGGCAGAGCCAAAGTGACTTATAAAGGTGAAAGCCGTGTTGTCAGCGATTCGCACGGAGAATATCACTATTGGGACAGCGATGAATGGTTCTATATTGATAAAGCGGGAAATAAAGTCGCGGAATAAACCTAACGAGTTGCCGCGCCGGGGGCAAGGCTTACGAGTAAGAGCGAACCTTGGTTCGAGTCCTCTTCATAATATAATTTAAAATAAAATGGCGCCAGCGAGAGGCTGGAGGAATAAAAATTCTCCGGTGGAGGATTTTTAGACGACAGAAACAGAAATGTTAGCTTGTAAGCAAGAGATAACGCCGCGTAACAAGCGTTACATTTACTGGTGACCGAAACGAGTTGCCGCGCCGGAGGCAAGGCTTACGAGTAAGAGCGAACCTCGGTTCGAGTCCTCTTCATAATATAATTTAAAATAAAATGGCGCCAGCGAGAGGCT
>JAUNPO010000122.1 GCA_030536665.1 Pseudomonadota bacterium
CTTGCTGCTGTCTATCCTCTCCACAAACTCTTTGACGTCTTTGGCTTTTTGCATGTTTTTTCTCCATATATATAAAATATAATACATATAGTTAACCATATATATTAAAAATGTCAATAAAAATTTGATTGAAAAGTATGACAATTTTGATATATATAGTAAAAACAATTCAATAAGGCTTTAAACATGGACAAACAGCTTCCCATTCCGGTTATGAAAAAGGCGGCCAAAGGGATTGCCTATATCGGGCATCCGCTGCGACTCCGTATTCTCGAGTTTTTGGACGTTAACGGCATGTCTTCGGTTTCGGCGATTACCAAGGGGCTGGGTGAAGAGCAGATTATGGTTTCGCAAAGCCTCAAAAAACTGCGCGACGCCAATCTGGTCAAGACCAGGAGGCGGGGGATTTTTATTTATTATGAGCTGAACGAGGAATATCCGGCCAGCATTTTTAACTGTATCCGCAAGCTGTACGGCTATATGACCGATAATTTTTATTTTCTGAAAGACGGCTACAAGGCGGTTTTGCCGGTGGATTTTACGATTATGACGGCCAACCGCATTAAGCTGTTTGCCAATTTTGACAAGATGCGGCTGTTGGAATATCTCACTTTGTTCGGCGAGAGCTGCGTGTCCGATATTGTCAAGGGCACGGAAATCGAGCAGCTGAAAGTGTCGCAGTATCTCAAGCGCCTGCGTGACGACGGCTTTGTCACATCGCGCAAGGAGGGGCGTTTTGTGTATTATGACATTACCAAGGGCGTGCATATGTCCGCCATCGGCTGTATTCACAAGCGTTATGATTCTCTGGCGAACAAAGACGATTTCTAGATTATGCCGCTATTGGGGGCGGCGGGGCGAAAGTGCGCATAAAAAAAGTCCTTCCGGTTAAGCGAAGGACTTAAAATTTATAAACCTGGGCGGCTTATTTGCTGCAGGGGCTTACGATTTCGGACAGGGACAGAACGCCGAGCAGGTAATCGTTGGTGCAGACTTTCTGGCTGCCGATTGTGCCGCGTGTGCCTGTGCAAGCTGTTACTGCAAACAAAACGGCCAAAATAGCAAGTTTCTTCATTTTAAGTTCCTTTCTTAAAAGTGTTTCACTTCACCACACAATGCAGTGATGCGCACATCGTATGCTCATCTTTTTTGTGATGCAATAAAAAAAATTTTTTATCTACACAGGCACGGCCTGAGCGCACCGATGCGGTGAGCGGCGGGGAGCCCCGCGGGTGTAAGTTCGCTGTTGGGTGATAGTGCATAAGGAAGCGCGATGGAAGCTGAGGCAGCTTCACCCCATCGGTTTGCTGTGGGGAGATAGTGCGTAATGAGGCGCGATGCTTAGATTGGGGCGGACGATAGTTCTGTTAAGATTCACACCCCACCCGTCTAGCTTCGTAAGCTCGTGCCTCGCTAACTCCGCTTTGGTCACTCGGTTTGTAACGCAGGTCAGGATTGTTTTCTTTTCTCCAGCCCTACTTAAGGGGATAATTGGATAGTTTGTTTAGGATTCACACCCTCCCTACCTCAGGGAGGGGACTAGATAGCAGCTGCTTCAAGATAATAAATAAATCAAAGAGTCAAATTATTCCTCCCCTAAGGTAGGGGAGGTTAGGTGGGGTGTGAATCAAAAATAAAAATCTAAGTCGTCATTGTCGGACCTTACTCTGAGTGTGTGATCCGACAATCCAGGTGAAACAAGGATTCTATATTTTGACCTAGATCCCCGGATATCGCTGCGCTCTTCCGAGGATGACGTTCTTTTGCTTGGGAGAGTGTCAGGAGGAGCTAGAGAAAAATTACGGGCGGGAGGAGCGGCGGTAGGTTCTGGCGGCGTTACCGTCTTTTATAATCAGCGTTTCGTTTGTCAGCTGTTCAATTTTCAGGGGTTCGGTAAAGGAAATCGTTTGATGATTGCCGAGGCTTTTGCCGCGGAGGATGAGGGTGTCGCCGTCTTTTTCCCAACTTTCATATTGCAGCGTTGCCATATTGACGGAAGCGGCGCGGCCGTCTTTTTGCAGCTCAAATCCCTGCATTTTGCCGGGCATGCCGGGAACGGGTTCAAGCCAGGCGCCTTCCAAGGCCGGTTTTTGGGTAGAGCAGGCGGACAAGGCTGCTGCCAACAGCAGCAGCGGCAATTTTGATAATGACATGGCGACTCCTTTCTTATTTATAATAGGCGCAGTTTAGCAGACCGTCGCAAATTTTTCCAGTGTTTTGTGCGCGGTGGATGCGGCGGGGGGATAGGATGGTTGATAACGCGGGGTTTGCGGTTGCGTTTCGCGGCAGGTGTTTTATACTGGCGGCAAACTAACTGTGAGGATATGTCATGAATTTTATCAAAACGGCCATTGACGGCGTGTATATCATTGAACCAAAGGTTTTTGAAGACGGGCGCGGTTATTTTTTCGAATCCTACAATAAGGCGGAATTTGAAAAAAACGGCCTGCATTATGATTTTGTGCAGGACAACCAGTCCAAGTCAAGTTACGGCGTGGTGCGCGGTTTGCATTTTCAAAAAGGTGCGGCGGCGCAGGCCAAGCTGGTGCGCGTGTTGGAGGGGACGGTTTTGGATGTGGCGGTGGATTTGCGCCGCGCTTCGCCGACGTTTGGGCAGCATGTGGCGGTGGAGCTTTCCGCAGAAAATCAGCGGATGCTGATGATTCCGCGCGGTTTCGGGCATGGCTTTTCCGTCCTTTCGGAAACGGCGGTGTTTACTTATAAATGCGACAACTTTTACAACAAAGCGGCCGAGGGCGGGGTGCGGTTTGACGACCCGGCTTTGGGCATTGACTGGAAAATTGACATGAGCAAGGCCAATTTGTCTGACAAAGACAAGGTTTTGCCGCTTTTAGAGGAGGCTGAGATATGCTTTTGATTACCGGAGCCAACGGACAGCTGGGCAATGAGCTGCGGCTTTTGCTCGGCGATAACGCCCTTTATACCGATTACACCGAGCTGGATATTACCGATGCCGCGGCAGTGCGTGCGTTTGTCAATGCTCACCAAGTGGATATGATTGTCAACTGCGCCGCTTATACCGCGGTGGATAAGGCCGAGAGCGACGAGGAAAAGGCCTATGCGATTAATGCTGTCGGTCCGGCTAATCTGGCGCAGGCCGGCGTGCCGCTGATTCATGTGTCGACCGATTATGTGTTTGACGGCGCTTCCTGCCGCCCTTATGTTGAGGACGATGTTCCCAATCCGGCGACGGTTTACGGGCGCACCAAGCTGGCCGGGGAAAAGCACGTTTTGGAAAATGCCGACACGGCGCTGGTTATCCGCACGGCCTGGCTGTATTCCTCTTTCGGCAATAACTTTGTGAAAACCATGCTGCGCCTTGGGGCGGAGCGCGACAGCCTGAACGTGGTGTTTGACCAGGTCGGGACGCCGACTTATGCCCGCGATTTGGCAATGGCGATTGTCAGGATTATGCCGCAGCTCAAGCCGGGGATGAAAGGCGTTTATCATTTTTCTAATGAGGGCGTTTGTTCGTGGTATGATTTTGCGGTTCGGATTATGGACAAGGCCGGGCTGCCCTGCCGGGTGAAGCCGATTGAGAGCTTTGACTATCCCATGCCGGCCAAGCGTCCGTTTTATTCCGTTTTGAACAAGGGAAAAATCAAGGCGGCGTTTGGGGTGGAGATTCCCCACTGGGAAAAAAGCCTGGACGATTGTCTGAAGAAACTGCTTTAGGAGGTTGAATTATGGCAAAAGTTTTAGTTGTCGGCGGTGCCGGGTACATCGGCAGCCATGTCGTGAAAGAGCTGATGAGAAGCGGGCATGAGGTTACGGTGTTTGACAATCTTTCCACCGGGCAGGAAATCAACCTGTTTCAGGAAAACCGCTTTATCCGCGGCGATATCCGCAATCAGGAGGAAATTGCGGCTGCCATGCGCGGGCAGGATGCCGTGGTGCATCTGGCGGCCAAAAAAGCCGTGGGCGAATCGATGGAAAATCCGATGAAATATTCCGACAACAACATTAACGGGTCGCTGAATATTCTTAATGCCATGGTCGAGGCCGGCACAAAATATATTGTCTTTTCGTCTTCGGCGGCGGTTTACGGTATGCCGGAGAAGGAGGAAGTGGATGAGGACTGCCCGATTGCGCCGATTAACTATTACGGTTTTACCAAGGCGGAAATTGAAAAGTTCATGGGGTGGTACGACCGCTTGAAAGGTTTGAAATATGTGGCGCTGCGCTATTTTAACGCGGTGGGATATGACGCTGACGGCGATATCCGCGGGCGGGAGGTTAATCCGCAGAATCTGCTGCCGATTATTATGGAAGTGGCGGAAGGCAAGCGCGACAAGCTCAAGATTTTCGGCTCGGATTATCCGACGCGCGACGGCACTTGTATTCGCGACTACATTCATGTCAGCGATTTGGCAACGGCGCATGTTCTGGCGATTGAAAAGCTGATGTCCGGTATGCCCTCGCAGGCACTCAATCTCGGCACCGGCAGCGGTACTTCCGTCAAGGAAATGCTGACCGCCGCCGAACAAGCCCTCGGCAAGAAAATTCCGGCCGAATATGCGCCGCGCCGTCCGGGCGACCCCGCTGTTTTGATAGCCTCAGCCGCCAAAGCGCGGGAGCTTCTCGGCTGGGAAGCGACGTATGGAAAGGATGAGAGGGGGATGGTATCGATTATCCGCACCATGCTGTAAAAACTCGTATTTTGGGCTACTAGTGCGTTGTCTGCGTGTCAAAAGTATCCTCACGTACTACTTTGTACGCTGTGGTACTTTTGCACTTGACGCCTACTATTAGCCTCAAACTCCGAGTTTTTAGTAAAAATGCGCTCTGTGGTCGATTAGTACAGATTTAGCGGGTCGGTGAAATGCTCATTTACTAATATGTAAACTCCGCTTTCGCCGCCCTAAAATCTTACTACTCGACTCACATATCACATTTTTAGTATAAACTCGTAAAATTTTTCTTGCCGTTAAAATCACTCTATCTAACGTACTCTCCGAACTTTTTCCAGTGCCATGAATGGCGTGCGCTCTGTGGTCGATTAGTACAGATTTAGCGGGGTGGTTAAGGGCTGAGATTGTTCTGAACTTTTGCAACAGTTTGCTCTGATTTGAGGAAAGGAAAAGCCCTGCGCATGAAAAATGCAAGCAGGGCTGAAAATTTTGAGATTTAGAAGAGGATAGCCACCACTTCATCAAAGTCTAAAGGAACGACTTCCTGGTGACGGGCTGCGGCCAAACATTGTTCATTTCTGCGCGGGCCTTCCCAAGCGTATAACTCTCGTGGCTTGAAATATTCTGTGTGATATGTTTTGCCGCCGAAAGCCT
>JAUNPO010000123.1 GCA_030536665.1 Pseudomonadota bacterium
CCAAGATAGTGATTCTGGCGACATACCCGACCACCTTTCAGGTGGTCTTTTTTATTGAAAGGAAATGTCGTGCAAGAACTGTTAGAATTTATTTCCAAAGAATGTCAGACAAAACTGGGTGAAAACCTGCATTGGGCCAGGAGAGAACAACTATTGAGTATTGAAGACGCCGCTAAAAAAGTCGGATGCAGTGTGGAAGATATTGACGCGCTGGAAACCGGACGCAAAGGACTTGACCTGACGCTGGTTTGCAAGCTGCTGAAGCTTTATAAAGAGAAACTGTACATTAACGTGGAGAGCTACAATGAATGATATGCCAATTTATTATGCCAGCGATCTTAATGTGGATACATGTATGAGTATTGCCATGTTCCTTTTTGAAACCAGCCGAAACAGCGGCCTAACAATTACGGAAGCGGCAGTGCGGAGCGGACTTACCGTCAATGATATTGATGAGTTGGAAACGCAGGCCGGACACTATAATTTTGAGAAAATTACAAAATTATTGGATTTGTATAAAACAAGACTGCCAATGTTGGCAAAAGGTTTTAAACGAATGCCTAAAACACTGGCCGACAAATATTTTGAAAATTAAAAGAAAAGCCTTATTGCAAAAAAGCAATGGGGCTTTGGGTTTGATAAAGCGTATTTTTTAATTGCTTCTTAAATATTTGGGCTAACATATTATACAGGTGCAGGATTATTTTCTGTACTCAGTACCCGTGTGGTACGGAGCTGTCGTTAGCTCTATCTACTTCGGCGTTAGGATATAACGTCGTTATGCTGTCCGCTTTATTTTAGGCTGACGCTGAATATATCCCCGATTTCATAAGTGCTTTATGGTCGGGGAGCTTTTGGCGTATGTTCAGAAGTTTTTTGACTTTAAAGGCTAAAAGAATCATTTACGTCAATATGATTACGAACTCTCCGACCACCTTTTACAAGGTGGTTTTTTCTTTTATAAAAAATTAATAATTGTTGTATAAGTTTAAATTTGCTATCAACGCTTTGACAAAAAAATGGAGATTGTTATGAGATATTCCCGCACTGCCCTTAAGGTCTTAAAAGCCCGCTACCTTTCAGTTTTGAAAAAATGCGCGTTAATCAACGCTAGTTTGTTTATTTTGGCTACCCCGGCCGGGGCTGCGGAAGTAACAACCCCCGACGAGTTTTGGGGCGCCTTTGACAGCGGTACGGAAATGATTGAATTTAAAACAGATATTTCTAATCTGGATCTGGGCGGCGGACATTCATTGGGAGGAAGCAATAATACCGTTACGATTGACGGACGGGGTTTTAATATTTTCAGCAATGGGCAGATGCAGAAGGAATATGGTGGCTATCTTCAGATTAGAAATGGCCAGACACTGAATATAAAAGATATCGGAAACTGGGAAAATTTTGCTTCTAAAACCGGCGCTATCAGGAACTCCGGCTCTCTTCGGATTGCTGATGCGGTCTTTAATAACAATTTTTCTTCTTATACGGCAAGAGCCTATGTTACTACGACAGCCAAAGGTTCTGTTATTCATAACTTTGCGGATGGCACGGCAGATGTCGTAAATTCAGTTTTTAAAAATAACTATGTTAAAACAGACTTAGGTACTTCGGAAGCTCACGGTGGTCATGCTATGGGTGGCAGTATTTATAATCTCGGTACTTTAAATATTGCCGGTTCTTCATTCGTTGATAACAGGGCAACTGTTTATAACAGCGGCTTGGATTTCAATCAGGCAAGAGGAGGAGCGATTTATAATGCTAAAGACGGTGTGGTAAGTATTACCGGTTCTTCTTTTAGCGGAAATGAGGTTTATGCTTCAGAAACCAAGGATATAGTTACCGGAGGCGCTGTACATAACGACGGAGAAATAACTATTGCGGATACCAGCTTTACAAATAACAGCGCTTTCCTTCCCAATGACGGGAAAGTCTATGGCGGGGCAATTTATAATTCAGGAACAACCAATATAATTGCCGAAGACAAAGACTCTGAATTTACAGGCAACAGCATTTTAGGGAAAGCAAAGTCTAATGCTTTGTATAATGAGAATACGGTCAACCTCAATGCCGGAGACCATAAAATTATATTTAACGACGGTATTGACGGGGATAACGGCTCAACAATCAATATCAACAAGTCAGGGATTGCGTTCGGCGACAGCACCGCACCGACCGACGGCGTGGTGGAATTCAACAATCTGGTTGAGAACAACACGGTTAACCTATACAGCGGCACTTTGAAGCTCGGTTCCTATGCCGGCGGCGAAATAGATGGCAAGACGGTTGCGGCGTCTTTGGGCAGCTTTGACAGCACGGTCAATTTTAATGTTCACGGCGGCAAGCTGGACTTAGCTGACGGAGAAATCCGGGAAACCAACCTCGGCAATGTTAATTTGCAGAAAGACCTTGAGTTGGGGATTGACATTGCTTTGGCTGACGAAACAGCCGATACGATTAAGGCTGACAGCGTTTCGGGAGACGGCAAAATCAATATCTCCGATTTTAATATTCTGAATGATACGGACAAGAATATTGTTGAGGTTGCCGTTACCGAAGACGATAAATTATATAATGCGCTGTCTTTGGGCAAAACTAATGTTTCGGTCGGAGATGACGTTCAGAAAAACTATCTGATTACTTATGGCAACGGCAAGCTGACATTCGGCAATGACCAATCTTTGGAAACCGCCGTTAAACTCAATACAAGTCCGGAACGCGCGTATGTGATGAGCCGGGACGAAAAGCTGACCGGAGATTTGGGGCAACTGGCCGGAGAAAGCCTGTCTGTCAGCGGCAACGGACACACGATTGACGGCAACGGATATGAGAGATTTGAAGTTTCCAGTGACCAAAACCTGACCTTAAATGACGTTACGCTTACCGGATTTGGCGGTATAGCAATTATGAACATTGGTACGTTGAACCTTAACGCCAACAACCATGACACCACCATTAACGGCGAGATTTTTGGAGACGGCACTGTTAACATCGGCGGTTCAAAAACCGTTACGCTGAACGGTTGGGTTACTCTTGGTAAGGTTAACCTGACGAGCGGCAGACTGGTATTGGGCAATGAAGATGTACTGCATATGACTGAAAAATTTACCGCAACGGGCGGAACCTTAGACATCGGCACTCAAAATATTTTTACCGGGGACGCTACTTTTGAGAATGGGTCAACGCTGGCCGTAACGGTCAACCCAGATAAACACGGCGTTTTTGAGGCTGCTAAACTGACGGTCAAGGACGGTGCCAAACTCAGCGCAACTCTGGCACAAGGGTTAGTAACGGATAAAGATGAAACGAAAACCTTTACGCTGGTTTCCGCCAGTGATTGGACCGAGGCCGATGAAGAATCCAACGGCGACAATTTTATACTCGCCCACGACAATAATATGTACAAGTTTGAGAAAACCGACGTTGCCGGAGAATACGTTGTTTCTTTAGCCCAAACGGCAGAAGAAGTTTCGCAAAGCAGCGGCGGCACGGCAAACAACGCCAATACGGCCAAGGCCTGGGTTGACGGCGGCAAATTCCCCGACGGATCCCCGGCGCAGGATTTGGCAAACAATCTGGCCGGACTGGCGCAAAATAACGCTTACGCATTTAACAATGCTTTGACAGCTCTGGCTCCCGAGGTTTCGCCGGTGGTTAAAACCGCTTCCGCAGACCACAGCAATCAGGTCTTTAACGCCGTATCTACCCGCATGAGCGGCGGTGTGGTCGGCTCGGCGACCGAGGGCAAATCTTCGGGCGACAGCGCATTGGACGGCGGCGCAACATGGGTTCAGCTGCTTGCCAATAAGACTGAGTTTGACGGCAACAGCAAGGCTCACGGTTTTGACAGCAAGTCCGCCGGTATTGCGCTGGGCGCGGAAAAACAAATCAACGGCGAAGTCAAGGCCGGTATCGGTTATGCCTATACCAGCGGCGACATTGACGCCTTTATGCGCGATATTGACGTTGACACACATACGGTTTTTGCTTACGGCGAGTACAAGCCGAACAACTGGTTTGTTAACGGCGGGGCTTCTTACAGCTTCTCGGATTATGATGAACGGAAAAACGTTGCCGGAAGCCGCTATAAAGCCAAGTACGATGTTGACAACATCGGCTTGCAGGCTATGACCGGTTATGATACCGAACTGAACAATATTGATGTTACGCCGGTTGCCGGTCTGCGCTATAACCGTATTCACCGCGACGGTTATACCGATTCTGTCGGCCAGCGGGTTTCTTCCGATACGATGAACGTATTGACGGCCGTTGCCGGAGTTAAGGTCGGCAAAGACTTTGCGACCGATCAGGGAATGCGGTGGCGTCCGGAAGCCCGGGTTGCCATGACCTATGACTTGGTTTCCGATAAGGAAAACGCCGTTGTCGGCCTGTTGAACGGTTCCAGTTACTTTGTTGAGGGTGAACGGCTTGACCGCTTCGGCATTGAGGCCGGTTTGGGCCTGACGGTTGACGTTAACGACAATGTTGAAGCGGCCGTCGGCTATGAGGGACGTTTCCGCGAAGATTATACCGACCATACCGGCATGATCAGTGCGAAGTATAAATTTTAATTATGGACTTTCCTTTGCTAAAATACCCCGGAAGAAATTCCGGGGTATTCTCATTTTAAATATGGGTGATTTGAGATAAACGGGATGAATATTTGTTATTTTTGATGTTTTTATGTTGATGAGAGGAAATAAAAACTTTGACAAAAAATGAAATTTTTTTCTTGTGCAGGGCAGGGAAATGTGGTATTATTAAATTGTAAATGTAAATATTATGTCTAATTAAATAAATTATTATTATGAAAAGAAAAAATAAAAAAATTTTGTTCTTGGTGTCTGAGGCTGTTTTAGCGGGTACATCGGTGTTCGGAATGATGGTGGTGCTTTTTGATTTGATGCCTGATTTTCCTCGCTATGTGATAATTATTTGCGCTTTGCTGGTTGCTTTGAGCAAGACAATAACTTATTTTAAGGTTCAGAAAAAATTTGGCGCAGATACTCGGGTTGATTTGCAGCATTTTGACAATGCGGCAATGAATTGGGCGTTTATGTGTCTTTATTGGCTGTTCTTAGAGATACAGGATGTCTTTTTGGCAGGAGTTTTGTGTCTTTGCGCTCTGGTCGGATGTTTGGTCAGTTTTTTCGGTGAGTTCAGGCATTTTAATCCCTGCCGCGTGAAGTTTGCTGATAAACCGTCAAAAAAATAACGCTTTGCGGAGCAAAATTTATCCCGTTTGGAACGCGTATCGTTCCGGCGGGATTTTTTGTTGATGAAAGGAGATAAAAACTTTGAC
>JAUNPO010000124.1 GCA_030536665.1 Pseudomonadota bacterium
GCTTGAATCGTTGGTTTGCTCAACGACAGGAACATTATTTTTTACAAAGTAAAATTTATTTAAGGAGATATATTCATGAAAAAACTTCTGTCCTTGTTTGCTGCGTTGTTTATGGTTTCCGGCTGCTTTAATTCGTCGGATACTTTTAAGGGAAAAATGTATAAAATGGTTTCCGCGCCGGAAAATATGGAAATCACAATCGGTTTTGAAGCTGATGGTGATCGTTTCTTTGGTAAAGCTGTAAATAACTATTTCGGAACTTATAAATCGGAAGGCAATGAAATTATTTTCAGTGCGGTCGGAACAACCATGATGGCCGGACCGGAAGCAATGATGAACGCTGAAAGAGACTATTTGGGAGCATTGCCGGAAATTAATGCTTACAAACTGAGCGGCAAGGAGCTTATTTTAAAGACTGCGGACGGAAAAGAACTGGTTTTTGAAGAAACCGGTCCTGTTTCTGCCGAATAATGGCGCATTATAAAAATACAACCCTGAAAAATTTTTCAGGGTTGTATTTTTATAACTGAAGAAGACGCTGCGAATTTAGCCGTCATGCGAAAAGTTGGGTTATCTTCCGAAAACAGCGTCTTTCAAACGCTTTAAGGTTGCCTGGGCAACAGGACGCGCTTTGGCCGCCCCTTCCGACAATAAAGCGTCAACTTCATCAAAATGTGCCATGTAATAATTATATTTTTCTCTGGCGTCTTTGATTTCGTTGATAACAGCTTCAAGCAGCATATTTTTAATATGTCCGTAACCGAGCTTGCCCTGCCGCAAACCGTCTCCCATTTCCTGCAATTGTTCGGGAGTCGCGATTGATTTATAAATTTCATAAACCAAAATTTCGTCAGGATTTTTAGGTTCTTCCATGGGGCGGGAATCTGTTTTTATGGAAAAAATTGCTTTTTTGATGGCTTTGTCGTCTTCAAACAAAGGGATGACATTGCCGTAAGATTTGCTCATTTTGCGCCCGTCAACGCCGGGAACAACGGCAACATGCTCGTCAATATAATATTCCGGCAAATGTAACAGCGGTTTGTTGTAATGGGCATTGATTGCGCCGGCAATATCTCTGGCAATTTCCACATGTTGAACCTGGTCTTTTCCGACCGGAACAATATCCGTGTCATAAGTCAAAATATCCGCGGCCATTAATGTCGGATAAGTATACAGTCCCATGTTTATGCCGTCGTCATCCGGTTTGCCTGCTTCGCGGTTTTTATCGACTTGTGCTTTGTAGGCATGGGCTTTGTTCATAAAGCCTTTGGGCGTATAGGCGTATAAAATGGTTGTGATTTCGGGAATCTCGGGAACATCGGATTGGCGATAAAAAATGGATTTTTTCGGGTCAAGTCCTCCGGCCAGATAGATGCAGGCGATTTCTTTCATTTTCTGATTTAAGATCGCCGGATTTTTTTCCGCGTTAATGGCATGATAGTCGGCAATGAACATATAGTGCTTTCCGCCGCTGTTGACCGCATCGTTTCCGAGTTTGATTGCCGGTTTTATGGCGCCTAAATAATTTCCCAAATGCGGCGTTCCCGTAGGCTTGACGCCGGTTAAAATTGTTTTCCCTTCAAACATTTTGTTATCTTTCCTAATTTTTATATTGAATTTATTTATAAAATTGATACTCTTAACGCCGATTAAAATCAATCAAAAATTAATAATATAGGACAATAAAACCATGTTGGATATTAAATTTATCATCGAGAATAAAGATCAGGTTCAGGACGGCCTTAATAAAAAAGGTTATGCAAAAATTATAAACTTGGATGAATTGATCTCCCTGCATGGTTCAATCAATAAGTTAAAAACATCTTCTCAGGCGCTGGCTGAAGAAAAAAACAAGCTCAGCAATTCTATCAAATCGGCTTCGGCGGAAGAACGCCCGGCAATTATTGCCAAAAGTAAAGCTTTGGGTGAGGAGTTGAAAAAAGAGCTGGAAGAATTGGAGGCGGAACAGGCTAAATTTAATGATATCATGCTGCGTATGCCCAATATGCCCAGTCCGGAATGTCCGGTCGGCCCGGATGAAAGCGGCAATGTCGTTATTCGTAAAGTCGGAGAAATTCCTCATTTTGATTTCAAGCCGCGTGACCATGTGGAATTAATGGAATTAAACGACTGGTCAGAAATGGAACGTATTGCAAAAGTCAGCGGTTCCCGTACCTATGCAATTAAAAATGATTTGGCAAAACTGGAACTGGCGATGCATATGTTGGTTCTTGACAAGCTGCGTGAACATGGCTTTACGGTCATTACCGTTCCGTCAATTTCTAAGGAAAAACCGTTGTACGGCCAGGGGTATTTGCCGTTTTCCCGTGATGAAATTTATTACATGCCGGCAGATGATGTTTATCTTTCCGGAACGGCAGAGTTGATATTGAATTCCCTGCGTGCGGATGAAATTTTGAATGAAGCCGAACTGCCGATTCTTTATGCCGGTTTTTCTCCGTGTTTCCGTCGTGAAGCCGGTGCCGCCGGAAAAGATACCCGCGGTCTGGTTCGCGTGCATCAGTTTATGAAAACGGAACAGTTTATCATTTGCAAAAATGACGTTAAGGAAAGTGATAAATGGCATAAAACGCTTCTCTCCATTTCTGAGGAAGTTTTGCAGGATTTGGAACTGCCTTATCAGGTTCTGGACATTTGCACCGGCGATATGGGCGCGCCGAAGTATCGCCAGTATGACTTGGAAGCCTGGGTGCCGTCACAGAACTGTTACCGGGAAACGCATTCCTGCTCCAACATTACCGAATGGCAGGCACGCCGGACAAATCTGCGTTATCGCGACAATGCCGATAATCGCGTTAAATATGTTCATACGCTTAATAATACCGGTATTGCAACGCCGCGCGCTTTGGTGCCGTTTATTGAATGTCATCAAAATGAAGACGGTAGTGTCAATATCCCGGCAAAGCTTCAGCCTTATATGGGCGGTAAGACTAAAATCGGCAAAAATTTGTAATGTAGCCTTGTGGCTGTAATAAGGTTTATTCACAACTAAAACAGACCGAATTTTTGTTGTTGCAATTCTGATATTAGTGATATAAAATACCTCATGCTGCTGGTGTGTGGCAAACTGGCTGGCGCTTTCGTGTCGGCAAACGGCGCGAAACTTAAATTTGCCCCTGATAATTTTCTTGTTAAAGAAAAATTTAACATCAGGTATTATCATTAAAATAAATGAACCTGAAAGCGGTTCAGGGAAACCCAAGAATTCCCCATATATCTGATAAAGCGGCAGTGTAATTTTTTTATACTGTCATGACAGAGATGTTAACGCACTTTGTTGTGCGTTTGTTTGTACGGTATCCACTTACTTTGTATGGTGGCCGGTGCAAGTTGTTTTGCTATAGGCAAAACAGCGGTCATAGCTTTAGATGACTTTCTTGGGATAGCCCGGCCACCGCCTTAAAGTTCTGATATTTTATCCTAATAATTTAAGGAATTTGAGTAATGGAAACTAAAATTCGGACCAAACGTCGCAGCCGGACCAGTGATGGAAAGCCCAATCCTCTTGATGTCCAGATTGGCAGAAGAATTCGTTTGCGGCGGCAAAACTTAGCTTACAGCCAGGATAAATTAGGGCAGCTTGCCGGCTTGACTTTTCAGCAGATTCAAAAATATGAATGCGGCAAAAATCGTATCAGCGCCAGCCGTTTGTGGGATTTTAGCCGGATATTGAATGTTCCGATTACATATTTCTTTATGGATATGGAGAACGAGGCATCAGTAAATGCATCTCGCAGCCAAAGCGGCCGTCCGCTGTTGTCAACGGCTGAAACAGAAATGAAAAATCCGTTTTTTGAAGAGAAGTCAATGCTTCTGATGAATGCGTATAATTCCATTTCCAATAAAGATTTGGCGGACAAATTTTTAAAACTGCTTTTGTCAGTTTCATCACGCTACATCAATAAAGAATAAACGGAATATTGTTCTGTCCTTGCAATTTTAATGAAACGATTTATTATCTGGCTGAAAGGATTAAAAATGCAGTTGGATATTTCTGAGTTAAAATACGTTTTGTTTGATTGGGACAATACTTTGGCGGAAAGCCGGTCATCTTTGGTATGTGCCGTTGATAAAATACTTGCGGATTACAATCTTCCCTGCTGGAAAGTCAGCATGGAAAAGCGTGACCGCAATTTATCTTTTAAAGACAATTTTCCGCGCATTTTTGGAAAAGATGCGGCGGCGGCCTATGAAAAATATCGGGAAGTATATAAGGCAATCGTAACGGAAAAAATCACGACTTTTGAAAAAGTGAGAGAAGTTTTGAACTTCCTGACGGAACATCATGTAAAAATAATGATTGTCACCAATAAAGAGCGGATTCTGTTGGAATATGAACTGCCCCTTTTATTTGATAAAAAGATGTTTTGTAACATTGTCTGCGGGCATGAAGCGTCCGCAGATAAACCGAGTGGCCGGCATGCGCTTTATGCGTTGCAAAATTTTATGAAGCCCGAAGATATAAACAGAAAAAACGTCTGGGTTGTCGGCGACAGTCCGCAAGACAGTGCCATGGCTCTGGCAATCGGGGCTTTGCCGATACGCATTAATAAGTCTATCTGGGGGGATACGGCGCGCGGCGAAGACAAAGAAGACATTGTCTGGTTTGATTCGTTTTCGGATTTTTATGCCGCGTTAAAATTAGCGAAAAATTAAATACTCGTTCCCTATAATATTCAGATATGTTTACAGGCGGAAGGGACGGAAAATGGACTTCAAAAATACGGTGAACTGCAGCCGGATAATACGCTGGATTTTTCTGGCCGTATTGATCGTTTTTATTGTTGTTTTGAACTATTGCAGCTTGAGTGAGCATATGGCCTCTAACAACAGTTACATAACGGATTACGCTTTGCCGGAAGATTATGAAGAACGCAACCGCGAGCCTGTCGTTGCCGGTCTGTTTTATCCGCAGGATGAAAAGATTCTTTCCCATGATTTGGATACATACCTGACAGCGAATGAGGATAAGCTTCCGGACGTCAGCCCAAAACTGTTGATTGTTCCCCATGCCGGCTATCAATATTCGGCGCAGGTCGCGGCCAAAGCTTATCTCAGCCTTCGTCCTTTTGCTGCAAAAATAAAAAATGTCATTTTGGTCGGTCCTTCCCATTACGTGCCTGTGCCGGGAGCGGCCTTGTCCGGGGCGGATAAT
>JAUNPO010000125.1 GCA_030536665.1 Pseudomonadota bacterium
TTACATTTCCCCGCAGCTCCATTACATTAGCAAATGCAGACAGGCGTTCTGTCTGCGGTGTCTCAAAAACACCCTAAAGTAAAAAAGTCCACTCTCGGGTGGAGTGCGGTTAATACATTGAATACCCGCGACTGATACTTTAGCAGTTTTTGAGCTCCACCGCCTTTGTTTAACATTGGCGGTTTTGTTTCATTCAAACAAGGAGCTTTAGAAAAATGAACAAAGACAAATTTTACCGTGACTTGGGAAGAAAACTCCATGACTGCCGCTTGCAACGCAATATCAGTTATGATGAAATCCCTGATAAAACCCCATACGCCATACTAACTGTCATACGTATGGAAGAAGGCAAAGCTTTGAAAAATTTCAAACTGATAAACCTCAAAGCTTATTGCGACTACTTAAATTTTGATATGGAAATAAACCTCATTCCCAAAGATGAAAACACATAATCAAAAGGCTCGCGTTTGCGAGCCATTAAAACAATCTGGGGCGAACGATGGGGCTGCGCTGTCTTCGACAGCTCGTACAACGGCATCTAGGTTCACTTCGGTTGCTGTCGCGCCCTCCTTCACCAAGATGTTACGTTGCTCTTGCAGACAAAAACGCCAATACTTTGGCGTTTTTGCTTAGCGAGCCCTTCCGGGTTCGAACCCCGACCTCCCAGATAAAAATAAAGCACCCTTTACAGGTGCTTTATTTTTATCTGGGGCGAACGATGGGGCTCGAACCCACGACAACCGGTACCACAAACCGGGGCTCTACCAACTGAGCTACGTTCGCCATTAACGGCAACAAAATTCTTTTACAGACAATCACGCGTAAAGTCAAGTCAAATTTTTTCAAAAAATATATTTATTTTAAGACCAAAATTAACAATTTATTTCCTATTTTGGCCTAATCATACGCTAATAGGTTAATCTCAGCAAACAGGAAGACTCGGCTTAATGAAAATCTCACTGAAACGTCTAAGTTCGGCCGCCGCCGGATACATATTCGCCGCCGCTTTGTTTTGCGCCGCGCCGACGTCTGCCCGCGCTTCCGTTTCCTCTATCACCATTGACGCCAACACCGGCGACATCATTTCCTCCAGCGCGGCGGACAAACTGCGCTACCCGGCTTCTCTGACAAAGGTCATGACCCTGTACATTACTTTTGACGCCTTGGAAAAAGGCCTGATAAAGCTTGAGGACAAACTGCCCGTTTCCCGTTATGCGGCCAACCGTTCGCCGTCGCGTTTGGGCTTAAAACCCGGCAGCAAAATCAGTGTCAAAACCTGCATCGACGCCCTGATTGTCAAATCAGCCAACGACTGCGCCTCCGTTCTTGCCGAAAGCCTCGGCTATACTGAAGCCGATTTTGCCAAAACCATGACTCAGGTCGCCCGCGCCCTCGGTATGAAAAACACCACGTTCAAAAACGCTTCCGGCCTGCCCAACCGCCAGCAAAAAACCACAGCGCGCGACATGGCCATCCTTGCCGCGGCAATGTACCACCACTTTCCGCAGTATTACAAATGGTTTTCCCTGAAAAAATTCTCATACGACGGAAGAACTTATTATACCCATAACCATATCCTCAAAACCTTTGAAGGCGCGGACGGCATGAAAACCGGCTATACCAACGCCGCCGGCTTTAACATCATCACCTCCGCCGAAAGAAACGGCCAGCGCGTCATCGCCGTCACCATGGGACACCGCACCCTGAAAGAGCGCGACAAAAAAGTCAGCAAAATGATGGATAAAGGCCTCACCGTTCTGGCCATGAACAGCAAAAACAAAGAAGAAAACATGTTCGCCTCGCTTGATCCGACGGCACAATTGACCGCCGGAGAAATCGAAGTCGCCAGCGCCGAAGTCGACACCAACTCGCCGGCCGACGACGACAACGAAAATGCCGGGACGGAACAGGGCAGCGCCGATCCGGACGCGCCGATTGTCGTAAACGCCAAAGAAAGCTGGGCCATTCAGGTTGGCGCATTCTCCAACTACTCCAAAGCCAGAAACTACGCTCTCAAAATCCAACAGAAAAACCTGCAAAAATTCGCAGAAATCAGCATCGCCGTCGAACCCTTTGAAGCGGCGTCGGCCATCGTTTACCGCTCCAAAATCACCGGTTTTGAAAAAAGTGATGCCCAGGCGGCATGTAAGCATTTGAAAAAGTCAAAAATCTCCTGTATAGTAGTTAACGGCGATTCCTCCGCCGCAAACGAAGACTCTTTAATTTTGGCTGCCAAATAACGAAATGAACGAAAAAACTTTAGCAAAAAAAGCCCATATTATTGTCGTCAGCAATGAAAAGGGCGGCACGGGCAAATCCACAATCTCCATGCACCTCGCCATCAGTTTGTTGCAGGAAGGCTTCAGCGTCGCCGTCATCGACATGGACGGCCGTCAGGGAACCTTGAGCAAATACATTGCCAACCGCAAAAAATTCTGCCTTCATCGCAAAATAAAACTGCCGGTTCCCGAGCTGTTTACCTATGCCCCGCAGAGCGACCCCGAGTTGATTGCCGCCAACCGCGACAACATCGACCACCGTATCAAAGAACTCATCCATGAATACGACGCGATTATTATTGACACGCCGGGTACCAAAAACTATCTTTTTGACATAGCGCACCGCTATGCCGACACGCTGATAACGCCGATGACCGACAGCCTCATAGACCTGAACGTCATGGCCGACATTGATTTTGAAAGCGCCACCATCGGCCGCCCCGGGCATTATGCCTCTTTCATCTGGGACGTCAAAAAACAAATGGCTGCCGAAGGCCGCCCCTACCTCAACTGGATTGTCGTCGGCAACAAAACCTCACCCTATAATTCCAAAAACAAAAACGCGGTTTTTGAATATCTTGAACGCCTAGGCAAACTTTACGGTTTCAGATTTACGCCGGGCTTAAAAGACCGCCTGATTTACAAGGAACTGTTTTTGGAAGGCCTGACCGTTCTTGATATGCAGAACGAAAAACTCAAAATGCGCATGACTATGTCGCACCTCGCCGCCAAACGCGAAGTCCGCGGCATCGCCGAATTTATCTGCCCCGACGAGGAGAGCAAATCCGCATGAAAGAACTCAGCCTTTTAATGTTTTTCATTGCCCTGATTTTCGGCCTGACCGTTTTCGTCAGCAGCCTGTTCAGAAGCAAAAACCCGGACGACAGCGCCTTTTACATTCCCTCGCGCGGCCTGTTCAACATCATCTGGGGCAGCATTTTTTACATCGGCTACGGCATGCTGATGTTTCCCCACCCGTTGGTCACCTTCACGCTTGGTCTGATTAACGGCGCGCTGATTTTCTATGCTCTGTTTCTCGTCCGTGTCAAAAATTTTCTGCTCAAACCGCAGCGCAAAGGCGCCGCTTTTATCTGCCGTTACCTGCAAAAACAGCTTGACCGCTGCCGGGAAAACGATTCCGCCGACCAGCCTTATTCTTATCGCAAAGCGCTGAAAATCCTCGGCCTTCCCGCCTATACGCCGGCAGAGTCGGAAACCGTTGCCTCCCGCCTGCAAATCCTGCGCGAACTGGAACAAAGCGGCAAACTCCCCCACCCTTACCTCCCGCAGCTTGTTTCCAAAACCCAACAAGCCGTGAAATAAACAAAAGGCTTTGACATCAGTTCAAAGCCTTTTTCATTTTTCCCTTTCCCTAAAAATTCATCTTGCCGCAGAGGCTGCTGTCAACATTGACCGTAACATAGGAAAGGCATTTTTCATTATTACTGCTTAACGCCCAAGTAACGTCAATCTCCTTATTGCTGTTTACGGTTACATTTTTGCAAACATATCCCTCCCAGCTCATGTTCAGCTTATCTCCATTGTAATCACACAAATTGACTGCGGTATTTTCACCATTAATATGAACCGGAATATCCCTTCCCGACTTTATACTCAAAACAGCATTGTCCATAAGGGTTACCTTTCCATAATCCGCATTTTTAACATTAACCGCAGATGCCGGTTGCGCTGTTATTTCATAGCGATTAACACGTCCGCCGGAATATCCTGATGATTTAATATATGTCACGGTTCCGCTCGCTTTAACCCGCCCAAGATAGTAAGCCGTTACGGTTACATCTTGAATATCAGCTTCTGAAGAAAACACAACATGAAAAGCATCCCCGCTGCAAGCATCAAAAAACACCTTATTTTCCGAAGTAAGCCTGTCTTTACTTATAATATTCAAGTTATTGACATTTACCGCTGAATAAAAATCACGTCCATCTAACTTTTCAAAAGTCAGCGTATGCCCGTTGCCGTTAATTGTAACATTATTTTTCCCTACTCCCTTCAACAGCGTCAAATTTCCGCAGAACATATCCTGAGTGACGTTAACTGTGCTGTTTGCCGCGGCATCTCTGACCTGTTCAAACAAATTGTAACAGGCATCATCCACATTTTGATCTTTACATTCATACAGATGATTATACTTATAATCACCGTTGACAATCGTTCCGTATGTTTTTGAAAGATTATTCCAGCCGTTCTGAGCAAACTCTTTCCGCGGACATAAGTCGGCTGTTTTGGCAAAAGTAAAACCGTCAACCGTAAAAATTTCCGCATCGTCTGAGTACAGCACCGGCTTACAATCTTTATACTTCCCACCGCAGGTAGAAGTATCGCAGTGATAATAGCTTGCGCTCGGGCAGTTGCTTTCGTCATATTTATAACTTGCGGCACATTGCGACGTACAGGTCTGCGCGGCTTCATTCCAGTCATAACCGGATACACAGCCGGTTTTGCAGTATTTTCCCGAACAGTCCTCATAGCGGCAGGTATAAGGGGAAGCGCAGGAAGACAAGGTACATTCGTTGGCGCAGGATTTCAAGCATTCTCCCGCTGCCGCATCCCAATAATATCCGTCGGCGCAGCTGCATTGCTGGTATTTGTTATCGCAGCTTTCTCCGCTGCCTCCGGCATACCCCGTCCCGGCGCAAGTGTATTTGAAATCTGCCAGACAGACGCATTTCCTGGCTGCGGCACTCCATTCATAATTCAGGGGACATTTGCACGCTTCATAATATGTTCCGCCGTCATCCGTACAACTCCCGCCGCTGCCGCCCAAACTGCTGCAGCTTCCGGCCGGAAGCGGATAAAGCGACGTGTCGCATTTAATCTGATATTTT
>JAUNPO010000126.1 GCA_030536665.1 Pseudomonadota bacterium
CCTGTTATAATAACAAAAAAATACAGGAGAATAAACATGAATATTAATCTTAAATTTTTACTCATAGGGATGAGTCTGTCCTTAATCCCAAACTTAACCCTAGCCCAATGTGTCGCTACAGCGGATTGCGCCGCTCTAGGATATACAGAAACCTCCTGTCCTAACGGTGGTGGAGTAAGATGTCCGTGGAATACGAGTTTAATGTATTGCGGCAAGAAATGTCCAAGCTGTCCGGCATGCGACTCATGCTGTCCGCCAGCTCCCACTTATCCTACGTGCGAATCTAAAGGGCTTTATAGCGATCCCGCTCGTTGTCTTTTTGATTATAACTCCCGTGGCTGTATAAATGGAGGATGCCAAAAGACTGAAGTAAAAGTAGACGGAGCCGTGTATTTGATCTGTGCCAAGTTAGACTGCATAAGACCTCCTCTCCCCTGAAGTCTTAAAGAAAGCAAGTAAAAACAAAGCCCTCAAACGAGGGCTTTGTTTTTTAATCCAATTCAGCGAGGCGTTGTGCCTGATCTTCCGTAACGAGCGCATCAACAATCTCGTCCAGCGCATCGCCCGACACAACCTCATCCAGTTTATAGAGGGTCAGGTTAATACGGTGGTCGGTGACGCGTCCCTGCGGGTAATTATAAGTACGAATCCGTTCGCTACGGTCACCGGAACCAACCTGCAGCTTACGGCGCTCGGAATATTCCGCGTCAATCGCCGATTTTTGCGAATCGTACAATTTAGCGCGCAGGTGGTTCATCGCCTTTTCCTTATTTTTAAACTGCGAGCGGTCGTCCTGGCACTGGACGACAATACCGGTCGGAATATGGGTGATACGGACGGCAGATTCCGTACGGTTAACGTGCTGTCCGCCGGCGCCGGAGGCGCGGTAAACGTCAATCTTCAAATCCGCGGGATTGATATACATATCAACTTCTTCAATTTCCGGCAAAACGGCAACCGTTGCGGCGGAAGTATGCACCCTTCCCTGAGATTCCGTTACCGGCACACGCTGGACACGATGGGCGCCGGACTCAAATTTGAGCTTGGAGAAAACGTCTTTGCCGGTGATTTTGGCCGACGCTTCCTTATAACCGCCCAGACCGTTTTCATCCGCGTCAAGGACTTCAAATTTCCAACCCTGTTTTTGCGAATAACGCTGATACATTTCAAACAAAACTGCCGCAAACAAAGCCGCTTCATCGCCGCCGGTACCGGCACGAACTTCAAGAATCGCGTTTTTTTCATCTTCTTCATTTTTCGGCAGAAGAAGAATTTTGATTTCACGTTCCATGGCCGGAAGCTTGTCTTTCAGGTCATAATATTCGGCTTCAGCCATTTCGCGCATTTCCTTATCCAAGGAGGAATCGTCCATCATGGCTTTGGCGTCTTTGAAATTCTGCTCAACATGCGTATAATTCTTAATTGCCTCAACCACCGGCGTGAGTTCGGCAAGCTCCTTATTCATCCGCACCATGTCTTCGGGAGAGCAGTCCGGGGATGAAATCAGAGCATTGATTTCATCATAGCGGTTGACGACATTGGATAGTTTTTCAGCTAAATCCATTATTTTAATCCTTCAATTAACTTATTCAGCGCAACAGTCTGCTGCTCGCCGCTGTCCAAATCCTTAACAGTCACATTGCCGGCGGCCAGCTCGTCAGAACCGATGATAACGGCTTTGGAAGCATTGGCTTTGTTGGCTTTAATCATACGTTTTTTCAGATTTCCGCTATACGCCTGCTCAACACGGAATCCGGCTTTGCGCAGCATATAGGAAATCTCAAGCGCCTTGGCGTCAGCGTCTTCGCCGACAGGAATAACGGCAACGGGACGCGGCAGGGAAACATCCTCTTCCAAAAGCATTGACAGGCGTTCAACACCGCAGGCCCAGCCTATTCCTGGAACTTTGCCGCCGCCCATCTGTTCGACCAGGCCGTCATAGCGACCGCCGGCCAGAACGGTTCCCTGCGCGCCGAGTTTATCCGTAACCAATTCAAACACCGTGTGCGAATAATAATCCAGACCGCGCACCAATCGGTTATTCACCCGGTATTTGATACCCAGCATATCCAGCCCTTTTAACACTGCGTTGAAAAAGCTCTTGGACGCTTCGTTCAGGCTGTCCTGATAAAGCGGCGCTCCGGCAACAACGTCTTTGTCACATTCCTCTTTAGAATCGAGAACTCGCAAAGGATTTTTTTCCAAACGCGCTTTAGAATCTTCCGACAGGCGTTCATAATTTTCTTTCAGGTAAGCCACCAGTTTTTCACGGTAGGCATCGCGGCTTTCCTTATCGCCGAGAGAATTTATCTCAACAGTTACGGTACCGGCCAGACCAAGGCTTTCGATAAACTCGTAAGCCATGGCGATAACCTCAACGTCCGCCTGCGGGGTTTCGACGCCCAGAAGTTCTACGCCGAACTGAGTAAACTGGCGCTGACGCCCTTTTTGCGGACGTTCATAACGGAACATCGGCCCGGCATAATACATCTTAACCGGCAAATTCTGCTGCATTCCCTCGGAAATGAACGCGCGGACAACGCCGGCCGTCCCTTCCGGGCGAAGCGTCAGGCTTTCGCCGCCGCGGTCTTCAAAACAATACATTTCCTTGGTGACAATATCCGACGTATCCCCCAGATTGCGGGCAAAAACCTCGGTAAACTCAAAAATCGGCGTTTCGATTTCCTCAAAGCCATACTTTTCAACGACGCCGCTGCCGGCGGCAATCACTCTTTTGGCTTTTCGCTTAGCTTCCCCATACAAATCATAGGTGCCGCGAACACTTTGTACTTTACTCATTTTTTTTCCTAACTCTTAACCGGCTTTTTCTTCTACAAGCCGAACCAATTCATCTACAATATCTTCATTTTTCACTTTATAGGCCGCCTTGCCGCCGATATAAAGCATATTATCTTCATTTCCTCCACAAACGCCGAAGTCGGCGTGAGCCGCTTCGCCCGGCCCGTTAACCACACAGCCCATAACTGCCAGGGTCAGCGGTTTGCCGATATGAGCCAGACGCTGTTCCAGCGTTTCCACGGTTTTCTGCACGTCATAGCCGCGGCGGGCGCAAGTCGGGCAAGAGATTATCCTGACGCCGCGATGTCGCAAATCCAGCGCTTTTAAGATTTCATAACCGGCTTTTACTTCTTCCTCAACATCCGCCGTCAAGGACACGCGCAGCGTATCGCCAATGCCCTGCATCAGCAAAGAGCCTATTCCCAATGCCGACTTAACCGTCCCGGCGCGCAGGCCTCCGGCCTCGGTAACGCCAAGGTGCAAAGGATAGTCGCAGGCCGCGGCCAATTTGCGGTAGGCCTCAATCGTCATCATCGTATTTGACGATTTTACGCTGATTTTAAATTCGCGAAAATCATTGTCTTCAAGCATTTTTGCCTGTTCCAACGCGCTTTCGACCATCGCGTCGGCACAGGGCTCGCCGTATTTTTCCAGCAGCCTTTTATCAAGGGAGCCGCCGTTGACGCCGATGCGAATCGAACAGCCGTAATCTTTGGCGGCCTGAACGACTGCTTTTACCCGTTCGGCGCTGCCGATGTTTCCCGGATTAATGCGTAGGCAGGCCGCGCCGTTTTCCGCCGCTAAAATTCCCAAACGGTAATCAAAATGGATATCTGCCACAATCGGAATGCTAACCTGGCGCGTAATTTTCTTTAACGCCAGCGCGGATTCACGGTTTGGACAGGAGCAGCGGGTAATGTCACAGCCAACGGCTTCCTGACGCTTAATCTGCGCAACCGTCGCCCGGACGTCTGACGTCGGCGTATTGGTCATTGACTGTACCGTTATCGGCGCATCTCCGCCGACGGCAACTTTTCCGACCATAATTTTACGGCTTTGGCGCCTTTTTATGTTTTCCATTTTTTCCTCGTTATAAAAACAAAAGAAAATAGCAAGTTTGCGCCTGCTATTTTCCCTGATTTAAATTACACTAATGGTTAGCTGCTTTTAGCAAGTCATCTACACTGATACCAGTTTTTTTATTGGCTGTAAAGACCGGAGTCAGCTTGCCGTTAACGTAAACATCCGCGGCGTCGTAACGGCCGATGGAAATAATCATCCCTTCTTCTTCCGGAACATTATAGGTAAAGCCGCCCTGAACAACCTTGCTCAGATACAGTTTGGTCGGGCTTTTGGCCTCAATCCACGCCTCTTTATTGACTTTGATGACAACTTTGGTATCGGTCTTAATTTCCGCCGGCGTTGCTTTTTCGGTCTGAGGTTTCACATTTTCAATTTTAGGTTCTTCTTTTTTCGCTTCAGACTTTTCCTCAACAAAGCTTTCATTGCTGACAACAACCTGCGGCGTATTTTTCTCGGCAGCAGAAGTTACTTCTATTACGGGAAGCTCTTCTTTGAGTTTTTCCTCTTCAGCCTTCTTTTCTTCTTCAACTTCTTTTTTTATTTCTTCGGCTTCCTGCTTTGATGTCTTTTCTGCCACAGCGGGTTCGGCAACTTCAAACTCTTCAACCTGCAGCGGGAAATCTCCCGACGGCGTTGTTCCGTCAACGACAGGCGCGGAAGCAACCGTCAAATCCGTTGCCGGGCGGGAATAATAAACCCAGCAGACATAGACCAGAACAATCGCCAACAGGCTGAACATAATATACTTACGGTTCGGAACGGTCGCTTCCGACTGCGGTTCCAAAACATAAAGGTCTTTTTTCTGATTATTGGCGTCGGTTTCTTCACGATACAGCTGAGCAATGCGAACCGGATTAAGCCCCAGATAATCAGCATACGCCCGGACAAATCCCTGCCCGTATGGCGCCGGCGGAAGTTCGTCGTAACTGCTGTTTTCGATAGCCTCCAAAAACGTGGTGCGGATACGCAATGTTTTGGCAATATTTTCTAACTCTTCGCCTTTTTTTAAACGGGTATCTTTTAACATCGTGCCGACACGGCCGTCGTTATCCAGTGTTTTGTCATCCACAACAACCTCCGTTTCCTTTTCAACTACGGGAGCTGCGGAAGCTTTGGCGGTTTTCTTTTCTTTTTTGGTTTCCTTAACTTCTTTTTTCACG
>JAUNPO010000005.1:0-26988 GCA_030536665.1 Pseudomonadota bacterium
CAGTACACCGTCTGCGTATCCCCTCTTCTTCATATTCAATCTTATCTTTATAACCACCAGCTTTTTTTGATGTTGCCATCTCATCGGCCGGTGAGCTGGTTTATAGAACAGTAATCAGGGAATGTCAACACAAAAAATAAAAAATTTTGAACTTTTTTTTAATTATTTTATAAACACCTGAATTATAATGAAAAAAATTTTGATTTTTTTACCTTTGTTCGTCTGAAAATATTTTCAATTTTTTAACTATAATAAAGTATACTTTCATAAATATTTAGTTTCAAAATTTTAGATTAAGGATGTATGATGTTAAAAAAATGTTTAATTACAATGCTTTTGGTATGCGGACTTGCCGCCTGTTCTTCTGAAAAGACTCCCATAACAGGAATTGACGGTTCAGCGATACCGCCCGCATTTGCAAATTTTCCGGATATTCCTTTTCCGAATCAGGCGTATATTGATTTAAGCGACACCAAAGCTCTCGGCAGCGGCGAAAACTGGATTGGCAGCCTGGTATTTACAGCACCATACACGCCCAGCGAGGTTTTTGACTTCTATATGTCTGAAATGCCTAAACTGAATTGGATTGAAGTTGCAACAGTGCGCGCCAGAGTCAGCCACATGACCTACATCCGCGGACAACGTGCCGTTCAGATTTTGATTGAAATGGATTCTTCGGATTCTTCACTCGTTACATTAACGGCTATTCCCAACATGAACGTTACAGGAAAGAGTAAATAAGTCATGAAATTTAATTTTTTTACATGCGGCGGCGGACAATTTTGGGAGGATGTTTTCTTTTACCAGAAATGGCGAATCCAAAGACATTACAAAACCCAGGAATTTCGTTTGCTTGACCCTTGGGACATTCGGCGTTACGAGGGGAGTTTCGGAGAATGCCGTCAGGCCTTTGTTACTTATATCAGCATGTATCAGCTGGCTCGGCAAAAGGGGCATATGATTGTTATGCTGCATGGCCTCGGCGAAACAAAAAACATTTTCAAACCATTATGGCGGGAAGCCCTGAAAAGAGGTTATCTGGCTGCGGCCGTTAATTATCCGTCTACAAGAAAAAGCTTGGAATCTCATGTGAAACAGCTAAACTTTTTCCTTAATCATCTTGAAGACGTGCAGGAAATTTCTTTTATCACCAACGGAATGGGCGGGCTTCTTTTGAAAAAACTTCTGGAACAAGATGCTTCTGAACCTTGGAAAAAGAATTTGAAAATAAACAAGGCCGTTTTAATTTCACCGCCGCTCAAAGGCAGCGGTTTTGCCCGCAAATTCGGCAAATATCGTTTATTCCGCTGGATTTTCGGCCCGATGCTGCGTGAAGCGAATCCGGTCATAACCAACGACACGTCTTACATTTATCCCAAAATCGACATCGGCATTATTTCAACTCATGGCGAAGGAGAATGGGGAATCTTAGGTTTTCTGCCGAAATGTATTAAAGCCTGGTTTAATACGCCTGAAGATGCAGCTTGGAACAAAGCAAAAGAATCCATTGTTATCAAGAACAACGGCTTTAATCCCTTTAAAAACAAGAGAATCGTTAATGCGAGCTTAAATTTTATAAAAAGAGGCAAATTCAAATAATAAAAAATCAAAAAACTGTAACATAAGTTTGAGATTTTTTATGGTATTATATAAGAGTAAAAAACTGTGCGGAGAAAGCTTGATGAAATCGGTCCTTATAAATTTTGCAATTATTTTTATCGTAATTGCCATATACGCATCGGGCATTTTGGAGCTTTTTTCCGGAAAAACGGTTTTGTGGACGGCTATCGGGACTATTGTTATCCTTTTTGCCATCGCTTTTAAGATTTTAGGGAATCCCTGGACAGGAAAATAACCATGATGAAAAAGAGCAAAATACATTATATTTTATTCCCGCTTCTGATTCTCGCGGGCTGTTTTCTTGCAAGCTTTTCCTCTGCTCAGACAACCAACAACAAAGGCCCCATCAACCCTTACGAAATCAAAGGATTTATTGCTCAAGAAGAAGCCAGTGCCTCAGAATTAATGAAAGAAAGAGAAAAGTGGCGAAAAGAATATGAGGAAAATGATAAGAAATACTGGGCAAAAAAAGCGGAGTTTCTAAATGCATTAGGCATGCAAGCATTGGGAAATGGTTGGAATGCTATAGGGGAAGTGTGGGATAATGATGTTTCTGCATTAAAAAATTTTTTTCAGGGAAATTTTTCTGAAGCATTGCAGGATAAAGGAAAAAGTTTTAAAGTAATATGGGATGGTTTTACAAGTAGTTTGGGAACAGGTTGGACAACTGTTATAAAACCCCTTTTTACAGAGGAAAAAGGGGACTCTGCAAGAAATGCTTTAGATTTAGTTTATGAAAAATATCCAGAAAATACGCAGTTGGTAAAAATTGCCAAAGAAATGATTGAAATCGGTGATGCTACGCGCAACGCTCAGGTTATGATGAATTCCTATGATGACATATCTCCAGACCAAAAAGTCTATAAATATGTAACAGAGCAAGGCGAAACGATTTACTTTATCAAGAAAGACCAGTCTTATTTATCAAAAGGAATGGGTGCTGTCGGACTCGGCTCAAACGACGAATATCAGACAGTTGTGGGCAATACCAAAGGATGTATTCCCCTGCCGGCAAAGCTTGCCGAGAATCAAAGCTGCATTTTCTGCCCGATGTTTTTGACTATTTTCAACGCAGCTCAGACAATGGCAACCAATTCGTATGCCGTTTTGGCAACATCTATTTCTTATGTTATGATATTGGGTTTTGCCATTTATATCGCCTTTCTGGTTTTGAAGTATGTCAGTGCGTTTACCAAACAGGATGCGCCAAAATTTACCAATGAAATTTTTATTCAGGCTTTTAAGGTTATGTTTGCTTATATTCTGTTAAGCAATGCATCATATATTTATAACCTGGCTATCGGCCCGATTTTATCTGCCGGCATGGAATTTGGTTCAGCCATTTTGTTTGAAAACGGCAGCGGTTATGTCGAATGGTGCTCCAACGAGCTTAATTTGAACACACAGGCGGGAAAAATGAATATTAACGATGGAGTTCTGCCGCCTTACCTGTACGTCAAACTCGACTGTTTTATCCGTTCTGTTCAGGCCGAAATCGCCACAGCCCAAAGTATCGGTTCCACCTTGATGTGCGTAGCGCGCAATGCTGGCGCTTCCTCTATCAATCTCGTGGTTACCAAAATTGAAAATGCCATCTGGGATTTCAGCATGTTTTTCCAAGGTTTGATTATCTGGGGCTTTTCTCTCCTAATTGCTTTAGCCTTTGCTTTTTATCTGATTGACGCTACTGTCCGTGTTGGCATCCTCGGCGCGCTCATGCCGTTTTTGATTGCCTGCTGGCCGTTCAAAATGACCAGCGGTTACACCAAACAAGGCTGGACCATGTTTTTGAACACTTTCTTTACTTATGCCATGATGGGCTTGGTTGTCAGCGTGAACATTCAGCTTATCCTGATGTCTTTGACCGGCGGAAAAGGTGGCGGAAGCGCATTGCAAAAAGCTATTGACAGTACTGACATTCGTGTTTTACAGGCTCTTCTGGATATTGGCTTTTCCGGATTTTTGGTTTTGCTGGCCTGCTGTTTGTTTGGTTTCAAGCTAACTGCACAAGCGGCGGCTTTGGCTTCAACTTTTGCCGGCGGCGGCGGAGATGCCAAAATCGGTTCTTCTCTCGGTACTCTGGCTTACAGCGGTGCGGCCGGTCTGGCTGTCGGTACGAAAAAAGGCGAAGTCGGCGGCGTGGTCGGCCTTGCCGGCAAAGCTATGGGGGCTGTCGGACGGCGTACCGGCATTACTGCGGCATTAAACAAAGGAAAAGACAAAGTAACCGGTGGAATCGGCCGCGCTTTGGGATTAGGGAAATTCGGCGGCAAAGCAGCCAAACCGAATCCTCAGGCTCAGCAACAACAAAACCAGCAGCCCGGTGCTAACCAACAGCAAAATCAGCAGTTCGGCAATAATCGGCAGAACCAGCAACAGCAGAATCAACAGCAATCGAATAACGGTCAAGGACAGGGGCAGAATCAAGGACAGGGCCAGGGTCAGGGTCAAGGACAGGGACAGGGACAGAATCGGCAAACCGGAAATAACGGACAGCAGGCTTCTCCGGGCAGTGCCGGTCCGCGGATAAATCCGAACGAAGCGCCGGAGGTTATGGCGGCCATGCGGGAAGCAGAGCGGAATCTTCATGATTTTGCAGCTCATTCTCAGGAACTGCAAAAAGCAAAAGAAAAAACGCTGAAAGCAGAACAAGCTGCCAACCAAGCCCAGGCAGAAGCGGTTGCCGCCCGCCAACAAGCAACTGCCGCCCGGGGAACGCCGCAGGCCGCCAGATTTGAACAAATGGCTCAGGCAGCAGAGGCCAAAGTTCAGGCTGTCAACAAAGCTTATGCGCAGGCACAGCAAAATGAGCAACAATTACAGCAGACCGTTAATAATGATGCCGTCAACACTTATGTTAACCAACGCCGCGCTATTTCCGCCCGCAACGGAAAAATCTTTAATGAAGAAGCAACCAGAAACGCGGCAACGACAAGAGTCGGCGAAATCAAAGACAAACTAAATGTTTTGTTGAGCGTTGACCCAAGATATAATTAGGAAAAACCGATGTTGAAAAAGGGAAACATAGTCGGAATTCTTAAAATACTGATTTTAGTCATTTCAGTATGTTTCCTTTTGACGGCCTGCAGCGGTACAGATACTGAAGGAAAGGATAAAACAAATCAACAAACGGCGATGAGCGGCGCGACAGAATCACCGGCACAATTAGCTGAGGATCAACGCGACTGCTGGCAGAGCAGCATTCTGGATCTGATGTACCAGCAGATGGGGTCTATTTCCCTCGGGCTTTATAAGCAAATGACTGACGGCGCTTTGGCTTTTATTATGGTTGCTTTTGCCATATGGTTTTCTTTCCGGCTGATGCGCCATGTCAGTTCTCTGCAGGAAGAAAATATTGCCGAAGTGTGGAAAGAAGTGTTCAAGCAGCTCTTTATCTGTTTTGTCTGCGGTCTGTTGGCCAGTTCCACAGCCGGGTTGGCCTTTGTGCTGAACACAATTATTTTTCCGCTCTATTACACGTTTCTTGAATTTGCCGGAGAAATGCTCAATGCAGCCAGCGCAGCCACAGGGCAGGAAAATTTATCTTTTACGTTCCTCGGCGAAACGATAAAATACGGGAAACAGATTGCCTGTGTTCCGGAAAACTTGGTGCCTGATGAGAACTTAACATCATTTCCGGCCGCGCCGATTAATATGATGAAGTGTATCGCCTGCGCTATTAACGAACGTTTGGGAATCGGCTTTTTTCTGGCTTTTACGACGCTTCATGACACGGGATTTATGGCTCTGATTATCGGCTGTATTATTTTTCTCATGTTTACATTTATCAAGCTGGCATTTATTTTTTATCTGGTCGACACCCTCTTCCGTTTCACTATCGTCGTGACAATTTTGCCGGCGCTGATTTTGGCTTATGCTTTCAAACAAACCCGTTCCTGGGCAACTTTCGGTTTTGTAACAATGATAAATTCCGCCGCATATATGATGTTTGTGGCAATCATGATTGCCGTTGCCCTTCTGGCAATGCATGAAATTATGATTTCTCCCGAATTGGGGTTGAGTACCGGCAGTATAAAAGATTTCCGGCAGAACTTTAAGGAATTCAGTATTCCGGTGCTTTGCCTGTTGCTGTTAGCGTTTTTAATCCAATCGACCATGAAGATTGCCCAAGATTTGACCAATACGCTGGTCGGCGGCGATTCTTCCGGTTCGTTCAAAGACAAAGGCGCCAAGGCCGGCGCTATGGTTCTCAAATTCTTCACCTTGGGAATCGGCGGTTTTGTTATTGATGCAGCCAAAAAAGGCGGCGGGAAAGCTCTCGGCTGGACTAAGGGCAAGGCTAAAGCAGGCATGCAAGCAATGGCTAAAAAATTTAAAGGCGACGGAAAATAATGATGAAACGCATTTGGGACATAGCTAAAAACAAAAGGAGAATGAAAAACTTCATTTTCTCCCTATGTTTTGCTTTACCCATAATTTTTCTCTCACAATTGTCGTATGCTAATATGCCGGCTTTTGGCGGTATTTCTTGCGGCTATACAGATAATCGTATAGATACAACATTTGAAATCTTTGATTATGACACTGATGCCCAGAAAAAAAGCAAACAGGCCGCCAAGCAGGCTTTGAATAATGTTAACAACTATTGCAATAAATTGAAAAAAATATTTGAAAATGAAGAAGACAGCATTGAGCGTGATAATGGTATTTTGGGAATTGGAGGAGATTCCGAAGATGAATTTAAAAAGAAATTTGACGCTTTCCTGCAAAAACATCCATCTGTAAATAAAGAATATTCCAGATTATTATCTGAATTTCAGGCTGCAAAAAGAAATTATGATCGAACAGAGGAAGAAAATAAGAAAGATATTGAAGAAGGTATTGCCAGCGGAAAATATATTGCCTGTGGTGAAAAACACCCTCGAGGCTGTCGCAGCGGTCAAAGCTGTTATCAATACATACCAACCGGTTCTTCTGTTCATGTCGGTCCCGGCGGGGGCGGAGCTACCGTTCATAATTTATCCGGTTATGAGTGTTTCGTTCCAGGAAAGGAAAAGAAAGATTATTACTTAGCCGAAAATGGCAGCGGAAACAAAGGCTCATCTCACACAACAATTGGAACCGGTTATACTCAAACTATTTCTTCTGATGCCGCGGGTAATGTGACTGTTGATGAATCCTACATGGGAAAAGAAATTCCTAAAGTTGAGGATAATGGTGATAACAGCGTCTGCCGAGTTGCCGAAATGGAGAAGAAATATCAATCTTCCTGTTATTCTTGTATTGTTGTCAAAACGCTGCTTGAGAAATTTATTAATGCCTGCACGAAAGTCAGCGATTTATGCCGTCGCGCCGCTGTGCAGATTTTGCTGGTTGCCACGCTTTTATGGGTTGCGTTCTGGGCGCTCAAGACAATTTCTTCCGTCGCCAGCCTTGAACCTTCCAGCATTGTTAACACTCTACTGATTCAGGCATTTAAAATAATGTTTGCCTATGTAGTTATCGAATCGGGAATCGAAGTTTTTATGATTCACGTCGTCAGCCCGATTTTGGTCGCCGGCGCCGATTTTGGCACGGCAATTCTGGCAAACTCGCAAAGCCAGCTGAGCATGACGCCCTCGCCGGACTACACATACAGCGGGGTTGAGCTTCTCTCTGCCGATATGCTGAATAAAATCATGGGGTTCAACGAAAGTCTGGACAGGGTCGTTTCCACCAATCTGGTTATCGGCCATGCCCTCACCTGTCATTCCGTCAATGCCGGCGCCTGGGTAAACCACTCAATTATGGATTTTCAGATTATCATCCCCAATATCTGGATATGGCTTTGCGGCGCGGCAATCTGGTTTGCCGGATTTATGCTGGTTTTGGCCGTTTCTTATTATCTGCTGGATATTTCATTCAAAATCGGCATCGCTATCATGATTTTTCCGCTGCTTATGGCGCTGTGGCCTTTTTCCATGACTGCGGGAAAAGTAAAAACCTGTATCAAAACCATGTTGAGTTCGGCGGCGATTTTTGCCTTTTTAGCAATTACCACGTCTTATGCCATGGCGATGATCAGCGTTACGCTGCGAGATGTTCCGGAGTTGTTTGAACGGGTTGAGAAAGGCGACTCCAAGTGGATTTCCGAGACTTTTGACATTACCGGGCCTTATTTCATCCTTATTCTGTTTGCTTATTTATATTCAATCAAACTGGTGCGCTCGACCGTTGATGACTATGTTAACAAATTTTTCGGCGGCGGCCTTATGGCTAATGCTTCCCCGATGCACAGCGAAATGACCAGAATGACGGATATCGCGAAAAAAGCTACGGTCGGCGCAGGAAAAGCCGCTGTCGGTGCGGCAACCGGCGGCGCGGGAAAAGTTCTTGGCGCGGTTGCGGGAGCAACTGTCGGGAAGGCGGCAAAATTTGTTAAAGATAAATTTACCAAGAGTGACAAAGAACAAGGCAAAAATAATCAATCCCCCAATGCCGGAACCGCGGTTAAACAAAGTGGTAAAGCTATCAAGCAAAGCGGCAAGGCTGTAGAACAAGCAGGAAAAGGCGTTGACAAGGCCGGCCAGGGCATAGCTCATGGCGGCAAAGGCATTATGACAGCAGGAAAAGGATTAAGTGCAACCGGCTTTGGCGCCATTATCGGTGTCCCGATGATGATTGCCGGCGCAGCGGTTTATGCCGGCGGCGCGGCAGTTCAGGCCGGCGGTAAAGCGACTGTTGCCGCAGGAAAGGCCGTTAAGGCTTCCGGAAAAGTTATGAAGAAAAGCGGCGAAATGATTGAAAAAGCAGGCCGCAGCATGGAAAAATTTGGCAGAAAACTGAAATTCGGCAAAGACGCCGATAAACAAGACAAGCCTCAGGATAATCAGGAAAACAGCAGGCAGGCAGAATGATGAGTAAGATTGTGCAAAAAATATATGAGTTACGAATCACCAAATTACTTTTGTGTGTCATTGCCGCTTTTTGCCTGACGCAGGAAGCCGCCGGGCAGCTTTATTCTCCGAACTATTCAACACCTGAAAATTCAGGCGGCAGCAACTATAATCAATGCCAGCCAAGCAGCAGCAACGGCAAATGGACGACAGAATGTCCTCCCGGAAATGAGAAAAGAAATGATATTAACGGTCAATGCGTTAAAAATCAAAATAAAAACAGCTGCGTTAACACGGCACCGGTCAACGGAAATATAGATCGAATTTCTGAAGATGTTTGTTATCGCGGCACAGGATGGAGCAATAAAAGAAACCATAACGGCGTTGACTATGCAGTTCCGACCGGAACACCGGTTACTGCGGCGGCAGACGGCATTGCCTATGTCAACGACTGTAACAGCGGCGGCGGACGTGTTGTCAAAATTGTTCATAAGAAATCTCTCTCAGCCTCTCAGGCTGCATATTCCGAGAATTCAAAGAACGAATATACAACAGTTTATATGCATTTATCTAAAATTAATGTTTCCAACGGCACTCCGGTCAAAAAGGGACAGGTCGTTGCTCTGGCCGGCGGTTCTAATTGCGAAAACGGCAAAATTATTGAAAATTATTACGGTTCACACCTGCATTTTGAAATGCGTGACGGCAATGCCCAAAATACAAATGCGCTTCCGGTTTTGGATCCTTTGTGTAACAGCATCCAAACCTTATGTGAAGAAAAAAGCACTAATCCGTTTTATGCCAATCAAGGCCAAATAGATTACGACACCATGCAGTGCCGGGATTGTTCAAAGAATCCGCAAGCCTGTGAAAAAACCGAAGAAGAACCGGAAGAAGAAAAAAGCGAAGAACAGAAAAAAGTTGATAAAGCCATGGCGTCCGGCGACTGTGTTGAGATGTTCCCGGAAGACGATATGCTGATGCTCAGTGCGACCGGCGAATCCGGACGTGATGCGGGAAAAACCAACTGGTATAAAAAATACAACGGCTGTTACGGAAATGCTCCCGGAACTGAAGGAAAAGATAAAGGCGGATGTTCTTACGGCGCTAACCAAATGGCCTGTGGTTCTACCGCCGGCGGCAAAGTATCTGACGGAAGTTTCGGTAACTTCAGAAACTTTATGACCAGACTTGAGAAAGAGAAACCGGAGTTGTTCGCCAAACTGTCTCAAGGCAATGACTTAAATACAACCATTAAATACGCTTGCAATGATCAGGCATATCCGGAGCAAAACGCCGCTTTCCGCGCCGCATGGGAAGCTTTAGGATCTGACAGAGAATTTTTTGACTTTCAATATACCGTCAACTATGACACTTATGTCGGCGATACCAAGAGACTGGTTAAGAATGCAGGGCTTAATTGGGATTCCCTCTCTCCTGAGGTACAAATGACTTTTGTTGCCGCTGATGTTGCCGGGCCGGTAATGTTTAAGAAAATGTTATCGCAACTGCAGGAAAAATACGGCAAAAACTTAGATACATCAGACAGAAATCTTATTATTGATGCCAACAATATCCGCGCCGGTTCTTATAAAAACTATTTGGAAAGCGGAGGTGAACAAACTTATCTGGCTGTACAGGGACGTGCAAAAGAAGACATTGAAAGAACACTGCTCTCGGCGCAATTACGCGATGCGATTGAAAAGGCAAATTTGGATCCGAACAATCCAGAAGACCAAGATAAAATTAACAAAATAGCCATTGACATGACGGGAATGCGTCTGTGTACCGAAGATGAAATGGGTAAAACGCCTAATTATGACGGCAGCGGCAGCGGTTCCGTGGTCAATTCTTCAGCAACGTCAGCGGCCAACCAAATTGCGCAGGAAGGCGGCGGCAGCAGGGATTGCAGCGTCAGCAATTACAGAAATTCCTTCAAAAGCTGTATTTTCTGCGATATTTTCAGAATATTGTTCAACACGGCCAGTACAATGGCTAAAGCGGCTTATGACACGCTGGTCGGCGGCGTCATCAATCTGGTTATTGTCGGAACGGCTTTATGGATAGCGATGACCATTCTGTCCTATATTTCTTCCTTTGAAACGAAAGATCCCCGCAATCTGGCAAAAATACTGCTTAACCAAGGCTTTGTCGTCATTGTGGTCATTATCATTCTCAGCGCCGGAAGCAATGATTTTATGAGTCTGATTCTTGAGCCGATTTTCAATACCGGCATGGAACTCGGAAAGCTGGCGATTTCAGGTGACGGCGGCGTTACCTGCAATCCGGACAGCACCGGCGGCATTTTATCCGCTTCCGACGGCGGCGGGCTGCCGCCAAGCATGGGTGTTAACATCCTTTGCCTGATTGACGCGATTCAGGGAAAAATTCTTGATATTATGGCTGTCGGTTCATCCTCTATTTGTATTGCCTTTTATATCAAGTCCTGGCACCATATTGTTATCTTCCCGCATTTTGGCTATCTGATTACCGGCCTCTTGTTATGGATTGGCGCTCTGCTTCTCTTGATAATCTATCCGTGGCTGCTGGTTGATGCTCTTCTGCAAATCTGTGTCGCCGTTGTTTTGTTACCGGTAGCCATTGGCGGATATGCCTTTAAGACAACGCGGCAGATGTTTGTCGGCAAAGTTTGGGGAACATTCCTTAATGCCATGTTCAGCTTTATGTTCCTGTCTATCGTCATTGCGATTTTAATAAAAGCGCTGGACGACGTGACGGCTGACGCCTTTGACCGTTCATTGGTTTCAACGGGCGACTCCGGATCTGCTTATGAGGCTATCATCACCGGTGCCAAATCTATTGCCTGGTGGACAATCAACCTCTTAAAACTTGTTTTTATCATGCTTTTGGGCTGGGCAGTTCTCGGTGAAGCCAATAAATTTGCCGGCAGGTTCTCTAACGGTATCAGCACCGGCGGAATCGGTTCACAGATTGGTACTCTTGCCGCCAGCGGTGCCAGAGGCGCCGGCGCGGCGGCCGGCGGCGTTGCCCTGAGCGCAGCCAAAAAAGGCGGCAGTATGGTTAAAGAAACCGTTTCCGAAAAATACAATGACTTTAAAATGGCCAACCAAAACAGAAAAATGCACAACCGTATGGAACAGGCCGCGGAAAAAGGCGTTGACAACGGAGACGGAACAATGTCTTACCGAAACCGCTGGGGCCGCAAGTTTACGGTTAACAAAGACGGCAGCGGATATTCTTATAAAAACATCCGCGGACGGACAGTTACCAAGACGACTTCAACAAACGAAAACGGTAAAAAAGTCATCAATATAACAACGACCAAGAAAAACGGAGAATCGACAACCGTTTCAAACGACGGTTATATCAAATCGACCGTCGTCAAAGACAAAAGCGGAAAAATCACGCAACAGAAAACCGAAATGATGGCTGCGGCCGGAAAACATCTGATTAACAAAGACGGCTCCGTCAATCAGATTGCCCTAAACAATATTATGCAAAACTCCGGACAGGATGCCGAAACAGTTAAACTCGCCGTTATGGAACAGATGATTAAAGAACGTTTCGCAGGCTTGCAGGTTCCCGATATGTCACGCAGTTTCCGTTCCCGGACGCTTACTTCCGGGGTGGATGCCCAAGGACGCAGCACATTCTCGCTGGCACAGCAAAATATTGACGGAACAACAACGAACATGAGTATAACCTTCGGTGAAAACGGGCGTATTTTGACTGAACTGGAAACAATCTCGGCTTTCCGCAACAATGCTACCAAATATTCTTCCGACGGCATTATAAACAGACGGTCGCGTTATCATTACAAAAATGGAGAAATTGACCCGAAATCTGTAGAAAATGCGTATTCTTTCACAAATTATTATCATAATTTGTACGGAAACGGCATGAACAGCCTGGGACAATTTGCCAACGGAATCCCTTCCGATCAGGTTATGTTCTCCGCGGAAGAACTCGGCGAATTTCAAGAACAGGTTGCCAACACGGGGACGCAAACGCCGTTAGAGGGATTTAAATAAAAAAAGAATCCGATTTGTACACAAATTGTCTTTTTTTAGACTATAATTTTCTTGATTTATGATGTTTGCTGACTATTATAATGCTTAGTTACTGTTCCAGTAAGGCTATTATGTTTAATAAAATGAGGTAAACATCATGGAAGAAATTATTTTCCCCAACCAAATCAGAATGTACAGAAGACTTCGCGGCCGTTCAATGCAGGAGTTGGCAGATCATCTGGCTGTCAGCCTTTCCGCAATTTCAAAAATCGAAAAAGGCTATCGGAGAGTTGATCAGGAACAGCTGGTCCGGGTTGCCGAGTTCTTGGACTGCCCGTTGCAGGATTTGTTTGTTAACGAACAGAATTCTCAGGTCGAGGTCGTTCAATCCTGGCGCAGAGAACAGGAAAGAAGAAACAAAATCAACGAAAAAAGCGGTTTGAAGACGCTTGGCGCCGGTTTAAGACAAATCCGCAACGAAAAGAATCTGACGTTGATTGAAGTTGCCGAAAGTTCTGACATGACATTGTCCGTTTATCACCGTATTGAAATGGGACAGAGAGAAGTTTCCGACAAGGAATTTAAAAATATCTCCAAAGCCTTGGATATGACACCGGAAGACTTGAAAGAAGAAATCAAAAGCCTTGACGACAAAGGCATGCTTGAAGAAATCATTCAGAGAAACGATGCTAAATATAAGCTTCTTTCCACACCGCGCGGCGCTATCTCCTCTTTTACCGTTTCCGCTCAGGAATGTCCGAAAGTTTCTGTTTACGGAACTGCCGGAAAAGACGGCGACATTATCATTGATATGGAAAACGAATTGAAAAAAGTCGATTGCCCGCCGCAGCTCATCAGCAAAAAAGATGTTTACGCCATTAATTTGTGCACCAGAAGACTGGGCAGCCTGTTGCCGACACGCTCTATTTTGTTTGCCGACCCCAGCGATGTTGTCAGCGTCGGTGACATTGCCGTTTATTATTCCGCCCCCAATGAGGCTAAAATACTCAGCATTCGTGAAGACGAAGACGGGAAATTATACGGTTTAAGATGGAATCCTGACGAAAGGATAGAAATCGGCAATGACGATTTGAATAAAATTCATAAGATTGTTGCCATTAATCTGTAAATTCTTAAATAAAAAAAACTCCGTTAGAAACGGAGTTTTTTTTATTATGCGCCATTTTGTTAACCTGAAATTTACGACATTAATTATAATATAGACTATCTTGAAGTGAATGTGGGTGTAAAGTTACACGGAATCAGTAAAAAAGACAGGTAAAAAGTTGGCTGAAAGTGACTTAGAAAAAGGCGCGGAATTTACGCAAATATTTAACAAACACGGCGGTGAAGAAGACCCTGTGATTGCGGCACAGCGTTTTTTAAATATTTTCAGGCAGCTGCATATTTTTACCGCGGCAAAACGCAAAGAATTTGATGAGTTGCTTTTGAAACAGCCGGCTTCGGTCAAAGGGATGTTTGCCTCTCTTCCGGGTGGTTCCGTTCTTCAGGAATATGTTAACAATCTGGAGCAAAATGCCGGAATGGAAAAGACACAGGCCACTGTTGTCGCAAACACTCCGGAAATCAGCGATGAAATTTCAAAAGCCAAGATTTTAGCCAGCGCCTTAGCGGAAGCGCAGTCGCAAATCCGCCCGCAGGCGGCCGCTCCGGCAAACATGCAGGAAATAGACAATGTCGCCTCTCAGCTGCGCCGGGAAATGAATAACCTGAAACGGGACGTTGAAGAAATTAAAGATGCTCAGGGGATTGACCTGTCAAAGCTTCCGGCCGAAGCGCTGAATAAAATCCAGCAGTCAATTGAACGAAAAATAGGATCAGGCAGCGCTGCTTTATCCGGCTCGTTGAAAATCGTTGCAGACGAATCCTTAAAAGAAGATCTGGTTCAAATTATTACTCAGGCACTTAAAACGAACGCCGAAGCCCAGCACGCCGGGAATCGGGAACTGGCGGAGATTATCGGCGAATCTCAGAAAAAAGTCGCTGAAATGCTCAGCGCTTCAAATTCAAAAGTTGTCGAAATGTCGATGGCTGCGGCGGCTTCTGTTGACGGCGAAGGCAAAGGTTTTGTTATGCCGTCTACCGAAATGCTGAAAGAGATGTCTTCTTTCCAGTCAGACAAACTGGAAAATGTCTTAGCGACAGTTCTTAAAGAAAGCAATATGAATTCAACGCAGATGATTATTGACGTTCTGCAAACTTTCCAGCAGGAAAACATGAAGATTCTGGAAATGCAGACCGAATTGCAAAAAGCGCTGCTTGACGTTTCCAAGAGCATCCAGATGTCCGGGTGCAAGACGATTAATGACGACCTTAACCTCGAAAGCCTTGACTCCGATTTGGAAAACGGGGTTCCGGCTCCGGTTCTGTTGCCGGGGCAGGACGCGCCGATACCGGCTCCACAGCCGCAGTCAGAGGCGGCGCCTTTGGCGGAACAACCGCAAGCGGCGGCGACGGCAGATTTGGAAGAAGTCAAAGAAGAAGCTCCGGCCGATGAAGAAAATGAACCGGAAGACGACGGCGTTTTGACAGCCGATGATTTATTCGCCGATATTGACGGGGATGAAAAGAAAGCGGCGGCCGAACAAGAAGAAACCGTCAAAAAGAAAAAGAAAAAAAAGAAGAAAAATAAAAATAAAAGCGAAGACAATGCTTCCCAGCAGGAAACGCCCCAATCAACAGCATCGCAACAGGATTCCGGCGTTCTCCAGCCGAGTGCGGAACAGACACCCCAGCCTCAGGCGACACCTTCTTCATCCGTATCTCAACAACAAGTGCAACAGCCCGCAGCCAATCCTGTTTTTTCTCAGGTGCAACCAGTATCTCAGCCAATGCCCGGCGGATTTCAGGGGCCGGCCACGACACCGTTCCAGTCCAAAGCCTCCAATCCTTTGTTTACATCCCCGATTATGAGTATCCCGGATGATATTCAGGACCAACAGGATGATGATTTCGGCTGGGGCTTCACGCCGACATCGACTTCGCAAACGGTTCAGCCTATGCCTGCCGATAACACCGCTTCTTATTCTCCTCAGGAACAGGATATTCCGGTTGATACATATATGCCGGAAAGTGCCGATGAAGCAGAGTATTACGATGAAACGGCTTCTGCCGACGGTCAAGAATGGGCGTGGGAATACGTCGAAGACGACGGCAGTTCCGAAGACGGACAGGAGTGGGAATGGGAATATGTCGAAGATGACAGCCAGCAGGCCGATGACAGCGGCTATGCTGAAGAAAGCACTTTTGACACTTATGCTGCTGAAGATACCGTTCAGGATTTTGCCTCCGAAGCATCTCAGGATTTTTCCGAAACTTTTTATGAGGAAAATATTCCGGCGGAAGATATCGCGGCCGGAGAGGAACTTCATCCTTCCGCGGTTGTTTCCAATACGGAAGAAGCGGCACAAACGACAGCCGGCGAAGCAGAAAACAATAATGATATTTCAACAGCGGATTCAGTCCGGGCAGAGCCGTTACAGGCTCAGGAAACGCCGGCAGACAACAATGACGAAGAATTCAGCATTGAAAAGGCCAGAGAAGCATCACCGGCTCCTCAGGATGCTGCGGCGCCGTTTGCGGAAATCGGCGGTATTAACAAACTTCAAAAAGAAGATATGCCTGAATTTAAAATTTCGGGATTATCCGCCGCTGCTGACGACGATCCCTTTGCCATGCCGTCATAAATACACGGGACTCCGTTTTTCTCCGGCACAAATACTGTGTAAAAGCATAAACAAAAGAATTTACAAACGCTTATGCCTCCTTTACATTAAGATAAGATGTAAAGGAGCCGTTTTATGGAAACTAATCATAATCTGCCGCCGGTCAGCAAAGAATCTCTGTGGTATCTGAATAATTTTATTCTTTTGAAGGATTACTATGACCGCACAATCTCCCGTATTGCCGCACGCTGCGTCCGTATGGGAAATATTGCCATGGAAGAATATCCGTATTATGGTTATATTTTAGACGTTCTTGAAGAAATCAGCGATGTTGGCGAATATATCATGAAGCACCGAGAGCTTTATCCTTATGTCGAGCAAAAAATTAAAGGCGGCATGGCGGCTTTTCACAAAAGCCTGAAAGAATATCAGCAGGAGCTGCAAAACAATTCTTCTCCCGATATGATTAAAGAAGACGCTTCAGAGATTCAAAAGATGAAAGAAGCTTTAGGTGCCGTTCCGACAAAAGCCGATGACCCGACAGTCGGCGCCGGCATGAACATCGACCAACTTATGGATAAACTTTTGGCTGACGGCGGGCAGAGCGCATCTCAAGACGCTCCGGTATTTATAGATAAGGATAAACAGGCGTAATGAAGATTTTTATGCGTTTAACACCTCTTTTGACGGCAGGTTTTCTGCTTGTTCTCAGCAGCTGCGGCGGATCGGATTTCGGTACGATTGATTCCTTGCCGAATCAGGTCGGCGTTTCGGCAGCCGAAAATTTTGGCGGCGAAGACATTGATTTTATCATGCAGCATGACCCCGACATCATCAAAACAACCAAAGGCGCCAGAGAACTTGATTTGGAAACGCCGTTACGTTGCAGAGTCAGCTGGAACAAACAGGAATTAATTGCTGCCGTTCCGTATAACATGACGGCTTTTAACCTTGTCCGCAACGGCGTCAACGACATATTGCCGCGTTATGAAGTGAACGGTTTTTCATTTAAGTCCATGCCGGCGGAAAAAGCCTTGCTAAAGCTGGATAAAGAAGCAGGCATCCATTTGATTGCGCGGGATGCGCCATATGCCAGCATTTCAGGCGAAAATCTGCGCGGGGAATTTTCCGAAGTTGTCAAAATGATTACAGACGCGGCCGAGATTTTTTATTCCTATGACGCCGACAGAAAAGTCATGCGGATTTCCCGCCGGGCGAATTTTACATTATATGTTCCGCATTCCCGGCCGATTATGCTTGGCCTGCTTGATGTTATCAGAGGGTCGGGCATTACGGATATCAGCGCTGACTGGGGGGATTATTCCATTACCTTTACGTCGGATTATGAAACAAAAAACAAAATTGTGGATTTGATTGATTATTTCAAAGATAATCCGACGTTAATCGCCTATGACGTCAGCGTTTTCCGGATATATCCGACGAACATCAATCAGGATATTAACTGGCAGTCTATTTTGGACGAGTTTGATTTCAGCACGGTTAATACGGCTCAGGCCGGCGTTATCGGCCGCGTATTAACGTCGTCAAATGATTTGAATATCGGAAGCCTGCGGCGTTTCCTCGGCAACCAGGCAACGATTGTTCCGGTTTCGGAAGGACGTTTTGTTGTACCCAACCTGTGGTTCTCGCGTTTTGACGTCGGTAAATGTGGCAGCAAGCAAGCCATAGAAGCTGACCTGTCAATTACCGCCAAAGCTTCTTTGGAAAAAAACAACTGGATTTTTTCCCATTTTTCTTTGGATACGACAAACGGCGAAATTTCACAATTTGACGTTCGCAGCAAGTTGGGCGAAAACTTTATGATAATCGGTTTGCCGAATGAAATTTTCGGCAGCAAACAGCCTAAATCAGAAACAATAGTGTTTGTTGTTCCGAGAATTATCCGTACGGCTAAAACAACTCAGCATATTCAGAATCAGTTATAGAGGACAGAAAAATGGCTGACAATATTTCAAATAACATTCCGCAGCGGCCAGCCGGGCCGAATGGCAAGCCATTGCTTAAAAAGGTCAAACGACCGGTAAAAAAGCTGGTTAAGCGCCCGTTATCCCCGGTTATGCCCAAGAATCCGGCCGAGCCGCAAATTTCACAGCGGCCGGTTCAGCAGGCGCCGCGCCAGGTTCCGCAACCTCAGCGGCCGCCGGTAATGCCGCGCACGACACCCGATAACGCTTCACGGCCACAACAGCAACAGCCGCGGCCGCAACAACCGGCGGTACAGCGCCCTGCATCTCAACAGGCAAAGCCACAGAATTCTGTAGAAAAGCCGTCGTCAAAACCTATTCAAAATGATATAGACATCAATTTTGACGATATGGATGACATTAAAAACATAATTGCGGACATGGCGGCACATCCGGAGCCGGTTCAAAACAACGAACCGGAAGTAAAGAATCTGCCGGACCGGCTTTCCTCAAAACAAAATGTCAACAAAGAACCTCCGGCTTTTGTCAGTGACAGCGATTTAGATGACGATGCGGAAGAATCCCGCCTTTTGATTCAAGACGGCATGTTTTCAAAAAAGATTTTGCAGATTGCCGTTGCTGCAGCCTTTGTCGTCGGCTTTACCTTGGCTAAACTATTTTTCTCAACGCAGGAAATTGTCAACAACGGCCTGCAAGGCGTCGTAGCGAATCCGGAAGTTCCGAGAGGACGCGCGCGGTGCGGCATTGCCGAAAAGACACAGGGTTGCGTTCTTTACATTATGAATCCGCAGCGGCAAGACCTGAATGCAAGGGATTTTTATGATTTGGCCTCCCAGCTTACCGGACGGCAAAGATTTGTCATTGAAACCGGAAATATGCGTTATTCCAATGTCAAAATAAGCCCGGGCGAAATAGCCCAGCTGAACATCCCGCCATTGCAATAGACCAAGAGCCCGTTAAAATCCGGGCTCTTATAGACTCGAGAATAAATTTCGACTCATTTTTTTGAACAAAATCAACAGTTTTTTTTAATTTACAAATAGATGGGGATAATACTGTTAACAAGTTTTATGCCCGGTTGCGAATCAATGTTACCTTTTCTAAATCTTAAGTATGGCAAATGTTAATAAAAGGTAAATGAGATGATTAACGAGGAAAATTTTGTTTCAGCAGCGACTGACGATATTGTTATTTCAGCTTGTACCGTAGAACTCGATGAAAATGAAAAGGATGTTTTCAATGCCGGTAAATATGTTTACGGTTATTATTTGTGCATAGAAAACAATTCATCGGAAAAAATCAGCCTTGTCGGCAAACATTGGAATATCACCGACGCCAAAGGCAATAATTTTTGTGACGATACGCAAGGATTTAAAGGGGAAATTCCGACATTGGAACCCGGCGAGTATTTTGAATTTACGAGCATTGCACCGCTCACAACGCCGAATGCCGTTTTTTACGGCAGCTGCAAAGTTGTCAAAGAAAGCGCCGGCGTCAGCGAAGACATCAAAGTTCCGACATTTATTCTCGGTTCAAATCGAATCGATACTCACAGAACTATTAATTAATAAAATCAAGGCCTGATTTTTTTATCAGGCCTTGATTTTTTCATCTTTATTTCTGCACCAGGTTTTCAACTGTTTTGACGATATTTTCAACCGTTATGCCAAAATGTTCATACAGCCGGTCAGCCGGACCGGAAGCGCCAAATCCGTTCATGGCGATAATCCGCCCGTTTTCGCCGACATATTTTTCCCAGCCGAATCCTGAGGCGGCTTCAACAGCTACGCGCGGCGCCGTTCCCAAAATATCCATTCTGTAATTATAACTCTGTTGGTCAAACAGTTCCCAACACGGCATGGAAACAACCGCTGCATTTATTCCTTTTTCCGCCAGAATCTTCTGTGCTTCCATCGCTAAAGAAACCTCGGAACCGGTGGCGAGAATCGTTGCCTGACGTTCCGTTTCAAGATTTTGGGCAAGAATATAACCTCCGAAGGCCGTCCAATTTCCTTTGTACTTTTCTCCGCGCAACATCGGCAGGTTCTGACGACTCAGCACTAAGATTGTTGGTTTGTCCTGCGTTTCCATGGCAATCTGCCAGGCCTCCGCCGTTTCTGCCACATCGCAGGGGCGAATGGTCAGAATATTCGGCATAGCTCGGAATGAAGCCAAATGCTCCACGGGCTGGTGGGTCGGGCCGTCTTCTCCCACGCCAATCGAATCGTGGGTCAGAACATAGATGACATGAAGCCCCATCAGAGCGGCCAGACGCATTGACGGACGCATATAATCAGAAAAAACAAAGAATGTACCGCCATAGGGAATAACGCCGCCATGCAGCGCCATACCGTTCATTATGGCTGCCATAGCGTGTTCACGAATGCCATACATCACATTGTTGCCGTCATAATCATCCCGGGTGATGGTTTTCATCCCGCTGACAAAGGTCAGATTAGAAGCCGCCAAATCGGCAGAACCGCCTATAATTTCAGGGACATTTGGCACGATTTCTTTAAGGCACATCTCCGAGGCCTTGCGCGTGGCGACTTTGGTCTTCTCCTTAATGCACTGTTCTTTCAAAGCCAGAAGTTCCCTATCCCAATCTTCGGGCAGCTTATTTTGGATTATGTCGTTAAATTCTTGACCGGCAGCTTTTGCCCTGTTTTTCCAATCATAATATTCTTCTTCACTGCGCCTTCCGGCCTGACGCCACATATTAAGAATGTTTTCCGGAATTTTGAACGCTTCGGCTTTCCAGTTCAGATTTTTGCGCATGGCCGCCACTTCTTCAGTGCCAAGCGGAGAACCATGACATTTTGATGTACCGCATTTAGACGGCGCGCCGAAACCTATTTTGGTTTTGCAGGCAATCAAAGTCGGGCGGTCAGCCTTTTGCGCCTTACGGAGCGCCTGTTCAATCTCTACCGGATTATGCCCGTCAATTTCCTGCGTTTCCCAGCCGCAGGCTTCAAAGCGTTTTATCTGGTCGGTTGAGCTAGACGCGGAAACCTCACCGTCAATCGTGATATTGTTGTTGTCCCAGAGAACAATCAGCTTATTTAGGCGTAAGTGTCCGGCCAGTGCTATCGCTTCCTCGGAAATTCCTTCCATCAGGCAGCCGTCGCCGCACATAACGTAAGTATAATGGCTGCATAAATCATCTCCGAATTTGGCATTCAGCCGTCTTTCTGCCAAAGCCATGCCAACTGCAGAACTAATCCCCTGCCCCAAAGGTCCGGTCGTCATGTCAATTCCGGCCAGGTGTCCGTATTCCGGATGTCCGGCCGTCTTGGAACCAAGCTGGCGGAAATTTTTGATATCATCCATGCTGATGTCAGGACTGCCCAGCAGGTATAAAAGGGAATAAAGCAGCATGGAACCATGTCCGGCAGAGAGGACAAAACGGTCACGGTCAAACCAACGACCATCCCGGGGATTGTATTTGATTATTCTGGTGAAGAGCACCATTGCAACATCTGCCATTCCCAAGGGCATTCCGGGATGGCCGGATTTTGATTTTTCAATGGCATCCGCCGACAAAAAGCGAATCGCACTTGCCATATCCCTGCTTATCATATCTTTTTCAACCATATTTTATTTCTCCTCAGAATAATCAAATTTTTCATCAAAATAACGGTTATTATAAATCTGTTCTTCCGGTTCAATAACCAATCCTATGGATATCGGCGTTTCAAAACGCAGCTTATACGGGAGGGCGACATTAACCGGACGGGCCAGATAGCGCACTTCTTTTTCAAATTCGGGAATCGTTGCAATAACATGGTGTTTCTGGCTGCCGTATGTGGTTTTGACGTAATAGTCAAACGGCACATTTACCTGGCCGACCGCTTCCAAACGGCGTATCAGGAATATCGGCTGAATAACCGCCGTACTGCTTTTGGTAATGGAATAATCCACACAGTTTCCGTGATAGCCGGTCAATATAACCTGATAGGCGTCCATATGCTGGACAATCTGGGTATATGAACTTTCCGCCGTAAAAACCAGCGGGCAGGTTTTAGGCTTTTCTTCAGGCTTAGAGGCACAGGAGATGCTTAATACGGCACAAGAGATGACAAAAAGTTTTTTCAGCATATTTGTTTTACATCCTCATTGTTTGGAAAACAGCGCAACCAATTCCATATGGTTCGAGCAGATAAACTGGTCAACCATGGTTATCTCTTTCAGGCAATAATCTCCCTCAAGCAGGACATTGGCATCATTTACGAAACTTTCGGGGTTACAGGAAACGGCTATGATTTTTTGCGGCCGACTGTCCGGCGAAAGCGCTGCCATTTTCGCCGCCTGCGCCGATGCTCCGGCACGCGGCGGGTCAAAGACTATCGCGGTAAAATTTTTCAGTTCATTTTCATCCAGCGGATATTTAAACAGATTTTTATTTTTTATTTCAATATTGGGTATCATGTTTTTATGAATTGATTTGGCAAAAGCATTGAGCAATTCCGCCGACGAATCGACTGCCGTAATTTTATTGCGGATATTGCGGGAGAGAGGATAAGAAAAAGTTCCCATGCCGCAGAACAGGTCGGCAATGTTTCCCTCCGTATTCCCAAGATATTTCAGCACCAAGCCAATCAGCGTTTTTTCCGCCTCTCCCGACGCCTGCATAAAACAGCCGGCGGGAATGTAGACATTTATTCCGGCAATATCAACCAACGGCGGAAATTTTTCAACAACAGGCTCCGGCGTTTCATTGTTACGGCGGCGATGGGAAATACGAATTATCTTTTCACTGCTTTGCGCTTTTTCAAAAATAACCATACGACGGGAAAGATCCAATTCACCGTCAAATTCAAGCACCAAATCAATGCCGTTGTCTGCCTGACACAACCAGACATCTCCCGCAGTCAGAAAAGTTTGTTGTATCTTCCGGCCTTTTTTCTCGGAAAAAGGCAAAGAACAAAGTTCTGCCAGCAAATCACGCACTTCCGGCAGAACGGCATTTAACTGCGGCGTCAGCAAACAGCATTTTTGAATATCAACGATTTCAGCGCTTTTACGCATATTAAAACCAAGGATTAATTTTCCCTTATGCCGACGGAAAGCCAAAGACGCCCGGCGCCTGGTTCCATCCGGAATAAAGACCTGGTTTCCATATTGTTCCGGCTGTTTTTTCAAACCGGCCATTACCCGGCGAAAGGCCTCTTCCTTACGCTTTTGATAATCTTCCGGCGACTCCCCGCGATAAAGGCAACCGCCGCATATTTCCGCGTAAGAACAGGCCTCCATATTACAAATCCTCAATATCCACGCCCGGTACGGAAAATCCCGGCGCTTTGTTCGGTTCTATCTTGTTTTTGTCATCGACAATGTGATTGCTTTCAATCCCGTCAAGCAAGGAGATTTCCGCTGCCGGCTCCTTATCAAAGATAGGGTGGCGGTTGGCGGTTTCATCCTTATGCATCGCATTGTTTTCCGGATTAAAATTCTTCAAATCCGACGGATGAAAAACTTCCACACGGTTACGACCGTTTTGTTTTGCCTTATATAAGGCCTCATCCGCCGTTTTAATCAAAGTGTCAATATTGTCGGAAACCTTGGATGACGAAATACCGATACTGATGGTGAAAGTCACTGTCCGTCCGTCATCTGACGGAACCTGCAAACCGGCAATCGTTTCACGCAAACGCTCGGCAACCGTTTGAGCTTTTTCTATCGTTACGTCATCAAGATAGATAACAAACTCCTCACCGCCGTAACGGGCAACAATATCATTGTCGCGCAACGCACGCTCACAGGCGCCGGCCAACTCAATCAAGACCTTATCACCGGTTTTGTGACCATAGGTATCATTGACGCGTTTAAACAAGTCAACGTCGGTCATCAAAACGCAGTAGGTTCCGTTATTAAGCCTAGCATTGGCAATACGCTTGTTAACCTCGTCTTCAAAATAACGGCGGTTATACAATGAGGTAAGCGGGTCGCGGGTGGCCTGATTTTTAAGCAAGACTTCTCTGTTTTTGCGCGAAGTAATATCCTGAAAGGCCGCATAGAGCACAACATCGTAATTATAGTCAATTGTTGTGGCCGAAGTCAGCAGCCAGAACGGCGTATCACCTGAATAGCTTTTTACCAGAATTTCAAAATCCTGAACTTCTTTTTCCTGTTCCAAACGTTCATTCAGCAAAATGCGGTTTTCGGCATCGACAAAAAAATCTTTCAGGCGATAGCGCTCCAATTCCGTCGGTTCAATATCGAATAACTTTATGGCATTGTTATTTGCCAGGATAATTTTATCATCGCTCAAGCGTGAAATAATAATCGGGAACGGCGATGATTTGATAATCTCTTCAATTCGTTTATTGTACTTGTCCAGCTCGGTATTAGTCGTATCCAGTTTGCGGGAAACATAATCAGCATAAACCATAACCAGCGCAACGGCCAGCGCATTATAATACAAAGGGGACAGATACCAACTGTTCAACAGACTGATGTTATGCCCGGTCAGACGGACAAGCAAAACAACTGTCACCAAAGATGTCACAATACTGGCCATCGTGTAGCCCGATTTATGACGGCGGTGAGATTGCGACCAAAAACTGACCGCCATACAGATGAAACCGGCAATGATAAAAATCTGCTGCATATTGGCAACCATGTCGTTATCAGGAGAGATAAACACAAAATAGACAATGGAAATAAGCCCGATACCGCCCAAAGAAGTTATAATCGGAGATTCCGGCACATTGTTAACCAATATCCGGGAAGCGGCAATCGCCATCAGGAGCATGGCAATCAACAGCAGGAACAATTCCAAAAAAATCAGCGTATTGATTGACTCGCCCATTCCCTGATTGTAAAATTCGTTGATTTTATAAATCAGCCCTGTCGTCAAAAGTTCCAGCAGCAAACCGGAATAAAGCAGCCATAACCCTTTTTTTATGACAATTTTATTGCGGGTAATCATATAAATTGCAATACCCAGTATCAATATTGAAATTAACGTCACTGACAAGTTGGTCATATTTGCAAAAATTTCAATGCTTCCCATTTTGACTTCCTTAAATTACACATAATTCTGTTATACTATAACCTTATTTTATTAAAATAACATAAAGACATATTTTTTGTAAAATAATATAGTGATTTTAAATAAAAAATATTATAGCATGACGGTGTCACAACGTGCATCCACAGAAGACGAGGGTATTAAAAATGAAAACGGCCAATCACTACAGCCACAGTTTCGAATTGAATTTGACAAATATTCCCGGCAAAGCATCAGACCGCATTGCGCTGAGAATCCTTTATCCCGGGCTGCTCGCCGGTTTTGCCCTCATGTTTCTGGCTTTATATGAATTCGGAAACGGCTTTTTGGGCAGCGGCAGCTTTGACGCCGTTTTTGCCGGAAACGCCGGCGAAAACGCCGAACCGCTTTTCAGCCCGGCTTTTTTTGACTGTGTGATTTTTATCATCGGCGCCTGGATTGTTTCCGCCCTGTTCATGTCTTATATCCGTTACCGCAAAATTTTGTTTGACGGCAAAAACATTCAAATTGTCGACCGGCAAATCGGCGGCAAAAAAAACATATACAAGGAAGCTCTGAAAAATTATGAAGGCGTCCAGTTGAGAATCGAGTTTTTCCAGTTTGGCTTTTTGAATAAAAACCGTTACATCATCGAGCTTCGCCACAAGAATCTGCATAAAGTCGCACCATTGTACATTTCAACCAGCGGCAAAAACATTCGTTCGAAATGGAAATATTATGCCAAAAGCCTCAATCTGCCGGCACTTATCCTGACAAATAACGGACTGGTTAAAAGAGATGTGGAAGACCTGGACAAGTCCGTCAGAGAGCTGTTCCGGGAAGGCAAGCTGAAAAATGATTATAATGCGGCAGCCAGCCTGCCGGAATCGGTTGTCGTTGTCAGAAAAAAAGACAAGACAGTTATTAAGATGGCTAAAATTCTGTGGGACGCCTATAATATTATTGCCTGGGGAATTATCATTTTGGCGGCGGCCGCCCTGCTGATTTTTGTTTTTGCTTATGACGGCGGCACCCCGTCAACAATCTTTATTGCCGGCAGTCTGCTCGTTTTGTTATGCGCCGTCGTGTCGCTGTTCCGGCGGGACAAGATTGCCATAAAAAAACACAAGCTGGTCATTGTCCATAAATTTCCGCTGCGAAACTTCAAAAAAGACGAAATAAACAAGAATGATATCGAGGCGATTGTCGTTACCGAGAATCCGGCAACAGGACGCTATTTTCTGTCCATTACCTCTAACGCCAAAAACATCATTTTCGGGAAAAAGATGCCGGCGGAGGCTTTGGACTGGATACGGAAATATTTGATAAACAATATTGTCAGACAATAAAAACTGGTAATCAAAAGCAAATACTGCTTGGATAAATCAACTATTTCAGATATAAGTAATTAAATTGTCAAAATTACGAGGTTGCAAGATGATAAAAAAAGTTAAAGAAGAAGCTGCGGCAGACGACATTCTGTTTCAGGAAATCAATGAAGAACTGAAACAGGAAAAAATGAGAAACTTTTGGAAAAAATACGGTATTTTAGCAACTGTCGTTGTTATCACCGCTTTGACTTTTGCGGTCAGCTTTGAAAGCATTAAGGCCTGGCAGAATAAAAAAGCGCAAACATGGTCCGACGCTTATGCTTATGCGTACAACCTGCAGGTTCAGGGCAAATATGACGAAAGTATAGCCGTCTTTAAGGATATTGAACAACAAAACGGCGGCATCTACCGGGATATTGCGCAGATGCAGATTGCCAATGTTCTTTTGGAACAGGCCAAAAATGACGAAGCGTTAACTGTTCTGACGGCGCTGGTTAACAATCCCGACGCCAATGCCAGCATTCAAAACATGGCGGTTTTCAAATTGGCCTCTTATAAACTGGACAATGCTCCGCGCGAGGAAGTC
>JAUNPO010000005.1:26998-28620 GCA_030536665.1 Pseudomonadota bacterium
CTGGGTCAATGTTGCCAAAGAAATGAAGGCCATGCTGGAAATAAGAGAAGGAAATTTGTCTCAGGCTTTGGAAATATATAATGACATTTTGAACAACAATGAATTGTCCGACACGCTGAAAAGCCGTGTTCAGGACATGATTTCGGTTCTGACCGAAGCGCAAGCTAACAGTTAAAAAAATTGCGGAGAATCTGATGTCGATAAAAACTGTAAAGAAAATTACATTAAGTTTGGTCTGTCTGTCCCTCGCCGGGTGCGGAATGTTTTCAGAAGATAAAATCATTCTGGACGGCGACAGGATTTCCGTTTTGGACGGAGAAACCATTTTGCAGGCGGATTTTCTGCCTAATCAGGTAAAGATAGAACTGCCGGAAGCGGCGACCAATATTTCCTGGGAACAAAGCGGCGGAAACGCTATGCATGACATGGAACACCCAAACAGCGGCGACATGATTATAGAGGCATGGTCAGCCAATTTCGGCGAAGGCGGTTCCAAGCGCGACTTTATCATTGCCGCACCGATTGTCAAACATAAGGTTGCCTTTACTATTGACGCAGACGCAACTGTCCGCGCCTTTCGCATGGATAACGGCGAAAACATCTGGGAAAGCAAACTGAAACCATTCAACAAAAGCGACCGCAGCGCGGCTATGAAAGGCGCCGGACTGGCGGCAAACAACAAGGTTGTCTACGCAACGACAGGTTTTGGTGCCGTGGCAGCCTTAGATATGATGACCGGTAAAAAGCTGTGGGTTTATAATGCCGAACTTCCGATAAGAATTGCGCCGACTGTTTCCGACAATTATGTTTTTGTGCAAACAATCGATAATATTCTTATCGCCTTAAATGCTGAAAACGGCAAAGAACTGTGGAAATATAAATCAACCAAAGAAGCAACAACACTGGTCGGCGGTGCCAGCCCGGCTTACGATGCGGCCAATGATGTTGTCGTCGCCGCATTTTCCAGCGGTGAACTGCGGGCGATTAAAGCCAGCACGGGAACGCCGTTATGGTCAGTTTTGATGGTTTCCCGCAAGAGAATTAATTCTCTGTCGGCAATCAACTCGGTTAAAGCCAATCCGGTTATCAAAGACAATGTCGTCTACGCGGCTGGAAACAATAATGTTTTAATGGCGATTGATTTGCGGACAGGCATTCCGGTTTGGGAAAGGGAAGTCAGCAGTGTCAACCAGCCTTGGGTTGTCGGCAAATATCTGTATATCCTTTCTAACGATGCCGATTTGGCGGCTATAGAAAGATCCAGCGGAAAAATCATCTGGACAACAAGAATTCCGCTTGGCGAAGATGTTTCGGCGAAAAGCGGCGTTTTCCTGTCCGGCCCGGTGTTGACCGGTTACCGTCTGATTGTCGCTTCTTCCAACGGACAGGCTTATGCCATCTCGCCATACAGCGGCAAAATCCTGGGGTACATAGAACTTGACGAGGGTGTCGTTGTTCCGCCGGTTGTTGCTTATGATACGGTTCTGTTTGCAACAAATGACGCGGAACTGACCGCTTACAGACAGACGGAAGACGGCAATGACGATTAAAGCAGCGATTATCGGCCGCCCCAATGTCGGCAAGTCGACATTTATCAATGCGCTGGCAGGAAAGGCCTGTGC
>JAUNPO010000127.1 GCA_030536665.1 Pseudomonadota bacterium
GTTACTGCGATGAAAGAGGTACAAGAGAATACAACTTGGCTTTGGGTGAACGCCGCGCCAATGCTGTTAAGCAGTACCTGATTTCCCAGGGCATTTCTGCCAACAGAATTTCTACCATTTCTTATGGTAAAGAAAGACCGGCTGTTCTCGGCAGCAACGAAGCCGCCTGGGCTCAGAACCGTCGTGCCATCACTGTTGTTAAAGCTAACTAATTTTAGCGACAGAGCATGAATTGAGAGCGCATTTCCTAAGGGGAGTGCGCTTTTTTTACGATGTAGACAGATAGAAGTTTGTGCTTGTGTCCATGGTTCTTTTGCTTTAATCTAGGGCATAATTAACGGTTATCCGAAGAGGTTGGTTATGAATAAGTTGAAAATTTCGGCATTGGCTTTGATTGTTGCGGCATGGGGAATGCCGGTTCAGGCGCAGACGGTGCAGTCTCTGAGCCGTGAGATGGATGAAATGCGGGAAGAACTGCAGATTTTGCAGCGCAAGATTTATCGCGAAAATTCTTCCAATGACATGCCGACGGCAACGTCTTCCAGCGTTCAGGTGCGTTTGAGTCAGTTTGAGGAACAGGTTCGCGATCTGGTCGGCCGTATGGATGAGTTTGATTATAAGCTTAAGCAGATTGACGAGCGTTTTAAGGTTATGAATCAGGATATTGACGTCCGTTTCAAAATGCTGGAGGGAAAACCGATTAATAACACCGGGCTGGGAACTTCCGCGCCAACGGCAAAGAAATATGACGCGCCGGTTGCCAAAGGGGCGCCGAAAGCCATTGCCGGCGAGAGCGTGAGCGGTGAAGAATTGGCGCCGCTGGTTCTGCCGAAGAAGGCAGAGGCGGCTAAGAAGACCGCTTCTAAGCCGGAGGTTTCCAAACAGGGCGTTAAAGAAATTTATCAGCAGGGGCTGGATAATTTTAACGCTTCCAAGTATAATGAAGCCGAAAAGAAGTTTAATCAGGTTTTGAAGGATTATCCGAAAGACGCGTTGGCCGGAAATGCGCAGTACTGGCTGGGCGAAGTGTTTTATGCACGGGCCGAGTATCCCAAGGCTGCCGTCGCTTTCGGCAAGGCTTACAAAAATTACAAGGACGGCAACAAAGGCGCCGACAGTATTTACAAACTGGGCATGACCATGCAGAAAATGAATAAAAACGCGGAGGCCTGTGCCGCATATAAGAGTTTGCCGACTGAATTTCCGAAAGCTGAAAAAGCGGTTAAAGACAAGGCTGCGGCCGCAGCCAAGAAGCTGAAATGTAAATAAAGCGTTTTTATGCGGTCTTTTTTCGACAAATATCCGGTTGCGGACAAGGTTATTGCAGCGGGTGTGTCCGGCGGGGCAGACTCGCTGGCTTTGGTTTTGCGCCTGAAAGAATGGGGCGATGCCAGCGATAAAAAGATTGTGGCGCTGACGGTTGACCACGGCCTGCGTTCCGAAGCGGCGGCGGAGGCGGCTTATGTTGCCGAAGTGATGCAGCGTTTGGGAATCGAACACCATATTTTGCGTTGGGAAGGCGAAAAGCCGGTTCATGGGATTGAAGAAGCGGCACGGGAAGCTCGTTATGCCCTGATTGCCGCCTGGTGCCGGGAAGCTGGCGTACGGGTTCTGGCGACAGGGCACCATCGCCGCGACCAGGCCGAAACCTTTTTGCTGCGTCTTATCCGCGGCAGCGGCGTCAGCGGGCTGAGCGGGATTTTGCCGGTGAGCGAGCGTTTGGGGCTGACGATTATCCGGCCGCAGCTGTTTGACGCGCCTGATGATTTGAAGGCTTATCTGGAGCGGTGCGGCGTTGCCTGGGTTGAGGATCCGTCAAATAGGAACGAGGATTTTCTGCGGGTGAAAATCAGAAATTATCTTCCCGTTTTGTCGGCGGAACTGGGGCTGACGGAAGAACGTCTGGCGGCGACGGCCGGTATTTTGGAAAAAACACGTTCGTTTCTGGACTGCGAAGTGGCGAAGTTTGTTAAAAACCATTGCCGTTTTTGGGAAAAATGCGGCTGTTCGTTTGCCGAAAGCGTGTTCTTGACGCTTCATGAAGAATTGCAATACCGGGTTTTGACGCAGCTTTTCAAACAAATCGGCGGCAAGGCTTATGCGCCTGAGGCCGGAGAAGTTTTGCGGGTGGCCGGATTTGTCCGCAGCGGCAGTTTTAAAGGCTGTACGCTGGGGGGCTGCGCGGTTATTTTGCGTTACGGCAGGCTTTGGATTGTCCGGGAAGGCAGAAACGCCCGGAAGATCAGCCGCCGGGAGTGGGATGATTATGTGGCGGCTTATCCGCAATACGGGCGGTTGAGGCTGCCTTATAAGCTGAAATGTCTGTTGGCTGGAGAAGAATGCGGAAATCGGGCTTGAGTTTTACGGGGATTGCCCCTATATATAGGAAGAAGTAATTATTTTTTTGAAGGAATCGTCATGCAGCAGTCAAAGATGATGTACTGGATAGCCGCAGCGTTGTTGCTGTTTGTGCTGGTTGGAGGAATGGGTGCCGGAAATCCGAAAGGGAACGGCGAAACGCTGGCCTTTTCCGATTTTATGAATATGGCGGAAACGCAAAAGGTCAGCGAGGTTTTGATTGAGGGTGCCGATATTACCGGGACGCTGACGGACGGCAAAAAATTCTACACCTATTCGCCTTATGATCCGTCCATGGTCGAAACGCTGCGCAAAAACGGCGTGAAGGTGGAGGCGCGTCCGGAAGACACTTCTTCTTCGACATTCTGGGGCGTTGTCGTTTCCTGGTTTCCGATGATTTTGCTTATTGGCGTGTGGATTTATTTCATGCGTCAGGCTAACTCCGGCAACAACAAGGCGATGAGTTTCGGAAAGTCCCGCGCCAGACTGATTGAGAACAACAAGAAGGTTACTTTTGCCGATGTGGCCGGGTGTGACGAATCCAAACAGGAGTTGGAAGAAGTTATTGACTTTTTGAAAGACCCGTCAAAATTTCAGCGTTTGGGCGGAAAAATTCCGAAGGGCGTGTTGCTGGTCGGCCCTCCGGGAACGGGTAAAACGCTGCTGGCCAAGGCGGTTGCCGGCGAAGCCGACGTTCCTTTCTTTTCCATTTCCGGTTCGGATTTTGTAGAGATGTTTGTCGGTGTCGGCGCGTCGCGCGTCAGAGATATGTTTGCTCAGGCCAAGAAAAATTCGCCGTGCATTTTGTTCATTGACGAGATTGACGCCGTCGGCCGCCATCGCGGCGCTGGTTTGGGCGGCGGCAATGACGAACGCGAGCAGACCCTGAACCAGTTGCTGGTGGAGATGGACGGTTTTGACGCCAATGAAAACGTTATTCTGATTGCGGCAACCAACCGTCCCGATGTTCTTGACCCGGCTTTGCTGCGTCCGGGGCGTTTTGACCGCCAGGTGACGGTATCCAATCCGGACATTAAAGGACGCGAGGAAATCTTAAAGGTTCATGTTAAAAAAGTTCCGCTGGCCAAAGATGTTAATCTGTCGGTTATCGCGCGCGGCACGCCCGGTTTTTCCGGTGCAGATTTAGCCAATCTGGTTAATGAAGCCGCTTTGTTGGCTGCCCGCAAGAACAAGCGTAAAGTCACGTCAAAAGATTTTGACGAGGCAAAGGACAAAGTGCTGATGGGCAATGAGCGCAAATCCATGGCGATGGATGAAAAGGAAAAAATGCTGACGGCTTATCATGAGGCGGGGCACGCGATTTGCGGTTTGTTTACCGACGGTGCCGACCCGATTCACAAAGCGACGATTATTCCGCGCGGGCAGGCTTTGGGCATGGTGCAGTATTTGCCTGAGAAAGACCGTTATTCCTTTACCCGTCAGCAAATGCTGGCCCGGTTGATTTCGGTTATGGGCGGTCGCGCTGCCGAAGAAATTAAGTTTGGCTATAATGATGTGACGTCGGGGGCGTCTTCCGATATTGCCGCGGCAACAAACCTGGCGCGGTCGATGGTGACGGAATGGGGAATGAGCGATACGCTCGGGCCGGTTTTGTATGCTGAAAATTCCGGTGAGGTTTTTCTCGGAAAATCAGTGACGCAAAACAAAAATATGAGTGAGGAAACCGCCCGTCTGGTTGACGCTGAAATCAAGCGTCTGGTAACGGAAGGCCATGACAAGGCTGTTGCCCTGCTTAAGGAAAAAAGCAAGGAATGGGAGCTGCTGGCTCAGGCCTTGATGGAATATGAAACCCTAACAGGGGAAGATATTCAGGCCGTTATCAAAGGTGAAAAAATCGACGTGAACAAGGAAGCGCCGGTGCCGGAAGAAAAACGGACCAAGTCTTCGGTTCCAGAAGTGTAGAAAATGAAAAAGCAGTTCTTAAACGAACTGCTTTTTTGATGTTTATTGTTTCTTACTTACATTCGCCGTACCAAGTTCCGGCATTGTCTTTGCAGCGTTGGGTGAAACTCTGCCCTGCTTTACAGTCCACCGCCGTTTGTTCGTAAGGGCATTTGACAACGCAGGAACTGCCATAGGTATAGTTGCCGCAGGTACAAGGATCAACGGCTATCGTTCCGCTACTGCATTGAGTTTTGCCATAACAAGGACCTTTATTACCTTCACAGTCTGTTCCATTACATAATCCAAAATACCTTACGACTTCTCCGTTTGATGTCGTGCATTTATCTTTGACATAATAGTATCCCTTGGGTGCTGCTGATGGGGATGTTTGATATGCTCCGCAAGAACCTCCATTAGCATTTGAACCATTAAGGTTACAAGTATCACTACATTTATCAAACCATTTTTGCCCATCACAGTTACAAGCTGTCGTGCTGCCATTATTCTGTTGTCCTACATTTCCCGGACATTGTCTTTTTCCATAACATCTTCCAAGAACACCTTCCGTATTACTTGTACATGTAGCATAAAGATTGAGAACCTTTCCTGTTTGTGTTGTACAATAGGGGCGGATATAAGTAAAATTAGGATAATATGCCGAAACGTATCCCCCTCCTGTCCAGCTTCCCTCAATACACGTTTCCTTGACCAGACAGGTTTCGTAGAACGTTTTGCCGCCGGAGGTGCAGGAGGCGCCGGAGCCGGTT
>JAUNPO010000128.1:0-4056 GCA_030536665.1 Pseudomonadota bacterium
TTCTCAATGCGAAGAAGAATCCAGCCTATCCTCTGTTGACGACCCGCCTCGTAAAGAGGGGAACCGTATTTATCGAGGAGGTTATGAAGGACGTGGACTGCCCCTTCGGTATTTTCCTCGATCTCTATGTGCTGGACAATGTGGCGGACAACCGGGTGCTCTGTGAGCTTCAGTCCTGGACGGCCTGGTTCTGGAGCAAGCTGATGATTCTGCGGGCCATCCCGAAGCCGACGCTCCAGCAGCGGGGGCTGAAGGCAAAGCTCATCTGGGCGGTCTGCGGGCTAGTGTATCAGGGGATGCGGGTGCTTCGCATCTCCCCGGAATGGCTGCGGGATCGGTGCGAGGCGGAGTGCCGCCGCTATAATAAGAAAAAAACAAGGCGGATGGCCTTCCTTCCGGACACCAGTCCCTACTGGAATGTGCTGGACAAACGGAAGTGCCGCCCGGTCAAAAAGCTGGAATTTGAGGGCCGGAGGCTTTCCTTCCCCGGCAACCTGGAGGAGATGCTGACCGCTATGTACGGCGACTTCATGCAGCTGCCGCCGGAGGAGAAGCGCAAGACTCACTACCCGTATCGGCTGGAATTTTCGGCCGAAACCGCGGAGGAAGAGATGTAAAATATGGGATTTCTGAGGAGACTCCTCATCGGAGGAGACGAGCGAATCGAACAACGGAATATGAGCTGGAATATGCTGGGAAGCTTTCTCTACGCCCTGGCGTCCATGGTGCTGACCATCGCGGTCATTCAGATTGTGGGCGAGGACGAGGGAGGTATCTTCTCCTTTGCCTACTCCACCTTCGGTCAGCATATGTTTATGGTGGCCTATTTCGGGATTCGCCCCTTTCACATTACGGACACCCGACAGCGGTACAGCTTCGGCGAGTATCTGTGTCTGCGGCTTGCAACCTGCGGCGGCGCACTCCTCTTCGGCCTGGCCTACATCTTCCTTAACCGGGACTCCTACAGCTTTGTGAAGGCGGCCACGATCTTTCTCATGGTTGCCTACAAGGTCATCGACGGCTTTGCCGACGTCTATGAGGCGGAGTTTCAGAGGAACGGGCGGCTCTATCTGACGGGAAAATCCAACACCTTCCGGACGCTTCTTTCGGTTACGATATTTTTAGGCTGTCTGTGGGCAACCCGCAATCTGGTGTTTTCCAGCGCCATGGCGGTTGCGGCGCAGATCCTCGGGGTACTGCTCTTTGACATATCCGTTATCGGGGCGCTGCCCCAGACGAACTGGAAGCGGAGAAGGGGGCGCTGCACGCTTCTTTTTAAGGAGAATTTTGTCCTCTTCCTCTCGGTTATTCTGGATTTTTATGTATTTTCGGCGGCGAAATATGCCATCGAGGGAAATATGGCCGATCGCTATCAGGCGGTGTTCGCGGCCATCTTTATGCCCACCAGCGTCATCAATCTGGTGGCGGGCTTTGTCATCCGCCCCTATATCACGGAGATGTCCAGGCGGTGGGAGAACGGGGAGTTCGGTCATTTCGCAGGAATCATCGGCCGGCTTTCGGCGATTATTGCGGCCCTCACGGTGCTGGCCCTGGGAGGCGCGTGGCTTTTAGGCATTCCGGTGCTCTCCCTGCTGTACCCCAAGATCGCTTATATGCTGGAGGCCTGCCGCCTGCCGCTGCTCTTTATTATTCTGGGCGGCGCATTTAATGCCTACATCAATCTATTTTACTATGCGCTCATCATCATGCAGGAGCAGAAACGGATTTTTATCGGGTATGCGGCGGTTACCGGCCTGGCGCTTCTTATCTCCTCGCCCTTTGTGCGGGCGGCGGGGCTGTTGGGCGGCGCGGTATCCTATATGATTCTCATGGCGGCGCTGACGGGCCTCTTCGGCCTGATGGCCTTCTGGTTTTACAGAAAAGGAAAGGAGGGAGCGAGATGATTAATTTTACAGTGGGACCCGTTCAGATGGAGGAGGAGATCCGGTGCATCGGCGCGGAGGAGATTCCCTACTTCCGCACGCCGGAGTTTTCGGCTCTGATGAAGGAAAATGAAGCTCTGATGGCGGAGTTTATGAAGGCCGGAGCGGGGGCGCGGACGCTCTTTCTGACCGGCTCCGGCACGGCGGCCATGGAGGCGGCCGTGATGAACCTTTTCACTAAAAAGGACAGGCTGCTGGTGGTAAATGGAGGCAGCTTCGGCGCCCGCTTTGCGAAGATCTGCCGGATTCACGGGATTCCCCACGAGGAGATCCGGCTGGAGAGTGGAAAGGCGCTGCGCGGGGAGCACCTGGCGCCCTATGCCGGAGCGGGCTTTACGGGCTTTCTTGTCAATGTCCATGAGACGTCCACGGGCGTATATTACGATATGGAGCTCATCAGCCGCTTCTGCCGGGAGAACGGCCTGTGGCTGGTGGTGGACGCCATCAGCTCCTTTCTGGCCGATGATTTCCGGATGGAGGAGTGGGGCGTGGACCTTGTGCTGACCGGCTCCCAGAAGGCGCTGGCCCTCCCGCCGGGCATCGGTGTTCTGGTGTTAAATGAGCGGGCGGTAAAAAGAGTGCAGGAGACGGAGGTGGAATCCCTCTATTTTGACTTAAAGGAGTATCTGAAGGACGGACTTCGGGGGCAGACGCCATTTACGCCTGCCGTCAGCATCCTGATTCAGATGAACCGGCGGCTTACCTCCATCGTGGAGCGGGGAGCCGCGGCAAAACCGGGAGCTGCGTCAGAGCGGAAGCCTGCGGCGGAGAGAAAGTCTGCGGCGGAGCTCGGGCTTGCGGCGGAGCAAAGGCGCATCCGGGAGCTGGCGGAGGATTTCCGGAGCCGGATCGCCGGACTGCCCTTTGAGATTGTATCGGAAGCCATGTCGGCGGCGGAGACGCCCCTTCATCCCACGGGCTGCGACGGGGCGGGGAATCCCGTGTCGGCCCACCGGATTTTCGAGATATTAAAGGACGAGTACGGCATTTTCATCTGCCCCAACGGCGGCGAGCTGGCGGATACGGTCTTCCGGGTGGGCCACATCGGAAACCTGACGAAGGAGGACAACGCCCGGCTTATCGAGGCGTTTTGGGACTTACAAAGGAGGGGACTTCTGTGAAAATACTTATTTTGGCGGCGGGCCGCGGAACGCGGATTTCCCGCTATCTGTCGGGCAATCCCAAATGTACGGTGGATATCGGAGGCGGGACGCGCCTGATCGAATACACCATTGATCTGCTCCATTCCAGGGGCATCAGGGACATCGGAATCGTGCTGGGCTACAAGGCGGAGGTAATCCGGGAGATCCTCGGGGGAAAGGGCGTGACCTTTTTCTATAATCCCTTTTACGATGTGACCAACAGCATCGCCTCCTGCTGGTTTGCGAAGGAGTTTATAGGGGGCGATGATCTGCTGATTATGAACGGCGACGTCTATCTGGAGGATAAGCTTCTGGATCGCATTCTCGCCAGTGAGAAAAGCCCGGTCATGTTCTCCGACGAGAGTAGGAAGGAGACGGCGGACTATAAATTTTACTATGAAAACGGGCTTCTTATGAAATACGGAAAGGACCTGGCAGGCGAGGATATTACCGGCGAGTACATCGGCATCGGACGGTTTGCGGCGGAATTCCTGCCGGAATTTGTGAGCCGGATGGAGGCCATGATCGACCGCCAGGAGCATTCGGTCTGGTGGGAAAATGTGATCTACAGCATGACGGAGGAACAGCCGGTCTATGTGGAGAATGTCTCCGGCCATTTCTGGGCGGAGGTGGATTATATCGAGGATTACGAGCGGATTCTGGAGCACCGGGGCGTGGAGAAAATCGTGAGATAAAGGACGCGGCGCGGCCGTGAAACGGGTGTGAGGAAGCGGAAAAGGGCAGAAAACGACGCGGCCGTGAAAAGGCCGTGAAAAAGGCGGAAAAGGGCGCGGCCGCAAAATGGCGGCGGAAATTCAGGATAAAGGCGGGAAGCGGATATATGGAGCAGAAAAAAGGCGGCGCAGCGCAGGCTGCTTTGGCGGAAAAGAAAGGGTTCATTAAAAAAACGGTTTTGGCGGCAGCACTTGTTCTGGCGCTTGGCCTTGTGCTGGAGTTTTTCTGTAATTTCT
>JAUNPO010000128.1:4066-4987 GCA_030536665.1 Pseudomonadota bacterium
GAGGGGGCCGTAGCGCCTCGCGGGTCATCCCCTTTGCGGAGATCGCGCAGGAGGGCTTTGAGGAGAAGGACGGTGCGCTTTTTCTGACGGGGGAGGCGGGCTTTCTTCACATTCCGCTGGACGGGCGGTATGTGGAAAATTTTGTCTATTCCTACGAGTATGAGGGCCTTCTAAATGCGGCCGTGAGCGTGGGCGTCCGCAATGCCTACGGCGAGGTGCGGGAGCGGGATGTGATGTCGATGCAGGATCGGAACAGCCGGGTGCTGAACCGTTCTTTTATTCCGGTCCGGGCGGAGGCGGAGTATGTGGATCTCTATGTGACCCGGGACGGACTTCGGGAGCCGGGGCTTTCTTATCTGGATTTTGACGCCTGGCCCCTGTCCTTCACAGGCTTTGAGACCACGTCGGCTCCGGCGGTCAACTGGTATCGCCTCTGCTTTTTCTGGTGTGGGGCGGCACTGGCGGCGGCGCTCATCTTCTTCCGGGACGCCTTTGCGAAGAAAATGGAGGTCGGCTTTCTGATTATTTCGCTGACGCTGGGAACGCTTCTCTCCCTGTCCCTTCCGGCCAATAAGGTAGGCTGGGATGAGGAGGTGCATTTCGCTCAGACCTTCTGGCTCTCCAATTATCGAAGCCCGGTGCAGTTATCATCGGCCATCCTTCAGGAATTTGTGGCGGGAATCGACACCTGGCCCTATAATCAGCCGGGCAGCGGCGAGGAGCAGGAGGCGCTGGAGGCGTACCTGGACGAGGCGGGCGATTACCGCACCGGGGAACAGCTCTGGAGCGCCGACCTGAATCAGGCCACGGTTACGGGCTATGTGGGGCAGGCGGCCCTTTTAAAGGCGGGCCAGCTTCTTCATCTTCCGTTCTCTGTGCTGTTTAAGCTGGGACGGCTGGGAAATCTCTGGATTTACTGCC
>JAUNPO010000006.1 GCA_030536665.1 Pseudomonadota bacterium
TGCACTTCTTGCCTGTATTGAATTGCTTTAAGCCGAATATCTTTTAAACTAAAATCACCGTAACGCCCGAGCTTCATATTTCTGGTTGTTCTTGAACGGCGAACCTGATAGCATAAATAAAAAACTATTGAACCTGTTACGCATGAATATCTTAACTGTAATCCCGGAATTTCAGAATCTGTAATTTGAAGATCCGTCTTTTCTTTCAGTGATCGTAAAAATGTATCTGTTATTTTTTTCTTATAGTATTTGCATTGAGGCATAGCAATCTCCTTAAATAAAAAAATATTGTTTTTCAATATATTATCTTGCATTGGCTGGCAATCTGGAGGAGAAAAAATTTAAAGTCCAGCCATTTTTTTATTCTGTTTTACTTTTTTTATTTTTCTGGTATAGCCAAGCTTCAACATCTTCAATATTATATCTAACGAGGCGGCCGATCTTTATATAATCAGGCCCGGTTCCCTCGCTTCGGTATAAGAGCAAGGTTGATTTTGCAACGCCTAAATATTTGGCTAATTCTTCTGTTGTAAAATATTTTTTTTGATAGCTCATATTGTTTACTCCTTAGATGTTTTTGACAATTCCAAGGATAAACAAGGCTTTTCTAAAAGTCTTTTCAGATACAGGCAGAAATATCTAGAGGAAGAAAACGAGGTATTGAAGAATATAAAATTGTTAAGTCATTTTATTGTTTATTATTAAAAACGAATGTGCTATAAATAGCTCTAACGAGATAGATGTTCAGGCTTACATTTTGCTAACACAAAGAATCAGGTGCGCTCTGAAATTTCGTTTGAAAGCCGCTCTATATATAGATTTCGGGAAGGCCAGCGCACTAGACTTTTAATCAAAGGGTCTCGGGTTCGAATCCCGACGCGCTCACCATTTAAAAAAATCTCTGCAAAAATGCAGAGATTTTTTTGTGCGCTGAGACTTAGGAAATCAGGGGATTTGAGGTGTTGTAAGGTGGGATTTTAGTCTAAGGAGTCCCGCCTTAAAAGGCTAAATTTCGGTCTAAATGGCCAAAAAGTCTACGTTATGTAGGGACACCTTAGACAGTGTCCCTACATCAGATTTGTTGGCGTTGAGGGCAAAATGGTTAAAATCGGTTTGTGAGTAAAAACTGCTTGGCGGTCGTCTGAAAATATAGGTTTTCACGAACTTTTGCATCAAAAAGCCCCTCTATAGATCAAAAAAAATCCCGCTGAAATACAACGGGATTTTTTTGCTGTTTTTATACTATTTCTGTTCCACTATCTCAATGATATTGCCATCCATATCAATATTGGCAGTTACGGTGCTAACATATGGCTGGTTAAAATCATCGGTTCCCTGATAAACCATTGTCACAGTTAATGTTTCCGGGTAATTCTCTGCATTGCGATTTACAACGTAAGTCGTTTTAATATGTTTAAAACTTTTCGGATTATGCATGCGAGTAGATACAATTTTGTTCATCAGCCCGTAATGGAAGCCATCGGCAACACTAAACTGAGACATTATTTCAACAGTTTCATCCTTTGAAAAAGGCTTGGGCGGTTCTCCGGAAAAAAAGTAACTGAAAATTCCGTATATAATTAACCCGGCAAGAGCTAATCCCCCCACATTTTCGACAACTTCTTTCTGTTTTGTTTTTCGCAATATTTCCGGAGAAACAAGATATTTGGCTATTATCTTCCCATCCTTTTCTTCAGATGATACAAATTTCCAGCCATATTTAGTTAGCTTTTGTTTTTCAGACTCAAATAACTTTTTCAATACGACTTCATACGTTTTGGTTATTTCCTGCAAATCTTTTTCACTCATATCCCGATCCTGTGTAAAATAAATTAGACATATGATATCTAACAGGATAAAAATTGCAATGTCAAATCAATAAATTAAACAAGTTTTAAAAAATTGCATGTATCTTATAGTTGTTTTAATTTTTTTTCTAAGGAATACATACATGAAAAATTTTACTGAAAATGATGTACGCGTCGCCGCTTATTACAATTGGCTGAACTCCGGCTGCCAGAACGGAAATGACCTGCAGAACTGGAACAACGCCTTGTCCCAGCTCTCCGCTAAGACGACATGCTACGGCAGCAAGACCTGCACCAGCACTTCTTCCAACAAAAAATCGTCGTCTAAGAAGACCAAGAAATAGTTTTTATGTTCGATTTATCTGCCTGTCCAAGGAACTCCGAATTGTTCGGAGTTCCTTTTTTTATTTATTTAAAATATCTCAAACAATTGTTGATTTGCAGATTGGGCGTATCAAAGGCATCCCAAGCCTCATTGGTAAGCGTATTGCCATGCGTGATGCGGACAGACAGGCCTAAGATGCCAAGCTGCAGATAAGCCATGTTGACACACAGTTGGTCAATATCCGTTGCCATAATCAGCAGTTTGCCGCCGAGATTGTTTAACCCCTGTTTTTGCAAATGGCGGACCAGGCCGATGATCATTGCTCCGGAGCCGCAAGCGGGCTCGGCAACCTTAACATAAGGTTTCTCCGGCGACAGACCGTCGCCGAAAGTAATGGCTGCCATAAACTCACAGATATGAACCGGCGTGAAAAACTGCCCGTGAAAGTGCTTATCGAGCCGCGTTTGTCCGAAATAACGGCTGAGATAGTCATCAGGCTGCCAAGCCAGAAGCTCAGACAATGCCTTAAGCATATTTAAAATAAGGATAATCTGCGGCTGTTTATAATATTTTGCCCGTTCAAAATATTCTGTGCGGCATTGTTCGTACTTGGGCATATACCGCGCCAGCAGCGGTTCCTGCATGCCAAAATTATGAACGATGCACCGCCCCATCAGGCAGAAATCGTCAAAAACGGTATGCAAAGCCCGATTGCTTTCCGCCGCCAACCGATCAAACATTTTGAAAAATTCGGCGCATTTGGCCGAGCTGCCGCTATAAATGAACGTATCTTCAGCGGGAGCGGAAACTTCCGGCAAAGGATGCGGTGGAAGTCGAACGGCAGGTGTCTGAACTGTCGGAAGTGTGAAATCAAAAACAAGCTGTTCTGACATTTTATACCCTCTCTATATAATAAGTGTGAGGGTTGCTTAGAATTTAGATTTAATCCAGTTATTTCTTGAGGTTTCGCTTGAATTTACGGACAACGAATCAGTATTTGTTATGCATTTTCTCTCCTAAACTGTTTTTTGTGGCTACCGTAACCGGTACCGATTTTACGGCCGATTGACATAATCTTCAGACCGATGCAGCTCCGGCAGTGCACCGGTGTATCATTGACGCAGATTTTCCCCGGATACAACTCATAGAACTTGCGATATTCTCCCTCCGTTACATTTGGCATGACGACATTGGCACCGCAGCGTAATGCCATAATTCGACCTCGTGGATGCAGGCTTTCCATTGCTGTTGTTGCCGGAATATTAATATCCGGCAACAAAAGTCTCATGATTGCCATAGTACGCAGTGCCAAATATAAAGCTCCGCCTTTTGCTTGAGCCAACGGGGTGTCCGGATGCGGAATAAATGGTCCGATACCGGCCATATCGACACCTATATCTCGTAAAAAAAGCAAATCACCGGCGATCGAATCGAGCGTTTGTTCCGGAAGGCCGACCATAATGCCGGAACCAAGCTCATAGCCCAATTCCTTTATCATCAACAAACATTCATAACGATTTTGCCAGCTCATATTCGGATCAAGCTTATGGTATAAATCCTTATCGGTTGTTTCGATACGCATCAGATAGCGGTCAGCACCGGCTTCGCGGAACGCTTTGTATTCCTGATAACTGCGTTCTCCGATACTCAGCGTGACGGCCACGTCAAATTTTTTGATTTCTTCAATAATCCGGCACATTCGTTCCGACGTGTAATACATATCTTCGCCGGACTGCATGACAATCGTCTTAAATCCCATACCGGCGGCGCGGCGGGCGGTTTCTATCAATTCTTCCGGTGTCATACGATAGCGGACGGCATTTTTATTGCCTTTGCGAATGCCGCAGTAGAGGCAATTGTTACGGCAAATGTTGGAAAATTCTATCAAACCGCGTAGATGAACTTCATCCCCGACATATTTTCGTCTGGTTTCGTCTGCCTTTTTAAACAAATCGTTCTGACGTTCTTCATCATCCAACAGCCGGATAATGTCATTGCGGCTCAGATTCATTTTTTGTACTTTCAATAATGCCGCCACCAAGAACCAGTCCTTCATCGTCATAAAAAACTGCCGATTGGCCGCAGGCTACGGCTTTTTGCTTTTCTCTAAATATAATTCGGGTCCGATCGCCTTCCAACGGAACATATTCGGCACTGACGGGCCGCTGCGAAGACCGCAGCTTAACCGTTATTTCCCGCGGTGCCTTGATTACGGGAACGGAAAGCCAGCTAAGATTGGCTGCAGCTAAAGATTGCTTATAGCATTCTTCATCGTAACCGAGAACCACTTCGTTGGTATCTTTATTCAGTGCAATAACATATAACGGACGGTCGGCACTGATGCCGAGCCCTTTTCTCTGTCCAATGGTAAAATTCCATATCCCCTGATGCCGTCCCAGAACTTTTCCGTCACGATTTACAAAGTTTCCGGGGTTGGGTGCCATTTGCAAAATATCATTAATGTCCCCGGCATAAAAATCCTGGCTGTCGGGTTTATCGCTGACTTTAAGGCCGTATCTGCGTGCCGTTTCTCGGACCTTGTCTTTAGAAAAGCCGCCGAGAGGCAGCAAAATGTGTGCCAGCTGTTCCTGCTTCAAACGATAGATGAAATAGGTCTGATCTTTTTTTTCATCTACGGCACGCTGCATCTGATAGCGGTTTAATTTTTCATTATATAAAAGTCTGGCGTAATGCCCGGTAGCAAATTTGTCAAACTCAATACCTGCGGCTCTGGCACTTTGGGGCAAAGCTTCAAATTTTATCATGGAATTGCACCAGACGCAGGGATTGGGTGTTCTGCCGGCCAGATACTCCTGTTTGAAATTGGCCAAAACCAGTTTTTGATATTGTTCCGTACAGTCAATGACATGGTAAGGGATGTCAAGCTGCCGGCATACGGCTTCCGCTTCGGCAATGTCCTGTTCCTCATGCGGGGAAAAACAGGCGTCTCTGTGAGATAAGATGTTGTAAGAGCGGCCTTTGTCCCAAATGGACATTGTGGCACCAATGACCTCATATCCGGCTTCTTTCAGAAGACAGGCCGCAACGGAGGAATCTACGCCTCCGCTCATTCCGACTAATACTTTCATTATTTCCTCTTAGTGAAATTATTTATTATAACCTTTCACCAAAGAAATATAAAAATTCAAAGTTTTTACTTTCTTTGACGGGAAAAATCTAAAGGTTTTACTGAAAAAATGCAATGAAAAAAGCGTAACAATTCCCTGCATAGGCTATAAGCTACTAAAAAGTAAACTCCTTGCAAAACAACGTGTTGCGGGAGGCCCCTCCCCAGGGGAGGGGAATTTTTAAGCCGATATTTTTTACATAAAGATACTTCGGCTGACAGAATCGAGTCATTTTTTGATGAAAAGGCCTGTTGAGCGGAATATTTCATGAAAAAAGAGCATATTTATTCCTAACAATTTGAAAAATACCATAAATTTTTATATAAAAATCCTTTTTTTCATGTCCCTATATCAATTTTCGCTTGTAGTTTTAGATTTTCATTATAAACTTTTGTTAACTAAATATTAACCCTTTGGCAGGTGCGTTATGGAGAACTTTTTATCAAAACGCCAAGCGCGGTTTTTCTCATACTTATTACTTTCTTCTGTTTCTTTCTCTTCCCTTGTTTTTGCCCAAAATAATAATATTGTGATTGATCAGTCGGCTCATGGCGGAGCCGGTGCGCCGAATATCGTGCAATCCTCCAACGGCACGGACGTCTTAAACATCGTTAAACCGACGGCGGGCGGCGTTTCGCATAACAAATTTCTGGAATATAACGTATCTGACAAGAACCTTATTCTAAACAACCATGCTTACAAAACCGGAATACCGCAGGCCGAAAGTACGCTTGGCGGTACGGTTGCCTTTAACCCCAACTTTGGCACCGGCGATGCGGCCAGAGTTATTTTGAACGAAGTGACCTCTAACTCTACGACGGCGCTGGAAGGCTATACCGAGATTTTCGGACAGAAAGCGGCGCTGGTTATTGCCAACCCGAACGGAATTACCGCCGCTGGTGCCGGTTTTATTAACCTCTCCCGCTTAACGATGGTTACCGGCAAACCTAATGTGGTGGACGGGAAGATTCAGGACTTTAACATTTCTCCGGTCGGTATCCTGAAAGTTGAAGGCAAAGGCGAGCAGGCTTTTGGCCTGCATATCCCGGACAGCCCGGCGGAACTGGTTGCCAACACGGTCAAGATTGCCGGAAACATTTATGTCGACGATGATCAGGAACTTAAAGTTCTGAGCGGTAATGACAAGTATGATTACAATACACAGAAAGTAACGTCTAAAGCGCAAAGCGCTTCCCCCGCTCCGGGAGATGACGGCAGTGACACTCCGCCTCAGGTAACCGTAGCCATAGACAGTTCGGCGCTCGGCGGCATGTATGCAGGGAGAATCAGCGTACAAGCCACGCAAAGCGGTATGGGCATTAATCTTGACGGCAACTTGGTTGCGGATATGGACAATCTGGAGATTACCGCAGACGGCGACATCGCGTTCAAAAATGTTGCGGCGAAAAACAACATTAAAACCGCCTCGGCCGCCGGTTCCGTTGAACATAAGAGCGGCGGCACGGCTCATACCGAAAATGATTTGAGCATTACGGCCGGAAAAGACATTGCCTTAAACGGAACCTCGTATGCCCAAAACAATATTTCGGCGACAGCTGAAAATGACCTCTCCTCGCAGGGAACTGTTTATGCCGAAAACAATATCAGTCTGACTGCTAAAAACAATATCGCCCTGAGTGGCGATTTTGTTTTATCCGACACCTTGGATATCAGCGCAGGCAAGGACATTAATTCGGGAATGCAGGTTGCCGCTTTGTCTACAGCCAATTTGACGGCAGGAAATGACATTAACGTAAAGAGCGCGTTCGTCAACGCTGCCGACCTGGCTCTGAATGCAACAAACAACATCGTCAATGACGCTCAAATCGTAGCTGACAACGATCTGACGGCAACGGCGGGAAGCAACCTGACGAACAACGCGACGATTTTGGCTCAAAATACCGGTTCGCTTGAAGCCGGAAATGCAATGGAAATCAACGGCGAATCCGTTTCGGCCAAAAATCTGAATTTGAAAGCAGCAACATTAACCAATAACGCCCAGATTGCCACGGATGAAGTTTTGACGGTTGAAACCAGCGGCGATATTACCAACAACAGCAAAATAGCGGCAGGAACGGACGCCAACCTGTCTGCCGACAATATTCACAATCTGGGACAGATTGCGGCCAACGGAAATATTAATATTTCTACCCAAAACGACTACATCAACCACAGAGATTCCGGTTTGCTGGCCGGCGCAGATATTGTTATCGAAGCTGGAAAAGATATTGTTAACTATCTGGCGGAGATATTTGCGGGCAATGATATTGAACTGAAGGGCAAAGACGCTAAAATCGGCGACGTTGACCCGGAAAAAGTCTATGATAATCCAAATATTGAGAACAAGCACACGTCAACTTCTGAAGCGCAAAACGATCAGGAAATCAAGACCGGAGAATTTGACGAAGCCGACGGCGGACTGGACATTACCCTGACGGAGCTTGGCAAGACCCTGACAATCCCCGTCGATGCTTTTGCCGAAGAACCGAAGCTCGGAGATTCTTATACTCTTGACGGCTACACAATATATATAGGAAAAAGAACTGTCACGCCGTCGGAAGATCCGGACGGCGAACCGACTATCAGCTTTGAGGATATTGACAAGCTGACAATTTTGGATGCAGACGGCAACGAAGTTGCCTACACCGTCTGGGATGAAGTCGGCAGCGACGAAGATCATGTCGAGGCAGGCGGAAATACCGAGCAAAAGACCTCTGAAACAATTAATGAACAAGTTACCAGCACACCCTATACGGCCAGCGAGGATCAATTTAACGCTCTGGTCAATCTCGGCGGCCGAATCGAAAGTTTGAACGATATCGATATTAAATCCGATAAAATTTATAACATGGGGTACAACCACAATACCGGAGAGGCCGGGTACAGCACCTATTATGACAAAATAAGAGATTCAGCACCTTACAACTGGGGCTGGATGGAACTCGGACGGTATAAGATATCGGAAGTCTTTCTGGATGCGGAAGAAGCGAGCATTTTGGCCGGACATGACCTGAACATCAACAGCCGTGACATTTTGAACCAAAGCTCTACCCTGTCGGCCAAAAATAATGCGACAATCAATACGGAACAGATGAAGAATCAGACTTACAGCGAACTTGTGACACTGACGATTCAGAAACAGATGCGGCGGAAATATAAAAAACGTTTTCGTACCCGCCACAAAACCTATTGGGCTACGGAAACTTATCAGGAGCGCATTTATTCCAACGAGGCTTCCTTAGTAACCGCCGGAAACAATCTGGTTATTAACGCCGCGGGCGGGAACGTTGTCAACGATCAGGTTGAAAAGGCAACCGGTTCTTTCCGTTTTGGACGAGATGAGGTCCCTGACCTGCAGTCGGGCAAGGTTGAAGTGGATTTGACGGTGCCGCGCGGCGACAACGGAATGTTTGCCGTAACCGACGGCGATCCGAAATATATGATTACGGCCAACGTGGATTTTATGAACAACACGCCTTTCATCGGTTCGGATTATTTCTTTGACCGGATTACGCCATTCTCAAACGAATACAACACCCGTAAAATGCTGGGCGATCCGGCTTATGAAACCCGGCTGATTATGGATGCCATTCGCAAAGCGACTTACGGGCATTATCTGGGCAACGGCGAGATCTCCAATGACCTTGACCAGATGAAAGCATTGTACAACAATGCCGCCAAAGAATATGAGCGTTTGGGCTTGAAAATCGGCATTGCTTTGACCGCTGAACAGATAGCCCAACTAAATTCTGACATCATCTGGTATGTAGAAAAAGAAGTTAACGGCGAGAAAGTTCTGGTTCCGGAACTGTACCTGTGCGAAGCGACGCTTGAAAAGATAAAGATTGGCGGCTACGGTGCGAAAATGACCGGCAACAACGTGTCTATCAATGCCGACAATATCAGTAACAGCGGCGATCTGTATGCCAAAAACGAGCTGGTGCTGAAAGCGAAAGACCTCTTAAACGAGAGCAACCGCGGCAAAACCGCCCGGATTATCGGCGGCAAGACCGATATTGACGCGGAAACCCTGACTAACCGCAGCGCAACGATTGGCGGTGAGATTACGACCATAAAGACTAATGACGTCATCAACGAAACCAAGAAATACACGGAAGAAATGCGCGACGGCAAGAACTATACCCTGATTGAGAAAACCGGTCAGGAAGCCGTTATCTCCGGCAACAAAGGCTTGCAGATTGACGCGAGCGGCACTTATGCCAGCAAAGGCGCAAAACTGGAGAGCAAAGAGGGAGACGTTGCGCTCAAGGCTGACAATATCGTTCTTGATACGGTAGAATTGCACAACCGAGAAGAACGCACAATGAAAAAATCAGGCTTCCTGAGCAAAAAAACGACAACCACGGTCAAAGACAGCATCAAAAACGTGGGTTCGGCGATTATTGCCGGCGGCAATGCAATCATCGAATCGGTTAAAGACATATTCTCCAAAGGCTCAAAAGTGGAAGCCGGAGCCGACGCGCAGATTGTTGCAGGCGGAGACATTACTGCAGTCGCCGCTGAAGACAGCAGCTACTCATACTCTAAAACGAAAAAATCGTCCTGGGGCGGATTGAAGAAATCGCTGGACGAAGTTGAACATGAGGAAAAACGGCTGCGCGGCTCAAATATTAAGACCACAGAGGGGCTGACGGTTGTTTCCGGTAAAGACACGACGATTGTTGCCTCTGACGTGGAAGCCGGAAAAGACGTGAATATTCTGGCCGGATATAAGGCCGGAGCCGATGGCAAGGTTGAAAAATCCGGAGAACAAGGTTCCGTCAACATCTTGAGCGGCGAAGAAACCACCAAGCACCGCGAAGTCCATGAAAAGACGAATATGATGGACGGGTTGAAAGACATTGGATTGGCTGTGGCTACCGGCGGCGCCTCAATATATGCAAACGGTATCGATTATGACAAGGGCAAACTTGGTGTCAGCATGGACCTAGGCGAAAAGAGTAAAGATACTTGGGATAATGTCCAGAAAAATGCCGTTTCTTCTAACATAAAAGCCGGCGGCGATGTTAATGTGGCAGCGACAGAAGATGTTAACCTCAAAGGCTCTAACATTATTTCAGACAATAATGTTACTATTTCAGCAGAGAAAAATATTAATATTACATCATCGCAAAGCACGGAAGACGATAAAAAGACACATAGCGAAAGCAAAATTCGCTATGAACAAAGCGTAGGACATGTGTTCGTTGACGTAGCATATAATATTGATGATGCTGTAAAAGCAGCAGAAGAAGTGAAAACAGCCTCTAAAGAATTGGATAAAATCAAACGTCTTCATGCTGAAGGAAAAGCCAGTGATAGAGCATTAGCTGACGCTATTGCTAATTTTGCAGCTGTTACTGAGCAATTTATCGATACATACGGAGCTGCGGCAATCTCTGGAGAAACTGCTATTGAATTAGCTGAACGCATGCAAGCAGGAATTCAAGCCGGAACCGGAGCCGGAACAACTGCACCTACGTTAGGTTTTTATGGCGAGGCCGGGCTGAAATACGATACTACCGAAACAAAATCAAGCTCCAGCCAAGTTGTAAACACAGAATCGGCAATTATTGCGGATAAAGATATTAAGTTGAATGCAGGTAACGATTTGAATCAAATTGGTTCGTTGGTTGTTTCGACGAGCGGTAATATTGACTACAATGTTGGAAACAATTTGAATATTGAAGCAAGCAAAGACTCCTATAATTCCAACAGCAAAACCACAAGTAATTCCGTGTCAGCCGGCGTGACGAACAAAGGCGGCATATACGGCGACTTTGCAACATCTCAATCATCATCCAGAGCTGAGAGTGAACATTATAATAACTCTGCCAGCATTGCAACTGAAGGCAAACTGACCATAAATGTCGGTAATGATATGACGGCAGACGGTTATAACGCTCTGGCCAAGGACGTGGATATTAACGTTGGCGGAGATATGAGCCTCTCCTCTAAACAAAATACCGATTATGCCAAAAATCAATCATCTGGCTTTGGCATAGGTTATGGAACTGGTGGCGAGAAACCAACAATAAATGCTAATGTATCCACAAGTTCCGGAAATACAGACCGTCAATGGGTTGATAATCAAGCATCTATTATCGGTACGGAATCGGTTGATATTGACGTTGACGGTAAACTTAAGTTAGATGGTTCGGTTATTGCCAACACCGATCTGACCGGTAAAGATAAAGGAAATCTGGATATTAAAGCTGGCTCTTTAGAAGCTAATGATATACATAACTTTAATAACAGTTCCGAAAGCGGGTTCGGTCTTGGGGTAGCCACAGGACCGGCCGGAGACGGTTCTAACGATGGCAGACCCGATGGTTCAACAACAATCCATGTTGTTGATAAAGGAAGTGTTAATGAGAGTGTTACTCACGCTACGATAGGAAAAGGTAATATTGAAGTGGCAGATGGAAGTGATATATCTGGCATTAACAGAGATGTTAACAAGACAGAAACGGTTACAAGAGATGAAGTTACCGGTGCTTTGGATGCTTCTGTAACGGTTGATAATCGTGTTATTACCGGAAGTTTCTCAGAATGGTGGAATAACTTGTTTAACATGCCTGCTGAAGAATATAATGAAAGGAAAAATGCACAGAATGAGTACTTTAAGGATGATTACAAGGGAGAAGAAAAAGACTTAAGCCTGCTACCAACAGTTGGTTTGGAAAAATCATACGTTGGACGGGAAACTTATGTTATGGGAACAAACGATTTGACTATGGAATATAAAGAAAAATATGAAGTTACTTTGACACATGATAATATTCCTATAGATAAAAATGGAAAGCAAATTAAAAATTATACTACAGAATATAATCCTGATGGTACGGTAAAAATAAGATATCAGACCCCAGATCAACTAAGCTGGAAACAAAAAATAACATCAAGTTTTGACATTAACCCTACATTTAAATTTTTAAGTGCCATTATTCCGGGCTTTAATTCTGATGCAAAAGTTCATGATGCTGAGTATGATGGAGAAAAACGAGAAGATGTTTTACGCGACAGTATCATTCCTTCTTTTATTGCTACGGACTATTCTATTATATTTGGTAAATTGCCTGCTTTGTTAAAAAAAGGGTCATTAAATCAAAATGAACAAAATAATAAGGGAAAAAATAATGATTAAATTAAAGAAAATGTCTCTCGTTTTATGTTTTATAATTGCCGGATGCTATACGGCTACTCCTCCATTGATTAGTGCATTATCTACCGGCAATTATTGGGAAACAAGTGTTGGCGAAGTAGGTACCGGAGCTGAAGTTATGATTATGCCTAAAGGAACATATGCTTCTATTGCTCCGCAGGTATTAGGCGTTCAACTTTGGCAGTATGTTAATTACCAAACCAAGTATCTTGACTGTACTGCCCGTAAAAATTATAGATTTAGTACTATAAATCTTACCTTCTATAAGCTACCAAATGGTCAGTTTAACACCGGAAAAAGTTATATAATAATTGATAATAGAAAATATCAGTTACATCCGTTAAATACGAATGGGGATATTACCAAACCAGATTTAGTTAATACTGAAAATACTAAACGGTTTTCATTCCAAGTACCTGTTTCTTGTGGCAGTTTAAATGGCACTATTTTTGAAATGTTTGGTATTTACTCTAATGGCAAAGAACTGCCTCCGATTAAATTCAGAATTAACTTACTTAACCAAGCAGGAATAAAGAGCTAAAAAACTATGAACTACCGTTTGCAAACATCACTGGTATTAAAGGTTTGTCGATGCTAATATATTTAACAATAACTAACTTATGACGAGAAAGGACTAAAAAATGCGTAAGATTTTTGCTCTTTTATTTTTAATTACTTTGTTACCGGCTTGTACATGGAGCATCCCCAAACGAACGGTAACACCGATTAAGACAACAGAGCATGTTATTGACAAATCAAAAAGTTTTTATCTTGCTATCGGCTCTGACGGGCAAGAACAATCAGCTTGGAATCGGGAAGATTATCACAGAGTTTTTGAAAGCGGACGTTCGGTTTCCAACCAGATATATAACTTCTTAAAAGTACGCGGCTATAATGTCAGCATGGCCAGTTCGTTTGAGAACGAGAAAGACGCGTTAAAATCGGCTAAGGCGCAAGGCTATGATTATATGATATTTCCCAGAACCAATTTTTGGATAGATCCGGTATATATGTTCTGCGGCAATTATTCCAGAAACGCAAAATACTATAATGACGACACAATGATATGGCATGACTATGACGAAGCGGACGTGGATATCTTACTGTTTGATGCCCAGAGCGGAAAACTGGTCAGCAATTATAATCTTCGCGCAATCGGCTGTCCAGTGGTCGTTGCCGGTCTGATTCCTTTGGGAAGGACCTCGCCGGAAGGACATTTGAAAGACGTTTTGGATGAATGGGAAGGAGTTCAGATTAAGCAGGAAAGCGAAACGGAATAGACGCTTCTGCCTCTAACCATATAACCGGAAAGTGAATATGACTAAAAAGACCTTGATTTTGGCGATAGCCGCCGCATTTTCCTTTGCCACAGCCGCGCAGGCACAAGTGCCGCCATCGGTATTACAAAACCAGAACCGCATCCAGCAAGAGCAGCAACGGCTGTTGAATGAGGAATTCCGGCGGCAGGAACTGCAAAAGGCTTTGCAACGCCCTACCAGAGAAGAAACTCCCAAACCGGCAGAGGAAGAAGAACCGGATCTGGTTACGTCCTGCGTAAACATCAGGAAAATCATGTTTACCGGAAACTCCGAAATCAGCGATTGGTCAATCAAGCGGATCACCAAGCAATACAAAGGCACTTGTATGTCTCTGCCCCAGATCAACCAGATGCTAAACAAAATTACGGATCTTTATATTGAAAAAGGTTATATCACTTCCCGCGCTTATATGACGATGCCGCAAAAACGCCTGAAACGCGGCATTTTGGAAATTAAAATCGTCGAGGGGAAACTCTCAAAAGTGGAAGGCCTCGGACTGGGTCAGGTTCTTACGGCTTTTCCGTTCATGATCGGCGGCGTTTTGAACCTGAGAGATATTGAACAGGGAATCGACCAGCTGAACCGCCTGCCGTCCAACTCGGCGACAATGGACATCAAACCCGATGACAAGAACGAATACAGCAAGCTGGAAGTGAAAAACAAACCGAAAGGAACGACCCGGCTGACATTCTTTACGGACAATGCCGGTTCGGAATCAACCGGCGAAACGCGTTTCGGTATGCGGGCGGCTCAAGACAATCTGCTGGGGCTAAATGAACAAATCAATATGAGTTATGCCAATTCTCCGTCAAAAGACTATGATCACCGCGATGCCAACTACCTGACCGTGGGCGCCTCTATCCCTTTTGGCTATTGGACTTTGAACAACAACTTCTCGTGGTCTAACTACCGGACAAGTTTTCTGCTTTACAACGGCGACCGTTTTTATTCTTACGGCAACAGCGTTACCAACAGCCTGAGCCTTGACCGCCTGCTGGCTCGCGGACAGAGGTACAAAATCTCGGCAAGCGGTGGATTGACCTATAAAAGAAACCAAAACTACACCAGAGTGCTTGACCTGAAGATGCAAAACGAAGTTTCAAGCCGTGATTTGGCGATTGTTAATTTCGGCCTTTCCTCCACATTTTATTTAGACAACGGGGTTTTGTATTTTAATCCGACCTATAATAAAGGTACAAAATGGTTCGGTGCCTTAAACGACAATCATAACAATTATACACAGGAAGCCCAGTATGAAGCATGGAAGCTTTATGCTTACGGATCCTTCAACCTGTTTAACATCGCCACTTATACCGCTACGTTTGACGGCCAGTACAGTCAGGACGAGCTGTATGGTACAGAAGCATTCTACCTCGGCGGCGAATATTCGGTGCGCGGCTTTAGAAACGAGGGTGTACAAGGCGACAGCGGTTATGCCTTCCGCAATGATTTGGATTTTAACCTCGGCAGCTTAGCAAAGAGTGACAACGAAATTTTGCAGGGCATAAACTTCGGCCCGTTTATTGACTATGGCTATGTTCACAGCAATAATGAGGATATAAAATCGGAAATTTTATCCGGTGCGGGCGGCAAGGTTTCTCTCAAATATAAATTCTTTGACGCATCGGTCGGCTATGCTACGGTTCTGAAAAAGCCCAAATGGATTGACGAAAACGAGGCCGTCTACTTGTATGCCGGGTTTAATTTCAGTTTTAACTAATTTTATTAACAGTAAAGCCCCGGAGTTATTTCCGGGGCTTTTGTCTATGGAGAAGTCAGTTAAATTTCTGTTCGTCAAAAGAGATGCCGAGAATTTTATAGACTTCACGCATTTTGGCCAGAGTGAGGTTTTGAAGCGGATGAGTATGCAGACGCCAGTACATAGTCTGAGCAAGTTTGTAGTCAGCTGCGGCTTCCGGAGAAGCAAAGGCACGCCCATAAAACTCCTGACACTGGAAAGTATCGCGGTCAATTTTATACGTTTGCCCCCAATCGTTGACAGCAGTTATATAAAAACGGCCGATTTTGGTTATTTTCAGAGATATGCCTTTCTGACGGCTGTCATTGGGTTCGATCCAGATTTCATCATTAATTGCATAAGCTTCTAACATATTTTTATCTCCTGTGTTTGAATTGGGGAGCGGACTGCACCGCTCCCGAGCGGTTGGGTTTAGTGTTGTTTCGGTGTGAAGCCGAGTTTTTGCATTTCAGAAAGAATGAGGGCATCCACCTTTTGGGCAATCTCAGCAAAGCGTTCAACCAAGAAAGCATTCATTTTGACATCCTGACGCTCGCGGTAAAAACGATCGCATTCTTCCCGATTCTGAATGTCCGGCGCTTTGACAAAGGTTTTGCTGCCGCTGGAGAAGCAGTTAATAAGGATTTCCTGATGATAAGGTCCGCCAAAAGACGACGTATAAGGCTGATAGTTGACGTCAAACCCGCCGCCGGCATATTTGAATTCCACATCATTTTTCATTTTATGTTCCTTTCCTAAAATTTGGAGCGGCACCGTGTCGCCCCTTGATGTGTTTGTTTTTGCTTAATATTTCGGATAAGTCCAGTTATTTGTTGCAAAAAATGTTCTTTTTCTGCGAATAAAAACAAACCCCGGAAGAAACCGGGGCTGTTCGTCGTGGAGCTGATGCTAAACAGCCCTACACGCTTATTTTATATCGCTGATAATTTTTCCTTTAACCTGACCAATTCCGGCTAAAGACTTTAATTCAGGGTTGCCTTTGCACTTAAAATCGCCACCGACTTCCCGGAGTGTTCCGCTTAAAGACGCTAAATTATTATTTCTGCAATCCATATCTTCGCCGATTTTTACAGGCGCGCCCTCAAGAGAAGTTAACTCATTATATGAGCAATCACAGCAGAAGCCAACTTCTCTGGGGCCGTTTTGGAGAGATTTTAACCCGTTGTTGCTGCAATCAAAATTATATTTGATTGTTGCCGGAGCATAATCCAAAGATTTTAACCGGTTATTATAGCACCTGAAATCTCCGTGGACTTCTGCAGGGCAGCCTTTCAAGGATGTTAAGTCATTATTTGAGCAGTCAATGTCCCCTTTGTAGACCTGCCCGGCAATATCAGTTTTTCCTTTGGTAACAGTCCACCAATAGCCAAACTCACCCGGCTGATATTGGGAAGTCGTTACATTCAATATTGTTTCTGTTTTCATTTTAATGCTCCTTATTATTTAAGTTCTGAAGCGACACGGCGTCGTCTCTTGATGTGTTTGTTTTTGCTTAATATTTCGGATAAGTCCAGTTATTTGTTGCGAAAAATGTTCTTTGGGGGAATGAACAATAAAAAAGAATTTATCGTTTAAACATTATGAGGGACAACGAAAGCGAAACGGTTGCCAAACAATGCCGGGGCAGATTAAAATGTCTGATGAGAAGCTGTCGGCGGAATTTATACGGGAAAAAAGGAATATTGGCATGTCAAAAATTTTATATCTGATACTCATTCCGGGAATTTGTCTGTCAAGCCTTGCGCAGGCCGTTAATATGCAGATTAATCCGGAAGCAAAATCATTCAAATACAGCCGGACAATCGAAAAAGAACGTCCAAAACTGGCAGCTGAAACTCAAAGGCTGATTGCCGCCTACAGGCAGAATCCGTCATCGGAAAATCTTAATGCCCTGCGGAAACAAATTGAAAAAAACTATGACAAAGTTGTTGCCCGCAAGAAGGCAAAACTTGAGGAATCGAAGAAAACGGCCAGAGAAAGATCCAAGATTGCGGAAATGGAAACAATCGTCAACGAAATGCTGCTGGACAGAGAAAACCGCATAAATCAGACATTGAGCCGGTTTACGGATACCCGCCTGACTCCCGGCGCCAGAAATACAAAAGACGGCTTTCTGCCTGTACTCGGAGCTGCACGGAATGTATATATTGCCTATGCGCCCGTGACAAATGAAGAATATGCCCTGTTTTTGAAAGAAACCGGCAGGAAAGCTCCGCAAAACTGGAAAAGCAGTATGATGTTCCGGGAAAAAGAAAAATATCCGGTCGTGTCTGTTTCTTATGCCGACGCTGAGGCATATTGCCGATGGCTTTCCGAAAAAGACGGTAATACGGCGTATCGGTTGCCGACCGAAAAGGAATGGGAACTTGCCGCCGGTCATATGCCTAAAGATGCAGATTTTAACAGCGGCGAAAACAAAGGCCTGACGCCTGTCCGTGCCTATGAGCAAACCTTATCCGCCTCCGGTGCCGTCGATATGTGGGGCAATGTCTGGGAGTGGACATCTACGCAAAAGGTTCTGCCTTCCGGGGAGAAAGGCTTGGCTGTTAAAGGCGGCGCCTGGAACTCCCCAAGAACCGGTTGCAGAACCGAAAACAGAAATGAAATCAGGAATCCGTCCATAGGATATGATAATGTCGGCTTTCGGATTATTCGCGAAACGCGGCAGAAAACAGCCTTCTAAGAAATGCTGGCAGCTTATTTTCGGCAGGTTTAATCTTTATTCTTGCAAGTTGTGTAAACATCCGCTAGACTAAACGGCGTTTGGTTGTTGGAGTTCGCCAACTCCGCTATCAATAAAAATATCCTAACGGAATGGATATATTTCGTCAGCCTTTAAAAGGCATATATCTCGACTTGATGTAAGGTCGGGATGCTTCCGACTATACAACAGACATAATGTCGGAGGTTTTGCCGACGATATTACGTTAAAGGTCGGAGGATCATTTTTAGGATAGTGATTTTGGCGACATACCCGACCACCTTTCAGGTGGTCTTTTTTTATTGAAAGGAATATGTCGTGAAAGATCTGTCTGACTATATCAGCCCTGAAAACAGAATAAAATTCGGAGAATCCATGCATTGGGCGCGAAATGAACGGCGGCTGAGCATTGAAGAAACCGCGAAAAAAACGAAAAGCAGCATAGAAAGCATTGACGCGCTGGAAACCGGACGCGGGCAGTTGGACCTGCCGCTTGCCTGCAAGCTGCTGGAATTGTATAAAGAAAAGGTGTTTATCAACGTGGAGAGCTACAATGACTGAGAAGCCGATTTATTATGCCAGCGAGCTCGAAGCCGACATGTGCTTCGAGATTGCCATGTTTCTTTTTGCAACCCGGCGAAACAGCGGCCTTTCCATTACGGAAGCGGCGGTGCGGAGCGGACTTGCCGTCAATGATGTTGACGAGCTGGAAACGCAGGCCGGGCGCTATGATTTTGCAAAAATCACCAAGTTGCTGGATTTGTATAAGAAAAAGCTGCCGATGTCGGCAAGTTGTTTTAAGAAAATGCCGCTGAAACTGGCAGAAAAATATTTTGAAAATTAAAAGAAAAGCCTCATTGCTTTTTTAGGCAATGGGGTTTTTTGTTTGAAAAATATATTACAACAATTGTCAGGCATACGGATATTAGGAAGAAAGGATCGGGAATGGTCTAAAAAACGGTTATTTTAATTGACTTGCGGCGGAAAATCAGCTTAGATTTTGTTGTAAGTTAATTTATATGGGAGTTTTATCATGAACAAAAACGAACTGATTGACAGCATGGCTGCTGAGGCCGGCATGACCAAAGCAAATACCGAAAAAGCACTGGACGCGTTTGTTGCTTCGGTTACCGCCGCTCTGAAAAAAGGCGATGAGATCCGTCTGGTCGGCTTCGGAACATTCTCGGTTTCCAAACGCGCAGCGACCACTGCCCGCAACCCGCGCACCGGCGAGACTATCAAAGTTCCGGCGAAAAAGGTTGCCAGATTCAAAGTTGGCAAGTCTTTGCAGGACGCTGTGAACTAAATGGCCGTTATCCTAGAATTGTTGCAGCCCGCCCTAACCGGCGGGCATTTTTATTTCAAGCACCGGTTTGCCGTGATTTCGGGCGGTACGGGCGGCATCATAAGCTCCGCCATAATCCCGACAAAGATGAGCAATGACGAAGTCAGCATTGAGAGCCATATAGCGGTTGCGGGCGGAGATGGCAAACTTGCGCGGCGCACATTCCACGACATCAGGATAGTCGAAACCGTCAAAAGGAAAAATATCGCCATAAGCATGGAGTTGGCGGGCATAAGCCACAATTAAAATGAGCCGTATATGCGGACAGCGAAGCTGAATGTCCCGGACAACGGAAGCCGCGGCTTTGTCAAATTCGCCGTAACCGCCCACCCAGAAAGTGTCAACGCCTTCTTCATCAATGAGTTTGACGACGGCCTTTTCAATTTCGGGCTTAAGCCCGGCGGAAATATAACGATGCCCGAAAAAAGCGCAGACCTTGCCCATGCCGGACTCTCCATAAAAAAATAAACCACCTTTACGCACAAAGGTGGCCGGAGAGTTCAAAACCTAACCATGTGAGCAGGTCCTTCTAACCTTTAGAATCCCGAAGGATTCCTCTTGTATACGTTAGAAGCTCCCCGACCATAGTTTGGTTACTAATCGGGGATATATTACCCAGTTAAACCAACAGCGAGATAGCCTGAAGGCAATAAGTCGTTGGTATATATGGTATAACGGTGTATATCACACCGCACATGGTTGGCTTTGAAGACCGACGCACCGTCTGGTGCGAGATACACGGAGTGTGCGCTCCGGCATCCGAGATGAAGTCTAGATAAGATTTTTATAAAATACAAGCGAAAAAACAGAAAAATACCGTTATAGCGTATTATTGTACGCTTTTTGAAAATGTTTTGCGGTGTGGGCAGATTTTGGCCAATGCGGTGGGCGTTTGCTACCTTGAAATTTGGATAGCGGTAAAAAGAAACCCCGACAGGAAATTGTCGGGGTTTCCAACGATTGGAAAAATAATAAATTATGAATGACGGGATATTGTTGGCTTAAAAAAACAGGGTTGTCCAGTTCTTTCTGCAAAAAAAATTATTATTTTACTGGACTTTAGCTATGTTTTCCGGCTTGGTTACAGTGTCATGAAAACAAATCAAAGGAAGGAAACAAACATGGACAACGTTGAAAACAAAGTTATGGAAATTGTCAGAAAGATACATTCTCCGCAAGGGATTACAATCGGAGAAATGCGAGAGACGCTGGGAAGCGAAAGCATTGAAAACATGCTGGACTGCATAAAAAAACACGGCGGGCCTGATCTGCCGGAAATAATGGAAATGAAACCGGAAGAATTTGACGACGAATGCCATATCCGCGGCGTGGAAATTGAAATCAGCGATAATCCGGGCGTGGATCGCGTTCTTGAAAAGCTGTTTCAGCGGGACGGCATTTCGCTCGGAGAGATTAAACAGCTAACCGGATGGACGCAGGAAAATTTGGCCCAGAACATGAAACGCTATGCGGCGCTTGATTTGGGATGGGTTCCCGAAGAATATCTAACCGACGATTTTAAAATACGCAAAAATTTGCAGTAACAAGCAGCGAAAAGCCCCGGATGCTGCCGGGGCTTTTCTGCCGGCTAAATTACGGCAGACTTTTTGGGGAAAACATTCCAGAGGACGGCAGTATAAAAAGCTGGACTTTTAGAGAATATCGGATAAAATAAAAGAAAATATCTCTTGTGTCATCGTTTCACTCCTACTACAAATGTCTCAGATTTTCGCGATATCTTCTGAGTTCTTTCTCATCCACAGAGTTGATGACCTTATCCAGCCACTTAATCATTTTTTCTTTATCTTTTGGTAAACGGCCCTCTACATTGACATAATTTGATGCCCCCATCGTTGCAAAATATGTATCAATATTTAAAGACGAAATTAGTGTTTTGAGCTCATGGAGTTTTTCAATTTCTGTTTCCTCCGCCCAATTTCCCGCCTGAATTTCCTGATATAATTCAGAAGTTGGATAGACCGTAAGCATGGAATTGATAATAATTTTCGGATGAAGCCGGTTAAACACGGCAGCCGTGTTCTTTGCTCCGGTTTCTCCCCGTCCAGAACCATAAATTCCGGCAAGATAGAAAAAATTATAGTCCATGCCGATTTCATCAAGTCTTGTACATTCTGCAATTATCTCTTTTGTATCAAAACCCTTTTGCATGAATGCCAGAGATTCATCGTCACCGCTTTCCACTCCAATCGTAATGCCGTTATATCCAAGGTTACGAAGTTCATACAGTTGCTCCGTTGTCTTGGGAATAATATCGGTTATACGGGCAAAACAGCCAATGGTCTGTACCTTCGGATAATATTTTTTTACCAGATCTGCCAGAATTTTCAGTTTGTCAAAACTCAGGACAAACGGATTTGCTCCGGTAAAGAAGACCCTTTCCGCATTCGGATAACAGCTGCTTATTTCTTGCAAGTCTTCCTCGACTTCGGCCAAAGGTGACATCCTGAATTTAAACGGCACATCCTCGTAAAGCGTACAGAATTTGCATTTATGGTGCGTGCAGCCTGCCGTTACCTGCACCAATGCACTATAAGCCTCATAGGGCGGTCTCCAAATTATTCCAGTGTAATGCATAAATCATTTCTCCTTAGTTCTTTCTTGCCATATTTGTTAAATTCATTTCATCAAAACTGCTGTTGCAAATTTGAATCTTCAACGCATTTTCTGAGAACAGACGATTATCCGAGATAAAATACTACGCAAAACTTCTGCCGACATTGTAAGCCTTCTCCAAATCTTTTGGGAATACGGTTTCATGCTGTCTTTTTTTATCTTCTACGTCCCATCTTTCATCATCAAATTTTGAATAGTCGTGATATTGATATGTATTGAAAGCACAAATTCGTTCAGGCTTTTGATAAAGATGTGTTATCCAGTTTTCAAAGAAGCCGACAGGTGCAGCGTTTTTGGGCCCGATGTACTGATTTAAAAAAGTATTTTCGTCTACATTCATGGTATAAATTACGGCAGTTTTTAATTTTTTAGGGGGAATTGGCGTATACTGTTTATCAAATTTTACAAACGGATATACCAGTCTTTCGATAAACATTTTCATAACGCCTGATATATCGCCAAAATAAATAGGCGTTGCCAGGCAGATGCCGTCACTCACGGAAATTTTATTCAAAATTTCTTTTAATTCATCGGGGTATGAACAAACACCGTAGTTTTTACCATTTTTTAATTTACAGCTGAAACAAGCCCGGCATCCTTTATAATTAATATCATAAAGGTTTATTACTTCTGCGGTACCGCCTGCATCAACCACCCCTTTTGCAAAACTTTCACAAAGTTTAGATGTGTTCCAATTTTTTCTTGGTGAGCCGTTTATGATATAAATTTGTTTGGTCATAGATTCATCCTTTTCTTTTATTTTATCTGATATTTGTTTAATCAAATATTATATTTATTGCAAGTATTTACTTTTTTGTAATATACTATATAAAAAGATAGAATTGAGGAAAGACAATGAAAAACAAACTAAAAAAATATAACTGTCCGCTTGGAATAACTCTCGGTATTATCGGCGGGAAATATAAAGTAATGATTATCTGGTTTTTGTATCAGAATAAAATTTTAAGATACAATGAATTGCAAAAAGCAATAACCGACATTACGCCTAAAATGCTGATTTCTCAGTTAAGGGAACTTGAAGAAGACGGAATAATTGAAAGAAAGGTTTATCCCGTTGTGCCGCCTAAGGTTGAATATTCTCTGAGCAAAAAAGGAGAAAGCCTGATGCCGATACTGCTTGAAATGAGAAAATGGGGCGAGAAATACGGCGAATGATTTATTCAAAACCACAGCCATCCGTCGGAAATGGCCGGCGGACTTTTTGAGGAAAATAGAAAAGCCTATGGCGTGGCGAAAAAAACGGACACGGAAGAAGTTTGGGAACGTATATCGTTTTGGCGTATTATTGTACGCCTTTTTGAAAATGTTTCGCGGTATGGACAGATTTTGGCCGATACGGCGAGCGTTTGCCGCTTTGAAATTTGGACGACAGCCAAAAGAAAACCCCGACTTTCAGGCGGGGCTGTTCGGAGCGGCAAAAAATCAGCGGATGGAGATGCGGAAGCAGACATTGTCTGCGGGCGGGATTTCTTTCAGGATGCCGCAGGATGACAGGACAGCGGCAATCTCGTTCTTATCGCCGGACCAAGACAGATAACATTCGCCGCTTTCGGCCAGACTGGCAGTCTCCTGCCGGTGATAAAAAACAACCTTATCATATCCGTCCGGTACCTCGGCCCAAGCGCAGGTCCGGCAGCAGCAGAAGTTCTGCGCCGCAAAGTAGCCGCGGCGGCGCAAAAGGCGGAAAGCGGCGTTGAGATTTTTCTTCTTGGGGAATTTTTGACAGATTGACATGAGCTTAATCTCTCAACTCGTTAAGGTTATAACCCATTTTTTCCAGCATCCGGCACTTTTCGGCATAGGAAGCGTCATCAATCCAGTCCATAGCGCGAGAATGGTTAAATATCGGACCGTTTTCAATCAGATTTTCTGCCAGCAGGAGATTGGTCAGGCTGGCAATATCGTTGTAAAATATTTTAATGAATGCATCTTTTTTTATTCTAGCCATTTGATTTTCCTTTCTTAAAAACCGGAACGGCACCGCGTCGTTCCTTATGTTTGAAGTTTTGCTTAATGTTTCGGAAATGTCCAGTTATTTATTAGCCAATTTGTTGATTTTATTGCACTTTTTAGCTGGACTTATGAAAATATTTCCGGCTTTGTTTGTTTACGGACGGCGATAGGCGTCGGCCGGGATAAACAGAACAAAGAAAGGAAAAGAAAATGTTAGAACGAGAACCCCTGCGAGAAACAATCAAAGCCTACCGCAACGGAAAATTTGACAAAGGCAGAACAGGCAGCAACGCAAAGGTTGAAGACCTGTGGTGGGACTGGTTCTGCAAAGACAGCAGTCTGGCAAACAAAGGACGCAGTCTGCTGCAAAAGCTCAACCAGATTGCGGACAGCAAAAAAATTGACGCGGACAATACCTACGTCTGGTTCAAGAACCACTGCCCCTGCAACGGCAACCTTTATGACAGTATGTCAATCAGCGAGATTGGAACAAAACGCGTTATTTATTGCATTATTCCGAAGTCAGGACACAAATGCGACAACGGCAAAGCCCAGTTGTATGGTCCAAAGAACGATTTTGAAACTCCGATTGTCGAAGGAACGTGGAAAGACATTAAAGATTGGTTCCGCAACTAAGTGAAACAACCGCCGGCCCAAAGAAGGCGGCGGCTTTTTTGGAGAATATAACGCTGCGGCGTATTATTGTACGCTTTTTGAAAATGTTTCGCGGTGCGGGAGAATTTTGACCGGTTCGATCAGCATTTACAATACATGTTTATTTTTCGGTACTTGACTTTTCTTTTGAAACAAGATATTAGCTACATTTATCAGATAAAGGAGAAATATTTTCAATATTTTAGATTTTCCGGATCAACTGGTATCCGATATTGTTGCAGGAAAAATTCGAACCCGTTATTCTCACGAAAATACGATTACTTTGATTGACGGCGTAACATGCCTGAATATGGATTGTTCCAGTTTTGTCTGTTATTATTTGCAAAAGGCAGGCAAACTAAAAGCCTTACAGGAAATTAAAGATTTTGTTTCAAAAAGCAAAAATATTGCTTTTGAAGACATAAAACGGATTTATACAAAAGAATTTGCTGTTTTTTTCAGACAAGCAGAAGAAAATTCTCAATTTTGGCGCAGGATATTGAATCCAGCAGATTTAGAAAAAGGCGATATAATTGCTTTTACTTCTGCTTATATAAAAGAAAACCATACCATGATTGTTGATAAAATCCTTTCCCGCTCGGACAACGAATTAAAAATCCGTATTTTTGACTGCACCCACTTTCCCCATATGAACGATACGAGAAAAAGTGGGGATGGAATTGGAAGTGGTGAGATTATTTTATTTAAAAATAGTACCGGACGCTGGGATAAATATCAGCAAAGCAAGTCATACAAGCCTTGCGGATGTCTTGATTTCGGCAGATTGAAAAGCAGATATAACGAATAAGAAAGCCCCGGCAGAAAAGCCGGGGCTTGTTTTGCATTACGGTTTGGGGCGGAGATATTCCAACCGCAAGCCGCCGCAGGCAGCGGAACCCTCGGACGAGCTGCCCCAGTTTTCATAAGGGCTGGCCGATACGACCGTTCCGACACCGCCGGAATAGCCGGTTTTGCCGTTGCTGCCGTTGGCCGCCGTGAGGATTTGCAACACCTGAAGCGCCGGACTGATTTCATAAGTTCCGCCCGTACCGCCGCTGGTGCCGCCTTTGGTGCCGCCGTTTGCAGTTATCATCAGAGTGCCGCCGAGCTTCATCCAAGCCGCAGTACCGTCAACACCTTTGGAAGTTATGGCTCCCCCGGCATAGAGCTCCACCCGCTGTTTGCGGGGATTGTAAAATACGAGCTCAACCGCAGCGCCGGAGCCGCCGCAGGATCCCCAACCGTAGGAATTGAACCACCAGCTGATGCCGGAAGCCCCGGTTCCGACAAGGCAGACCTTGAAAACGCCTTTGGGAAGCTCCGCGGTAAAAGTATGCTCGCCGGAGGATTTGACCAGCACAGTCTGAGGTTTATAGGGATTTTTAATCCCGCCGCCCAGCGGCGTGAGAGAAGTACGAAGTACCATGATTGTTCTCCTTAAATTTAGGTTACAAAAAAACACCACAGTTCCACGAGTGCGGAATCCATGGGATAAACGCGGCAAAAGCCGGTTTATGGAAAAACAGGCCGAAGCCCGAAACTCACAAAAAAAAGCCCCGGACTCAGCCGGGGCAGGAAAATCAGAAGCAGACCTTGGTTTCTACCACCTCTAGCGCGGCATTGCGCGCCGTAAAACTTTGCAGCGGTATGGAAGCGGACACCGTCCCCGCCTCGTCAAGCAGCTCTGCCGTATAACGCGGAGAGCCAGGCGGTGCGGACGGATAGTGATAAAGATTGGCAAAATGGTAGGTTGTGCGCAGGGATTGCCAGATCAGTTGAAGAATGACCGGCCCGGCATCGGTCTGCGGTTCGGCAACGCGGCGGAGCCGGAGTTTGTCACCGGGAGTGAGGTGGATAATCATTTCATTATTTGGTTTAGACATCACGGTTCTCCTAAAAAAAGCTCCGGATTTTGCCGGAGCCGTTGAGGGTTAATCAAAAAGTTTGAAAGACAGCATGGCAATAGCGGCTTCTGTGATATCTTCCGCCTCGAGCACGGACGCATTGCCGAGATTGCCGTCTTCATCACTGAGTTCGGCAAAAAAGCAACTGGTGCCGCCGCCGAACACCGGCTTGGGCGCGACGGTCAGATAGCCGATGCGTTTTTCGGAAGCGGCAATGGTAACCGAAACGTCATAGCGGGCGGTGGTGCAGCCAAGTTCTTCGGCAGTACCGACTGGAACCAGCTGGACGGCAACGGACGATTGAATTTCAATATTGTTTTGGGGCATTTTATTTTCCTTTACAAAAGTGGGTTAGATTTTGGCGGTGTTAACCAAGTCAGACAGGATTTGTACAGCCTTTTCAATATTCATCAGGCTGCCGCCGATATAATTTGCCTGAATGTCGGCATCTTCAGGAAAAGCATTCTTGGATGCCGCGTTAACATAATGGTTGATTTTTTTGAGCAAGACCTTGGTTGAGGACAATTTTGCCTGAAAGACTGCCAAACGTTGTTCCGGGGTAAGCATTTTATTCTCCTTGAGAAGTTCCGGGGTCGAAACCCCGGAAAAGGTTAACGATTATCAGAGTTTATAAATGGCATCGATTGCTTGAGCCAGACTGTTGAGGTTGGCAGCTAAATCGGACAGATTGCCAAGCCCGCCGACAAGGTGCTGATAACGGCGGCTGTCATTATAATCTGCCGGAGCGGGTTCCGCCGCATGGCGAGCCTGTTCGATAACCTGCCGGGCAAGAATTTCAATAGCGGCAAGGTTGGACTGCATAACGGTTAATTTTTCTTTTACTTGTAACATTTTGATTTTCCTTTCTAAATCTGAAGCAACACCGCGTCGCTCCTTATGGTTACAGTTACGCTTATGTTTCGGATAATGTCCAGTCTTTATTTGCGATTAACGCATTGTTTTTGCTTTATTTTTTACTTTAAAATGGTAATCAGCCACTCCGGAAGGACTAAAATTTATGAAGCAAGCCAATATAACGCGCATAGTCGCAGCCTTCCGGATCAATCAGCAGGGTTGGCCTGTTTTGGCAGCAAAGCGCAATAACAGACGAAAACCGTGCCCCGTTATATTCGGCATAACCGCCTTTACCCCTAAACTCAGGACGGCTTTCCAGACAGGAATTGCAAAAGCTGCGGTATTCGGCGGTTGTCAGCTCCCAGACTTCGGTTATGAGGACAACGTCAGACGCAGGACGACAGCGGTTGCGCTCTTCGACCTCGCGTATGGAATGAGGTTTGCGGATAAGGTTGGTGTTGGCCAACGTATTGACAAGCGGGTGCCGGGAGGTTTTAATTTCCATGATTTTATTCCTTAATAAAAAGCGGTGGAATGACTCCGGTGTTTTGTCACCGGAGCCGCAAGTATTATTTTTTCGGTTTCAGGACGCTGAGGTCATAACCTATTTTTTCCAGAACCATTATTTTTTCCGCTTCGGACGGCTCATTTTCATACCAGCACCAAGCCGCGCTTTCCCCCAGATATGCCTCATCAATCAAGTTCAGCTCCAACAAAACGTTAAGAATATCGGTCAAGTGGTTTAATTCATACTTAATCAGGTTGTCGATAATAGATTTTTTAGCCATTTTATTTTCCTTTC
>JAUNPO010000007.1 GCA_030536665.1 Pseudomonadota bacterium
GCGCAAATAAACCGGAAAAAAATAAAAACCCCCCGCCGGGGTTACCCAAAACGAGATAAAACAAAAACGCCGATGGAAAATAACGCTACGGTAAAGGTGAGTTTCATTGCCGGAGTAAATGACGAGTCTTCACTGTCATCATCCTGAGTTTCATAAGTGCCTGTACTGCCGCAGTCGTCGTCCAGCATAACGATTTTTGTAACCATGATAATGCTGAGGGCTTTAACCGCGCAGGAGATTGTCATGACATAATACATTAATTCAACCGGATAATTTTCTCTGGAAGATACATATTCCATAAAAGAACACAGGCTGATCATGGTAATGAAAAAATAAAAGACGGTTTTAAGCTTTTTAGCTTTGGGCGTGCTCATACTGACCAGCCGCCAGCGTTCATTGTATGGGGTTAGAGTGACTCTGGTCAGCGCCCGTCCGAGAACAATAAACAGCGAATAAAACAACAGGGAATTGATAATCAGGCCGAAAAAGCCGAGCGTAAAGACTTTTGTGTTGTACATCCACACCAAAGCCGCACAAATCAGGCTGGCAGGAATAATGCCGTACGACAGGGCTACAAAAAATGCGGCCACGACTTTGCGGCTGTAACGGATTCTCTCTTCTTCAATATGCTTGTAACCGAAATATTTTAAAATCAGTGCCCGGAGATATATGCTGATAATCAAAGCCAAAGCGACAAAAAGCAAAACAAAGGCGATGTTGTTTTTTACAAAGTCTTTGTTAACGGATGAAAGGTTTTTATACCACACAACCGGTGATTTTATCACATCGTAAACGAACGTGACAAACAGCTTGTTAGCCGTATAAAAATTTTGCGGAGAGATTAATGGCGGCTGGCTTTCCAGAATACGCCCCAGCAGGGCGTTGCTGCGGATTTCCAGAATAAGCGTTTCCAATTCTTCAATCCTGGCGGCACTGACGTCCGCTTCGGAAATTTTTGCCCGTAATAATGATGCTTCTTTGTTAAATTCCTTGCGTTTATTGGCAATAACCGCAACTTCTTTGCTGCCGTCTTCGGGAGCTGCGCCCAGAGCCTCAATACGTTTCTCCACAAATTCCAAATCGCGTTGCGTTTGCTTTTTGCCGCTGTTGACTTCCGACAGGATATTGTCCAGTTTTGTGACATAATCGGATAGCATATTGGGCTTGATGGATGTCTGCTTTAATTCCTTTTCTATACTGTCCAGCTCTTTGTTGATTGAATTATAATTGATAACGTTTGTCTGAGCGGCATGAGGATTTTCCACCGACGCGGCATAAGCCGGGGTTATGACTGTTAAGGCGAGCAGTAAACATAAAATTTGGGCATATTTCCACATTGCAGATTCCTCAAAGAAAATTAATGTGATTTTTTCAACAGCAGTTTCATCACGGCAAAAGCGTTCTGAGCAGCGCCTGCACGCAGATTATCGGCAACGCACCAGAAACTGATTCCGTTTTCAACCGAAGAGTCCTGACGCAGACGGCTGACATAAATGTCGTTTTCGCCCTGAACGTCGGCAAGAGAAACATACCCGCCGTCAACATTCTTGTCAAAAACAACAACGCCTTTGGTTTGCTTCATCAGTTTGCGCGCCTCGTCAACGTCAACCTCGCCGCTGCATTCGACGTTGACATATTGCGCTTCGCCGATAAACGCCGGAACAACGGCAAAATTGGCATGAACTTTGATGTCGTCATGAAGAATCTTTTTGGTTTCGGCGTTGACAGCCCACTCAAAAGACGTTTCTTCGCCGATAAACTCCCCGACCTGCGGAATAAGGTTAAAGGCAATCTGTTTGTGAAAGACATTCTGATCATCAACCAGGCTTTCATTCATAAAAATCTTGCGTGTCTGGCTGAAAAGTTCGTCCATGGCTGCAGTCCCGTAAACGGAAGCAGAGGTATAAGCCGTGACAACCAAGCGCTTGATTTTATATTTTTCATCAATGGCCTTCAAAGGCAGAAGCAACTGAGTAACCGAAGCTGACGGTATGGAAACCAACCCCTTTGCCGCCGCGGCCGCCTTATCGTCGTTAACGCCGGCAATGATCATCGGTACGTCACTGTCAGAAAAATAAGCGCCCGTTGTGTCAACAACTTTAATTTTAGCGTTGAGTGCTTTGGGAATGTACCGTTTTGCCTGTTCTTGTGTTGTTGCAAAAACGGCAACATCTGCTTTTGAAAAATCAAAGCTTTCCAGATTTAATACATCCAAATCGTCATCTTCTCCGTAAGAAACCTGCGTCCCGAGCGGGGAATTGATATCAACGGCCAAAACATCGGAAACTTTAATTCCGTCTTCCGCCATAAAATTCAAAATTTCACGGCCGATATTTTCATGAACGCCGACAACGGCAAACTTAGTCATTTCTTTATTCCTCATCAATTTTTCTGTTTGCATTTATCTTTAACACTTATTTCTTGAAAAAGTAATAATTTTTTTTGAAAAAGTAAACTGCTGCAACGTTATTTCTTTTGAAAATTTAGAAAAAATGAATTTTCTTTTGGTTATATACAGTTGTAAAAATAATAAACATTTTGCTTGATTAATCTTGTTTTATTAGCTATCCTCGCAACCAACATGTGTATTGTTTTGTTAATACGCATGCAGTGCCTGAGGTGCACGGAGCCGTGAGAAGCTTTATGGGTATTAGGTTATGGCGATTCTTTAAGTCTTTCGCCATAATTTCTTGAGTTGTATAAAACGCTGTTGCGGAGATTGTCCGCAGCCGGTGCTGTTTGACAACATATTTTATCATAATCTTTTCACAATATCTCTGACTTTAGCGCATTTGTGCAATGCCCGGTTATGCTTGGTTTCAAGGAATTCCCGGGAATGAATGTTTAAGAAAAAGGTTTAAGAAAGGGAGATTGATGAAAGTTTTAATTTTGGCCGGCGGGCTGGGAACCAGATTGGGAGAAGAAACGGGTGTTCGCCCCAAGCCGATGGTCGGAATTGGCGGAAAGCCGATTCTCTGGCATATCATGAAAATTTACTCTCATTATGGTTTTAACGAATTTGTTATCCTCTGCGGTTACAAAAGCGAAGTCATTAAAGAATACTTTGTTAATTACTATATGAACAATTCGGATGTGACCGTCGATCTCTCGACAAACAGCGTGGAAGTTCATAAAAATTCCTGTGAGCCGTGGAAGGTAACCATGTTTTATACCGGCCGCAACACGCTGACCGGCGGCCGTATCAAAAAAGTAAAAGACTTTATCGGCAATGAACCGTTCATGTTGACTTACGGCGACGGCGTGGGCGATGTCGACATAAAGACACTTCTTGAAAATCATAAAAAATCAGGAAAACTCTGCACGCTGACTGCCTATCAGCCGGAAGGGCGTTTTGGCGCTTTAGCCATCGACGAAAACGGGGCTATTAACAAGTTTCAGGAAAAGCCGAAAGAAGGCGGAGCCTGGATTAATGCCGGATTCTTCGTCTGCGAGCCGGAAGTGTTCAATTATATTCCCGATGGCGACGATGTCATTTGGGAACAGGAACCGTTGAAAAGTCTGGCGCGGGATGGAAAACTGAATGCTTACAAACATACCGGTTTTTGGCATCCGATGGATATGCTGAAAGATAAGGAAGATTTAAACAAAATGTGGGCGGAAAACCGTGCCCCTTGGAAAGTCTGGGAGAAATAATCCATGGCTAAAGTGTTGATAACGGGCGGCACCGGCTTTATCGGCCGCCAGGTTACCAAAGAACTGCTGAACAGAGGGTATGAAATTTTTAGTATTTCTAAAAATACAACTCAATTGGCTTCTGCATATTTGCATCCCATACGCCTCGATTTGTTGTCTTTGTCAGATGTTTCGGCTTTTTTCAAAGAATTTCAATTTGATAATTTGTTGCATATGGCATGGTATGTCGGTCCGAAATGCCATGGTGCAAATATTAATATTGATTGGCTGGCTGCTTCGCTGCATTTAATAAAATGTTTTTGTGAAGCCGGAGGACGCAAATTACTTTGTAATGGAACTGTTTCTGAGTACGATTTTTCGTATGGATATCTTCAAGAGGATATGACGCCATTAGCGAACAAATCACTACACGGACAGTCCAAGGCTTCTCTGTATAATGTTATATCAAGATATGCGTCACAAAATGACATAGAATTTAAATGGCCGAGAATATTTAATCTTTACGGTCCAAATGAAAAACCTCAGCGTCTGATGCCGTCTGTTATAAACGCTTGCTTGCGTGGAGAAGATGTAAAAGTAAGTGACTGCCTGAAATTTCAGGATTATTTGCATGTTGAAGATACGGCGCGCGGAATTGTCGATGTTTTTGAAAAAGATATTTCAGGCGCCGTGAACATTTGTTCGGGAAAGCCGGTGCAGCTTCGCGAAATCGTTACCAAAATAGCTGAACTGACGGATTTTAACGGAGAAATCTTGTGGGGTGCTGTTCCCGCTGCTTTCGGCGATGATTTGGTCGTCGGAAATAATGAAAAGTTAAAATCTGTTGGCTGGAAGCCAAAATATTCACTTGAAGAAGGCCTTAAAATGACAATTGATTGGTGGAGAAATAATAATGTATAATAATGTTTATAACGGAAAAACAGTTTTAGTAACCGGACACACAGGTTTTAAGGGTTCCTGGCTGTCTATTTGGCTGACAATGCTGGGAGCAAAAGTTGTCGGCTATTCCTTAGAACCTTATTCCGAACGCGGAAATTTCGAAGCCTGCCATTTACATGACAGACTTTATGCCGATATCCGCGGGGATGTTCGTGATTTTGAAAAGCTTAACGAAACCGTCAAAACCCATAAGCCTGAAATTATTTTTCATTTAGCGGCTCAGGCTCTGGTCAGAACGGCTTATCAGCATCCCAGAGAAACATACGAAACTAATATTATGGGTTCAATTAATGTTTTGGAAGCCGTACGCCAAAATGAATGTGTCAAAACAGTTGTCATGATTACATCTGACAAGTGTTATGAAAATGTTGAACAGATTTGGGGATACAAGGAAACGGACCGCATGGGCGGTTATGATCCTTACTCGGCATCAAAAGGATGTGCCGAACTGGCAATTTCATCCTATCGTAATTCTTATTTTAACCCTAAAGATTACGCCAAACATGGCAAAGCAATCGCTTCTGTCCGCGCTGGAAATGTCATCGGCGGCGGTGACTGGTCTGACAACCGTCTAATTCCTGACTGCATTCGTTTTATTGAAGCAGGCAAAGACATTGAAATCCGCAATCCGATAGCCACGCGTCCGTGGGAGCATGTTTTGGAACCTTTGTCCGGGTATCTGAAAGTCGGCCAGAAATTAATTGAAAATCCAGTGGAATATGCCACCAGCTTTAACTTTGGACCTCATATTTCCGCCAATAAAACAGTTTTGGAAGTGGTTCGCCGGCTTGTTGAATACTACGGCAAAGGAAAAGTTGTTGATGCGTCAGATCCCAATGCTGTTCATGAAAACACGCTTCTCAATCTGGATGTCACCAAAGCTTATGTTATGTTGCAGTGGGAAGCAAAATGGGGCTTGCAGGAGGCGGTTGAAAAGACCGTAGATTGGTATAAAGAAGCCCTGAATTCTCGGGATATGTATGATTTCTGTGTCAAACAGATTTTGGAACATGGAGAACATCTTGCCGGATAATGTTATTTTGGGCGGCGGAATCGCTGGAATTTCCGCTGCCTATCATCTGAAACAAAAAGGTGAAAGCAGCGTCGTTTATGAAAAAGACAATGACTGGGGCGGTTTATGCGGTAACTTTATGATTAACGGTTTCCGCTTTGACCGTTTTGTTCATTTATCATTTGCGCTGGATGAATATACACAAAAAATATTTTCCGGAAATATTGGAATGATTGAGCATATTCCTTATCCGACAAATTATTATCAAGGAATTTGGTTGAAACATCCTGCGCAAAATAACTTATATAATTTATCTGTTCAGGAAAAGGTTAAAATAATTTCTGATTTTGTAAAACGCCCGCATAAAGAAATTATAGAAATCAAAAATTATGAAGAATGGCTGCGTTGTCAGTATGGAGATTATTTTGCTGAACATTTTCCTTTTGCCTATACGCGTAAGTATTGGGGAGTCGAACCTAAAGAACTGGAAACCAAATGGGTAGGCTTTCGTATGACTTGTCCTGAATTAGAGGAGGTTCTGGCTGGATCCTTTGAATATCAGGATAAATGTTTTTATTATGCGAAAGTTATGAAATACCCCAAAAAAGGCGGTTTTAAAAGTATTTTAAATTTGATGAAAGAAAAGACAGAAATTTACCTCAATAGACAAGTTGTAAAAATAGATCCCGAGAAAAAAACGATAAGATTTTCCAATGGAGAAGAGGCTGTCTATAATCGAATTTTTTCATCTTTGCCATTGCCGGTAATTATAAAAATGCTTCCTGATGTTCCTGATAATGTACGTCAGGCAGCAGAAAAATTACGATGGACCTGCGGTTATCAGGTGTCATTGGGGTTTAATAAACCAAATGTAGCACAAAACTTGTGGTTTTATATTTATGATGAAGATATTCCTCCTGCCCGTGTTTATTCGCCAAGTTTAAAATCACCGGATAATGCACCGGAAGGATGTAGTTCTTTGCAGGCTGAAGTTTTTTATGCAAATGGTACTGAAATCCCTCCGGCGGAAAAGGTTTTGGAAGAAACTGTTTCAAAATTAAAAGGCATGGGACTTTTCAATGACGAAGATATTGTCGTCAAAGACATTCGTTTTGAACCCTATGCCAATATCATCTTTGACCATAATATTTATAGTTGCCGAAAAATAGTTTTGGATTATTTGGCTGAAAAAAATATCAAGTCAATCGGACGTTTCGGCAAATGGGAATATTTTTGGACTTTTCAGGCTTTTGCTGATGGAAAACAGACTGCAGAGGAGATAAATAATGATGAAAAATAAAACAGTTTTTATAACCGGCGGAACCGGATTAATCGGAAAGGAAACAATTCCGTTTCTAAAGAAAAGCGGTTTTGATATTTATGCTTTGACAATTAATAATGAGAAAAGCAATGATAATGTCAAATATGTAAAGGGAAACCTTTTCAATAAAGAAGAAATAGATTTTTTGTTATCGGAAATTAAGCCGGAATATTTACTGCATTATGCATGGTTAAGTACGGGACTTTTTAATGATAACAGTAATTTTGATTTTCTGACATCATCAATTGATTTGTTAAAGTCATTTGTAAAAAATGGAGGAAAACGTGTCGTTATGGCTGGAACCTATGCAGAGTATGGCTACCATGATGAAACATTACATGAAACAATGACCGCGGAACCGATTAATATTTACAGCCAATGCAAGGATTTTGTCCGTCAGATTTCTGAAGCATATTGTAAAAATAATAATGTTTCTTTTGGATGGGGAAGGATTTTCTCAGCTTTTGGAAAGGAAAGCGACCCTCGAAGACTGACATCCGATGTTATTAATCATTTAAAGGTTGGTGAGCCGGTTACAATTCGTAGCGGTAGCCTTATTCGTGATTATATCTATACAAAGGATATAGCTGCAGCATTTGTTGCTTTTTTAGAAAGCAATATTGAAGGGATTGTCAACATTTGCACTGGAAAAGAAATGTCAATCCGTGATTATGTGCTGAAAATAGCACAGGCAATGAAGCGGGAAGATTTGGTTATTTTTCAGGAGCGGTCAAGCCTTCAACAAAGAAGGGTTGTTGGCGACAGTACTCGCTTGAACAAGGAAGTCGGTTTTATTCCTCAATATACTGTTGAAGAAGCAATTAAGGAAATTTTGGAGCAATAAATGGTAAATCAGAAAAGAAATGAACAACCTCTTGTTTCAATACTTTTAAGTATTTACAATGTTGAGAAATATCTGGAAGAATGTTTAGACAGCATTTTAAAACAAAGCTATAAAAATATAGAAATAGTTTGTGTTGATAATGGTTCTCCCGATAACAGTGCTGAAATATTAAAAAAATATGCACAAAAAGATAAACGGATAAAGATCGTAACACTAAAAGAAAATAGAAAACTTTGTGGTGGTCGTAATGCAGGTTTGGATAATGCTTCTGGAGAACTTGTTTGTTTTGTTGATCCTGACGATTGGATTGAAAATGAGCATATTAAAAGCATGGTCGATGCAATCCAAAAAGAAGATCCTGACGGTAAAGCATACAACTTAGTTGTTAATAGTAACGCTTTCAACTATATGAAGGATCTGAAAACAGAAGATATTAATATTTTATTTGATTATGATCGTCCGGAAGGTAATTATACAATTGAAGATTATAACTCCAATGTCAGAATAGAAACGGATATTCCGATGTGGGGAAGATTGTATAGAAAATCGTTTTTAGACAAATATAAAGTACGTTTTTTAGAGGGATTTCAAACAGATAATGTTCCTTTTACCTTTAAATTATTGGCTCATTTAGATAATTATTGCATCATTTCCAAGAAGTCCTATCCTAACTCGGCTTATTGGCGCAGAATGTTAAAGCCGGAAGGAGTTTTGACCGAAACAGTCTTATTTAAAAATTTAGAAATTCCCAGCACTTTAGAAGACTTGTATGATTATTTAAAACAAAATAATTTACAAAAGAAATTTCGAGTTCCTTTTCATCTGTTTTTTACAGTGGCTTTTCCGGCTCATCGAGATCAGCCGAGGTATTATGAAAAATTCAAAGGCCTTATGAAGAAAATGGAAGATGATATAAAAAACAGTGAAGGGGTATATACACAAGATGATATAAATTTATGCAACCTTACATTATATTCAAATGGTGTTTTTGATTTTTGTTCAAAATATTTTATATCGCTGACTGATACGCATAACAAAGTTTTTTATCGAATTATGCTGTTTGGTTTTATAACCTTGTTTAAAAAGACAGGATATAATAATAAAAAAATGCATTATTCATTTTTAGGACTGCCATTATGGAAAACCAAGGTGAATAACAAAGGGGATATTAAAGGTTATTTATTCAATTGTTTGCCAATCCTGAAAATAAGAAAACAAATAAGTTAAATTCCCCGTCACCATAAAAACTGTCATATTACGGTTGATTAATTTTCTGAATAAGTTAGGATAAGGCAATCGTTTATATGGCAGTTTTTTTGTGAGGAAAATATGAAACAGCCGGAAATCTCCGTCATTGTCCCCGTTTATAATACCGGACAATATTTGGCTCGTTGTCTGGACAGTCTGGTTGCTGAAAACGAACCGGAGGCGGAAATCGTTTGCGTTGATAATGGCTCAACAGATGAAAGCGCCGAAATCCTGGCCGCTTATGCCGCCCGTTACCCAAATATTAAAGTCGTATCCCTGCCTGAAAATCTTGGCGCCGGCGCAGCGCGCAACCGCGGCTTGGAAAATGCTTCGGGAAAATATATCCGTTTTTGTGACAGTGATGACTGGTATCTTCCCGGCAGCAACCGAATTTTGTATGAAGCGTTGAAAAAACAAAAAGTTGATGTCGTCTGCGCGCATAATGCTTTTGCTTATGAAGATGAAAGCGATAAGGAAACGAACGAAAGCCGCATTGACCGGGAATATTACAATCCGACGCGAAAAGGGCGATTCCCGCTGGATGAGAACATCAATGTCAATGTTATGCTGTGGAATAAAATATTCAAAAAATCTCTTATTGATAAGTACGCGATTCGTTTTCCGGAACATTATCGCCATGACGATGACGTCTTTTGGTTTTACTATCACAGCGTTGCCAATGACATCTTTTTTCTGGAAGATGAAGTATATGCCTATTATATCCGCCGAAATTCCATTATGCACGAGATGATAAACGAGAAGAAACACCTCGCCAAAAATCCCGCATCGGCAAAAAGTTTTTCTGATGTGACTTATGAGGTGTTGGATTTTCTGCAGAAACATAATCTTTTGAAAGACAATCTTGAGCGTTTTTATGGCTTTGCTTCCCGGCAGTTTGCTTTATATATGCTGCACGGCGACAATCTTCCTGAAGAGATAAAAAAGTTTAACCGCAAAATGAAAAGTATCGGCATCGAAAAATATATTGTTTGTGACAACGATATAAAAGGCTTGTATTTCGTTGACGGCAGTTCATCTGTTCTGGGCAGCCGAATAAAAGCATGGCTTTACCGGCTGGCTTCCTGTTTCAGTTTGGGGAATACCGGAAAAAGATTTCGCCAAAAGGCAAAAGAATACCGTCGAGCCGCCAAAATGCTGAAAAACAGCTCTCAACTTAAGGATTTATAAAAAAATACGGGAATTTTCCCGTATTTTTTAGTGATTTCGAATTGTTTCAAACAGTTCAAGCGCTCTGGCCGCCGCCTTGTCCATGTCATAGTATTTATAATCGCCGAGCCGTCCGAGAAAATAAATGTTTTTCAGCTTTTCCGCTTCTTGAAGATAACGATTGTAAAGCTGTTGGTTTTCATCTTTGGGAACCGGATAATAACGTTCGTTTCGGCCGCGTTCAAAATCTTCCGAATATTCTTTGGCGATAACCGTTTTGGCAGATTTTTCATTCAAATAATATTTGTATTCGTGAATACGGGTGAAATCATAATTGCACGGATAGTTGACAACCGCTCCGGCCTGATAATACTCCCGATCATATTCTTCAAATTTGAAAGAAACGCTGCGATAGGGAAGTTCCCCGAATTTATAATCAAAAAACGCGTCAATCGACCCGGTGAAAAACAAACGGTCGTAACTGATTTCGTTTTTGATGTCGTCGAAAGACGTACGCAACTGCAGCTCTATCTTCGGATTGCTGATAATTTTCTGAACCATGGCAGTGTAACCGCCACAGGGAATACCCTGATATTTGTCCTGAAAATAACGGTCGTCGCAGCCGATAAATACCGGAACTCTTGCCGTAACCGCGCCGTCAACGTCAGAAGGTTTCATTCCCCATTGTTTGGTCGTATAATGCAGAAAAACTTTTTCATAAACATAGTTGGCCAAAAATTTTAAATCATCATCATCTTGCTTTTGAAACTCCAAAATCGGTACTTTTTTGTTGTATTCAAATTTCTTAAGCAGTTTTTCTTCCAGACGCTGCGCCATGCTCCGCGGAAAAACGTCATACAGCGTTTTAAGATTAAACGGAATATGTGTTTCAATCCCGTCAATAACGGCGATAACCCGGTGCATATAGGTGTTAAAATCCGTAAAACGGCTGAGATAATGCCACACGTTTTCCAGATTCGTGTGAAAAATATGCGACCCGTATTTGTGAACGGTAATCCCGTTTTGGTCTTTATAATCGTATATGTTGCCGCCGATATGGTCTTTGGCGTCAATAATCAAAACATCCTCGTTGAGTTCTGAGGCGATTCTCTCGGCAATAACCGCCCCGGATAAGCCGCAGCCGACAACCAGATTTTTAACGTGTTTCATGACGCATCCCCTTATCTTCCGATACTGTAATAGTCAAAGCCTGCTGTTCGGGCGTCTTCCGGCTGTAAAATATTGCGCAGGTCGACAATAACCGGCGTTCTCATCGCCAGTTTGAGTTTTCCGAAATCAATATGGCGGAATTCGTCCCATTCGGTCAAAATGGCCAGAACATCAGCACCTTTAGCAGCCTGATACATATTTTCGGCATAATTTATTTTATCGCCAAGAACCTTTTGGGCATTTTCCATGGCCTTGGGGTCATAAGCAGTAATTTTTGCATCCAGATTGATAAGATTCGCAATAATCGCCATGGCCGGAGAAACGCGGCAGTCATCCGTTCCGCCTTTGAATGCCAGACCGAGAACCGCAATCTTAGCGTCAGGGATGTTTTTGACCGGCGCTAAAATTCTGTCGGCCATTTCTTTCTGGCGTTCGTCGTTGCCTTTGATTGCCGCTTCAATCAAACTCATGGTAACATTGTTTTGCCGCCCCATATAGGCCATGGCATTGGTGTCTTTGGGAAAACAGCTGCCACCGTATCCCGGCCCCGGATTCAAAAACTTGTTACCGATACGGCTATCCAGCCCCATGCCCTTGGCGACTTCGTAAATGTCTGCGCCGGCCTTTTCACAGAAGTTGGCCATTTCGTTGATATAATGGATTTTAAGCGCTAAAAAGGCATTGGATGCATATTTAATCGTTTCCGAGGAACGGCGTTTGACACACAAAATCTGCGCTTTGTCGGCAAAAGGTTCATACAGCTTTCGGACAATATTGCAGGCCTTCGCCGTATTGGCGCCGATAACGATTCTGTCCGGATTGAAAAAATCGTGAATGGCAAAGCCTTCGCGCAGGAATTCCGGCAGGGATACGACATCAAAATCCGCCTGCGGGTTCTTTTTGCGAATTAAGCTTTCGACATCATCGCCGGTTCCGACCGGAACGGTCGATTTTGTGGCAATAACCGTATAGCCTTGCAGATATTCGGCCAGCTCCGTCGCCGCGGCATGAATATATTTCATGTCGGCTTCTTTTGTAATCGGATGCGGAGGGGTGCCGACGGCAATCATAACCAAATCGGCGTTTTCAACGCCTTCTTTCATGGAAGTTGTAAATTTGATGCGTCCGGTGGCAACGTTTTTCTTAAAAAGCTCTTCCAAACCGTCTTCATAAATTGTCAGTTTGCCATTGTTTAAGGCGTCAATTTTGCTTTGCTCCCGGTCAATGCAGGTGACGTCATTGCCCAGCTCAGCCAGACCAACGCCGGTAGGCAAGCCGACATAACCCGTTCCGATAATTCCGATTTTCATATCTTGCTCCGTTATCTTTATAGAATCACCGCCTGAAAAAACAGGCGGTGTCGGTAAAATTACTTCTGATTTTCCAGTCTTTCGCGCAAATCGCAGCCGGTTTTGACATACTTGTCAACAGCGACCGCCGCTTTTCTCGGCATAGCCAGACAACCCGGACCGGCCACACAGCCGCCCTCGCAGCACATGACTTCAATCATGTTGTTGTCACAGCCTTTCAGGGCATAGCGTTTCAGTGTCTTCAAGCCCTCTTTGGTCAGGCCGTCAACCGTTTCGGCGCGCATTTCCATTTTGCCGTCAACCAAAGATTTGACAGCGCCGGCAACACCGCCGCTGACCGGAAATTGACGTCCCTGATAACAGGAAATTTCAGTAAAGTCCATCGCTTCACATTCTTCGACTTTAATCTTGTCAGCGTCAAACATGGCGCCGGCTTCTTCAAAAGTAATGACATAATCGACATAAGGATCCGATTCTGCTTCAACACGTTTTGCATAGCAGGGGCCGACAAAAACCGTCAGATAGTCAGGATGTTCTTCTTTGATTTTTTCTGCGGTGTAATACATCGGCGTGTGCGTTTCCGAAACATAAGGCGCAATTTCGGGAACGCTGGTCTTGGCTGCGCGGAAATAAGCCGGGCAGCAGGACGTTGTCATAAATTTCTCGCCCTTTTCCATGCGCTCGATAAATTCGGCGGCTTCCTTGGTCGTTGTAATGTCTGCGCCGACGGCAACTTCGTAAACTTCGGCAAAGCCAAGCTTTTTCAAAGCGCCGACCAGATTGTTGATTGTCCCGCCGAACTGTCCCAGAACAGCCGGAGCCAGCATGGCGACAACTTTTTTGTCACTGTCTTTCAGAAGTTTCAAAACGTCAATCAGCTGATATGGCTCAACAATGGCGCCAAACGGGCAGGACCGCAGACACTTGCCGCAGGAAATGCATTTTTCGTTGTCAATATGTTCTTTGCCGTCGGCATCTTTGGTAATAGCGCCGACTGGGCAGGAATCTTCGCAAGGAACCGGAACTTTAATAATGGCATTATACGGACAGCTGTTCAGGCAGATGCCGCAGTTAATGCACAAATCCGGATTAATCTGCGCCCGGTTGGCTTCTGTAAAGGAAATAGCGCCTTTGGGGCAGTTTACCTGACAGGGGCGGGCAATGCAGCCGCGGCAGAAGTTTGTCACGACATGCTGCTGTTTCATGCAGGCGGCGCAGGCGCTGGTGATAACCGACAGTTTGCTGGGCAGAAGTTTTTCTCTGGCCAAAGCTTCTTTGCCGTATTCTTTCAGCGATTTGGCGGAATTTTTTTCGTCATCGGGAGAAAAGCCCATAACCGCGAGAGCAATCTGTTTGACAATGCTTCTGTCGATATCCAGGCTGGCATGGTATGGAACCGAACCGTCCGGCATAATTTCTGCCGGAATATTATCGGCATTTTCAAAACGGTCATTGATAAAACTTTCGGCAACTTTAACAATAATTCTGTTTCTGAGCGGAGCCACGTTGTTTTTCTGTGGTAACATATTATTTCTTCCTTATTCGGGGTGGTTAAAATATGCGCTGATTATATCCCGGAAAGTCAAAAAATCAACCAAATTTTCCGGGCTCTGCATTGTTTTCTTGTCTTTGCGGCAGAGCTGTGGCAGACTGGGAAAAACAAACAGGGAGAATAAGAAAAATGATTATAGAAGACTGGCTGCTGATTTTTATGGCGTTGGCTCTGGTAATTGTAATCTGGGACGTCATCCGTCACCGCCGTATGGCAAAACGTATAGCCGAAGCACAGAAAATGGAATCAATCGGCCGTCTGGCCGGCGGCATAGCACATGATTTTAACAATATGCTGGCAGGCATCAGTTCCGCCGCCGATTTCATCAAGCTGAAACTGGGAAAAAATCATGAGTTATACCGTTATGCGCAGATTATTGTGGATTCTTGCATACGGGCATCGCATCTGACGCACCAGCTGCTTTTGTTTTCCCGTTCCAAAAGCGATACGCCCATGCGCATAGATGTTCACGCCGGACTTGATGAAACGGCTTACTTGCTTGAACATAGCGTCAATTCGCGCGTTAAGGTGAAAATAATAAAAAAAGCGGAAAAACACGAAATATGCGGTTATCCTGATTTGGTGCACAATCTGATTCTTAATCTGGGGCTGAATGCCAAGGATGCCATGCCGTCCGGCGGCGTTGTGACAATCGCGACCCGCAATGTTAATTTGAGCCGGGCGGATATCCGGAAAGCGGTTTTAAATGCCGAGCCGGGAGAGTATCTTGAAGTCTCCGTGTCTGACACCGGCGGCGGCATTCCCAAGAACTTGCGGAATAAAATATTTGAACCGTTTTTCACGACCAAAGGCTCCGAAAGGGGAACAGGGCTGGGGTTGGCGGCAGTCTACGGAATAGTCAGAAAGCATAACGGAACAATAACTTATGAATCGTCTTCGTCCGGAACGGTTTTTCATGTTTATCTTCCGCTGGCTGATGAAAACTGCGGAATGGAACTTTATGACCCGCATCCGTCTTGTCCGCTTCCGGCCGGAATTCGCAGCAAAATCATGGTTGTTGACGATGAAGTTGTCCTCCGCGAACTGTTGACCGATATCTTAAAACATTTTGATGCCGAAGTTATCAGTACGGGAGACAGTGTCAAGGCTGTAGAATTATATAAAAATACGCCGGGTATAGACATTGTCATGCTGGATGTCATTATGCCGGAAAAAAGCGGGTTGGAGGTTTATCATGACCTGCGGAAAATAAATCCCGCGTTGAAAACGATATTTATGAGCGGCTATACGGAAGACAACAATATTCAGGATGTTGTTGCCACGGATGAAAACACGCTGTTTATCGCCAAGCCTTATCAGATTTCTGATGTCGTGGATAAAGTTTCAAAATTATTAGCAAAAAATTAGAAATTTTGTAATAGTATGAAATAAAATCAAAAAGGAAAGTCAAATATATAATGTCTAAAGCAAAGGTAGTCCTGTCGGAAAAATATTTACTGACCGCTCTGGACCGTGTGGCAAAAAACGCCCTCGGCTATGCCGTGCTTTACATTAATATTTCAAAGCTCAAACCCAAAAACCGCCATCCCGAATTTGTCAAGATTATCGCCATGCTTTTTGAGAGTATTATCGGAGCCGCCAAAGGGTCGATGTATATTCTTTCAAATGGCGATATCGCCATTTTAAGCAAAAATATTACGCCGTCGGAAATTGACGAAGCCGTCAAGAAACTTCGTGCCGGCCTGGCTGCTGATCCGGTTTTGTCCCATGACAGCCGGGATTTTGCCCTCGTTTATTCTTTTCCGCGCGATTTCTTTTCCTTTTATGGAAAAATAGAAAAAATGGTGCAGGAAAATAAAGAAGCCGAAACGGAAGAATTGCCGGTAAAAGAACCGGTAGAAGCGGAAGATATGGATAAAATCATTTCAACGCTGGATGATATTGATATGGCGGAATTGGTCAAGCGCCAAAGCGTTATGCGCGTACATAACAATGAATTTACGGATCTGATGCAGGAATTTTTTGTTGCCGTCAAAGATTTGAGCCGTTATTTCGGCGACAATAAGGATTTGGTCGCCAACCGCTGGCTGTTTCAGTATCTGACGCAGGTGCTTGATAAAAAAACACTGGCGGCTTTTGCTTCGGCCGAAATTACCGAATGGCCCGAAAAAATAAGTCTGAACCTCAATTTGAGCTCCGTCTTTTCTAAGGAATTTGTCGAGTTTGCCAAGAATTTCCTGAAGCCCGCGCAGCAGATTATTGTCGAAGTTCAGATGATGGATATTCTTAACAATCTGAATCTGTATCACGAGGTAAAAGATATCCTGCATAAAGGCGGGCATAAGCTGTTGATTGATTCGCTCAGCCCCGCGTCGCTAAGTATGCTCAATCTCGATAAACTGGCGCCGGATATGATAAAAATATTCTGGGAGCCTCTGTTAGTCTATGACACGGATAACCAGAGCCTGAAAAATGCCGTGGAATATATGAAGCCCGAAAATGTTATTCTGGCAAAATGTGATGGCAGCGAAGCAATGCGTTGGGGCTTGTCATACGGTCTTAATACCTTTCAGGGGCCGTATATTGATGAAATAGAAATTGCGCTGATTCGCCGCCAATGCCCCAATGCCAAAATCTGCGGCAGCTTGGATTGCATTAAACGCCGCCGCCTGTTGCAGGGAATGTTTCGTGACGAATGTCCGCATAAAGACATTCTGGAAAAAATATTGTGAGGTCGGATATGTTTCTTTTTTCTAAAAATCAGTCTGCCGACAAAAACAAAAAAGCCGAATTAAAAAAAGATGTGATTATCTATGATTATCTGACCAAGCTGGAAGATAACCTCGGAAAATACAAGGCCTTGTACATTTACGGACACAAACTCAACAATAACAGTTTGCGCCTGCTGTCCCGTCAGGCACTTTTAAAAATCTTTGAAAATGTTATTTCCAAGTTCAAGGGCGAAGTTTTCGCGCTGCCCAATGATGACATGATTGTTGTTTACAACAAGGAAGCTCAGGAGGAAGTGTGGGCCTGCCTGATAAAAATACGTTACATGCTTCACGACGATCCGCTTTTAAAAGATGCTTACGATTTAGAACAAATCGGTTTTATAAAATATTTTGATTTGAACGAGGGAACGAAAGAGCTGCATGATACGATTGATGCGGCAATTTCCGATTACCGCAGCCCTGAGCGCTCTTTGGGTGAGGATTACAAGGTCAAGCCCGCCTTTTCGCACGAAATGGTAATGGGGGCCAGAAAAATCCGGCAGGAATTAACCACGGGAATGCTGGCTAAAGTCCAGAAAGCGTTGGCGATGACCGATTTTTCAAGCCTGATTCGCCGCCAGTCCGTTTGTGCCGTAATCGGAAAATCATCGCCTCAGGTCTTATTTGACGAGGTCTTCGTTTCTATTGCCGATTTGCGCGATATGTTGATGCCTGACGTTGATTTGACGGCAAATCCCTGGCTGTTTTTGCATCTGGCCGGAACACTTGATAAAAGAGTTCTGGTGCATGTCAGTAAACATGATGACGGAGCCTTGACCAGAAATTTCAGCTTAAATTTGAATGTTTCTACGATTCTTTCTGATGACTTTCTGCTCTTTGACGAGAATATCAATGCTTCCATGCGTTCCTCCGTTGTTTTGGAACTTCAGCTGGTTGATATTTTCAGCGATATTAAGGCGTTTATGCTGGCAAAGACGTTTGCCCAGTATCGGGGATATAAAATCTGTATTGACGGCATAACCGTTGACAAGCTGAAGTATATTAACCGGACAAATCTTGGCGCGGATTTAATCAAAATAATCTGGCATCCGAGTTTTATGGATATTGTTAATGAAGACAAACATTTTGTGGACTATGTCAACCGTGCCGAACGCGCGAAAATGATTCTCTGCCGCGTGGATGATCCGGCTGCTGTCGAAATCGGCAATTCTCTCGGTATAAATTTGTATCAGGGGCGTTATATTCAGAGGCTGCTGGCCAAGCAGAGCAAAAAGACCTTTTTCAGCATTCGCGGATAGCTGTTTCGCTTTAGGGTTGTTCCCGTTTTACCAATTTTTAAGATTAATATGCTCAAATTATAAAAGACAGCGAGTCTGTGTTTTTTTTGTATTAATCTGAAATTTAGGTGCTATTATGGGATTATTGTCAGAACTGCAAAACCGTTTGAAAAAGTCAGGATTATTGATTGTTTTCGTTTTGCTGTTTTTCTACTTTAGTTTTTATACCATCAACGGTGAGCGCGGCCTCCGCCGTTATTTGCACCTGCAGCAGGAATTGAGCTATGCAGAGAAAATTGCCGACAAATACAGCCGCGAAAAAGCTGAGTTGGAAGAAAAGGTGCGCCTTTTGTCTTCAAACAGTCTTGACCTTGATATGCTCGACGAACGTGCCCGCGCGGTTTTGAATTATGCCGGGAATAATGAATTTATATTGCTTGACAACGAAGAAAATTAGTTTATAAAAAAATACAGAAATACAAAAGGTTAATCCTAAGTATAGGATAAGTGTGTAAATAAACTGTTTTTTTAGAGCAAATTGATGTACAATAAAATCCGTCTGGAGTATTTTTCAGATGGATGGTTTTTTGTTTATGGAAAGTATGAAGATACAAAAGAAAATAGCAGTCTTGCCTGCACGGCCGGTATATAATAAAAAGAAGCCGTTTTTTTCGCCTAAGGAAATAATATTCAGAGGCGAAGGCCGGGCCGTGGTTTTTACCATATCCTCGTTTTTGCAGATGTTTTTGTTTGTACTGGTGCTTTTTATCGGCGGCTGGAATCTCTACTCCTATTACATGTATAACCGGTCCGGCCATATTATTTCTAAAAAGGACCGGCAGCTGGACCAGACGCGCGATGCATACATTGATTTGATGACGGAATTTGTTGCGCTTAATAAAAATGTTAACGCCATCGTTTCGTCGCTCAAAGACGTAAAAGATCCGAATGACCGGCGTATTCAGCAGTATAAGGCTCAGGCTGAGGTCATCGAAAATAAGATTAATGAAATTACGGCGGCCAATTCCTGGCTGGCACCGGATGAGGTTACGGAACGCGCTAATCTGTATGAAGCCATGCTGCAGCGCGATATTGTTGCCTCCGAGCGTGATGAATTGAAAAAACAGCTTGATGAGCTGGAAGCATCCGTGCGGGAAATGCGCAGCGTTGAAAACGAAGTCTTTGAAAAAATCAAAACGCTGTCGTCGAAAGAAGTGGAAAAAATGAAAAAAGCTTTGGGGGAAGTTAATAAGCCTCTAAAGGAAAAGGGATTGTATTTCAACGCGTTGTCAAACAAAAAAGGCAACAGCGGCGGTCCGTATATTCCTGATAACGGTTTGTTGAGCCGTAATCCAAAGCTCAACGAACAGGTAACTGCCATTTACCGGAATATGGAAGACCATGAATATTATAAGCAGGTGATTTCGGGAACGCCGATTGGAAAACCGGTATGGAGCTATTGGGTAACTTCCAAGTTTGGCGGCCGGTTGGATCCGTTTAAAAAGAGCAAGGCCGTTCATAAAGGGGTTGACCTGGCCAGCATGACCGGAAACAAAATCAAGGTAAAGGCCAAAGGGAAAGTCACCCGTTCGGAATACACGGCCGGTTACGGCAATTTGGTTGTCGTCGACCATGGCAACGGTTTTGTAACAAAGTACGGACATATGCATAAACGTTATGTTGAAAAAGGCGATGAAGTCGAATATGATACGGTTTTAGGCGAAGTCGGCTCAACCGGACGTTCTACCGGGCCGCATCTCCACTATGAAGTTTTGTATCGCGGTGTTCCGGTTAATCCGATGCCGTTTATTCAGGCTAAAATTTAAATTGAGGAACAAAAATGGGTAATTTAAAACGTATGGTTTATTTGAAATTTGCGCGCCGGGTCGGCAGCAACAGCAATACGGCTCCCGTCCCGAGCATTATCGGTGAGGGGACGGAATTCAAAGGAGATTTCAAAAGCAGCGGCACGATTCATATTGACGGCAAATTGACCGGGGATGTGACTTGTGATGAACTGGTTATCGGAACCAACGGTTATGTCAAAGGTTATGTCAATGCCAAAAAATTTCATATTTACGGAACTTTTGAAGGAAAAGCCGAAGCTGACAGCCTGTTTATTGCCCAAACAGCCAAACTGATTGGCGACGTGACGCATGTAACGATTGCGATTGAGCCGGGCGCTTATATTGACGGCCGTTGCATTCGCAAGGACAAGGAAGCGCAATCTTTGACGGCAGTTAAAAGTACGGCGATGTTGTCTTCTCCTGAAAAAGTCAAAAAACAGGCTTAATTGAGAAAATGGCAGCCAAGAGTTCAAAATCAGATTATATTTCGACCGGCGTCGTTGCGCAAAACCGCCGTGCAAGCTTTGATTATTTCATTGACGAAACCTATACCGCCGGATTGGAACTGACCGGAACGGAAGTTAAATCCCTGCGTCAGGGGCATGCCAATATTAATGATGCCTACGGTTTGGAAAAAAACGGCGAACTCTTTATCAGCAATATGTTTATTGCCGAATATGCCAACAAAGGCTATGCTTCTCATGCCGAAAAACGCGATCGTAAACTTTTGCTCAAAAGAAAAGAAATTAACGACATTATCGGCAGCCTGGCCAGAAAAGGAACAACACTTGTTGCCGTAAAACTGTTTTTTGACGAACGGGGACGGGCAAAAATGATTGTCGGCCTGGGGCGCGGCAAAAAGCTTTATGATAAGCGGGAAACCATGAAAGATCGTGATTGGTCGCGTGACAAACAGCGAATCATGATTAACGCCAATCGCTAGAGAGAAAAAAGGAACCCTGCAATAAAAAGCAGGGTTTTTCATTTATGGCTTCCGTTTGTTTCTGAAAAAATCTTTGAGGAGCTGCCCGCATTCTTCTTCCAAAATCCCGCCTTGAACAGTCGGCCGGTGATGGCAGGTCGGCGCATCGTAAAATCTGACGCCGCTGACGACCGCGCCGCCTTTGGCATCATAGGCGCCGAAATATAAATTTTCGATTCGAGCAAAAGAAATGGCGCCGGCGCACATGGTACAGGGCTCAAGCGTCACATATAAATCCATGCCGCGCAGCCGGTTTTGCCCGAGCTTTCGGCAGGCTTTTTGAATGGCAGCCAGTTCGGCATGCGCCGTCGCATCCAGAATATGTTCGCTTTGGTTGTATGCTTCGGCAATAATTTTATCTTCTTCCGGGTCGACAATCACCGCGCCGATGGGAACTTCGTCTTCCAGAGCGGCCTGCCGCGCCAGCTCCAAAGCCCGCTGCATATATTTGACTTGCATTTTAATCCTTTATTCTTTTGAAAATATTTGTTATATAGTATAACAAAATAAAAAAGGAAAGATTAAAATGTCTGAAAGAATAGCCAAATTTATCGCCCGCTCCGGCGTATGCTCCCGCCGTCAGGCGGAGGAACTGATTCTCCAAAAGCGCGTCACCGTTAACGGCGAAGTTGTTGAAAGCCCGGCCTTTAATGTCGAAGGGAATGAAAAGATTCTTTTGGACGGCGAAAAACTTCCGGCGATTGAAAACACACGCATGTGGGTTTATTACAAACCGACCGGACTGGTAACAACCCATAAAGACGAGCAGGGAAGGCCGACCGTTTTTGAAAATCTGCCGGAAGGTTTGCCGCGCGTTATTTCCATCGGGCGCCTGGATTTAAATTCCGAAGGCCTGTTGCTGCTGACCAACAGCGGTGAACTTTCCCGGCGTCTGGAACTGCCGTCAAATTCCTGGAGCCGCAGATATAAAGTCAAAGTCCATGGCAGAATCAACCGCGACAAACTGGCAGAACTTGAGCAGGGCGTAACGATAGACGGGATTCGCTATGGTTCGATAAAAGCGGAGGTCGAAAGCGAGCAGGGCACAAACGCCTGGCTGAGCGTAACGCTGCAGGAAGGGAAAAACCGCGAAATCCGTAAGGTGATGAAGTTTATCGGTTTGGATGTTGCCCGCCTGATTCGCCTTTCTTACGGCCCGTTCCAACTGGGCAGCCTGAAAAAGGGCGAAGTCCGCGAAGTTCCGCAGAAAGTTCTCAAAGAACAGTTGGGGAATAAACTCTGATGCGGATTATCGGCGGCAGCTATCGGGGAAAAAAACTTTTTTCGCCGCAGTCGGAGGGCGTTCGTCCGACGGCCGACCGTGCGCGGGAAAGCGTTTTTAATATTCTCAATTCCAAGCTTGACGGCGGCTGGGATGCTTGCCGTCTGTTGGAAATCTTTGCCGGTACCGGCGCGTTTTCTCTGGAAGCAATATCCCCCGGCGCCCCGGCGGCCTGCCTGATAGACATTAATCCCGATAATGCCCGCCGCAATATTGCGCTTTTCCCCAAAGAACATGGGGTTATCAAATTATTGAAAGCCGATGCCTTAAAACTTCCGCAAGCTGCAGAGGCTTATAACTTGTTGTTTATGGATGCGCCTTATGCCAAAGGGCTGAGCGAACCGGCACTGCGCCGGGCGGCAGAGCAGGGCTGGCTGCAAGACGGCTGCCTGTGTGTTATCGAACTTGAAAAAAACGAAGCCTTTGATTTGCCGTCGGATTTTGAACGCCTTGATGAGCGTTGCTACGGCATTGCCCGCTTTTTATTCGCCCGTTATGGCCGTTAATGTAATATTTGCTTGAACTTATTTATAAAAGTACTAACATTAAACTATTACAGTGCAACCTAAATTAAGGAGTTTAGGACATGGGGTTTATTGATAATACCGTAAAATGGCTGGGTGAAAAAGTAACGGATCCGACACCTCCGGGAGAAAAGCAGAAAAACGGCAATAAAGTCAGCTTTAAAAAGCTTGATAAATTTATTGAACGTCCCCGAGAGCTGGAGGGAGAATTTAAGGAAATTATCGGCAACCCGCCGTTGTTCGGCATTATCGGCAAGCCCGAGTGGGAGAGCGCCCTGAAAAATGCGCCTTTGATTTATGCCTCGGTCGTTCAGGCGAATAATGCCCTGTATGAACCGGGAAATGAAATGTATCTCCCCGCTGTTCTTTTGTTTGCCGAGGATGAAGCGCACCAGCGGAATATTGACTGGCTGAAAGAAACCACGGCCAAAATCCATGAAATGGAAGAAAGCGAGGATGTCCCGCCGGAAGCGGAAATATTTATCTCTGCGCTGAATGACGAAGATGACGGTTTTTGTATCCGCCTTCCCGAATGTTTGTCTGACGGTGCGAAAGCCTGGTGCGTTGTTTATAAATTTGCCCGCCAGACGGATTTGCCCAATACATATCTGCCGCGGGACAATATTGTTCCGATGTTTCTCAAATCGGCGGAATATGCCTATGCCGACGGCCTGATATTAATTCCCGCCAGATATTATATGTAGAAAAAACGGAGAGCCAGAACTCTCCGTTTTTTCTTACTTGGTTTGTACTTGTTCGAGCCTGCCGCTGGCCGTCACTTCATACCCCTGTTCCCGCAGGGCTTCTTTGCCGCCCTCGTCAAAGGTGTAGTAATAAATCAGCTCGCGCTCGTTGATTCTGCCGGCGTCAACCGCCGCCTGCGGAATTCCCCAAACAACGGAAATCGGCCAGGTCAGAAGGTTGAGAAAACCATATAACATCTGCCCGTTGTCCGCGCCGTTACCTGACGCCAGATAAAAGTTTCCGCCGCCCGGCAGCAGGTTCAAAAGGCCGGCACCGGCCGCGCTGGCAGGTTTTTCCCAGTTTCCGGCCGGTTTTTCCGTGGTAATGCCCTGTGCGCGCAGGCTGCGTAACGTATTGTTTTCCTGATGTGTTAAGGAAACACAGCCGGAGAGGAGAAGCCCCAAAACTGTGTATGCAATTAAGTTTTTCATATTTTCAAACATCCTTTGTCTTCATTCTGTTAACAAAAAGAAAACCCGCTCTAAAAAAGGCGGGCGGATGTTAGAAAACCGTATTCCATTAAAACGGCTCAGCGCTTTCGTGCTATGCCTTATTACGCCGACATCCGTCCGGTGACAGAAGTCGGCATACTTAATTTGAGTCGCTATGCAAAACGACTAATGGAATTTAGGGTTTTCTAAGCCCTGAGCATTGTTCTTTTCTACGGAACAACGCCTGAATTTAAGTTAAAGTATTTCCTTTGATAAATCAAGCTTAATTTTGCGCCGAATATTTTCCGCGGCAGGGAGTTATTGTTGAAAGCTAAATTAATTCTTGAAAAAATCAGATTTAGTGATACATTATCCAAGGATAAAATAATGCCGGTGCGGGGCTGTCCGCATAATAATTGAAAAGGATATAAAATATGGTAGTTCGCGTAGCTATTAATGGTTATGGCCGTATCGGCCGCTTGACTCACCGCGCTATGGTTGAGAGTGGTCGTACAGATATTGAACTCGTTGCGATTAACGATTTGGGTAAGCCGGTTGACAATGCCCGTCTGCTGAAATATGATTCGGTTCACGGTCGTTTCAAAGGCGAAGTTTCCGCTGATGAAAATTCTATCACGGTTAACGGCCATAAGATTAAGGTTTTTGCTGAAAAAGACCCGAAAAACCTTCCTTGGAAAGATTTGAACATTGATGTTGTTATGGAATGCACCGGTATTTTTGCCGATAAGGAAAAAGCATCTGTTCACCTCGAAGCCGGCGCTAAACAGGTTTTGATTTCCGCTCCGGCAAAAGGCGCTGACAAAACTATCGTATTCGGCGTAAACCACAAAACTTTGGATGGTTCTGAACGCGTTGTTTCCAACGCTTCTTGCACCACAAACTGCCTCTCTCCGGTAGCTATGGTTCTGAACAAACTCTGCGGTATTGAAAAAGGTTACATGACCACGATTCACTCTTATACCGGTGACCAGAGAACACTTGACATCGTTCACCCGAAAGATCCGTATCGCGGCCGCGCTGCTGCTTTGAACATGATTCCGACTTCTACCGGTGCTGCTAAGGCTGTTGGTCTGGTTCTGCCGGAATTGGCCGGCAAACTTGACGGTTCTGCCGTTCGCGTTCCGACCCCGGATGTTTCTTTGGTTGATTTGACATTTGATGCCAGCCGTGACGTTACTGTTGAAGAAATCAATGCCGCTATGAAGAAAGCCGCTGAAGGCGAACTGAAAGGCATTTTGGAATACAATGATGAACCGTTGGTTTCTCAGGACTTTGTAACTGACCCGCACACATCAATTTTTGACGCCGGCCAGACCAAAGTAATCGACGGCAAATTCGTCCGTATCGTTTCCTGGTACGACAATGAATGGGGCTTCTCCAACAAGATGTCCGATACTGCCGTAGCTATGGCTAAAGCTTATAAAGCATAAGTGATGTTGACGTTACCCTCTTGGTTATGCCAGGGGGGTAATGTTTTTTTGTAAGGGAAAATAAATGACAGAATATAAGACAATTAATGATTTGGGCGATTTGAACGGCAAGGTTGTTATGCTCCGCGCCGACCTGAATGTGCCTATGGATGAAAATTTTAACGTAACCAACGACGCGCGCATTGTCCGTACCGTGCCGACCATCAAAAAACTGATGTCTGCCGGCGCAAAAGTTGTTGTTGTTTCTCACTTCGGCCGCCCGGAAGGCAAAGGCGATATGAAAAACTCCCTGAGCCATATTGTCAAAGATTTGGAAAAAGCGCTCGGCAAACATGTTGTGTTTGTTGATGACTGCATCGGCGAAGAAGTTGCCGCCGCTGTTAAAAACATGAAACAGGATGAAATCCTGCTGTTGGAAAATCTTCGCTTTTATAATGAAGAGAAAAAAGGCGACGAAAACTTTGCCAAAGAGCTGGTTGCGCCGGTTGATTTGTATGTTTCCGACGCTTTCTCCACGGCTCACCGCGCCCATGCTTCTATGGTTGCCGCTGCAAAACTGCGCCCGGCTGCCATGGGACTGTTGATGGAAGAAGAAGTCAATGCCCTGACCAAAGGTCTGAATGACCCGAAACGCCCGTTGATTGCCATTGTCGGCGGTTCCAAGGTTTCCACCAAACTTGATCTTTTGAATAATCTGGTCAAAAAAGTTGACAAGCTGGTTATCTCCGGCGGTATGGCGCATACGTTTATGAAAGCCAACGGCATTGACACCATTAATGAAAACAATTCTCTGGTTCAGATGGATATGCTGGATACGGCGAAAGAAATTATGGCAACGGCCAAAGCCAACAACTGCGAAATCATTTTGCCGCAGGATGTTGTCGTTTCCAAGGAATTTAAGCCGATGGCTGAACACAAGACGGTTGATTTGGCAGAAATTCCGGCAGAAGGCTGGTCTTTGCTTGATGTCGGCGAAAAATCAATTGCCGCTATCAACGGTAAAATTGCCGAATGCAAAACTTTGGTTTGGAATGGTCCGCTTGGCGTGTTTGAAATGAAGCCGTTTGACAATGCCACCAATAAAGTTGCCCAGTATGCCGCCAAACTGACGGAAGAAGGCAAACTGACAACCGTGGCCGGCGGCGGCGATACCGTTTCCGCTTTGGCCAATGCCGGCGTTGAAAATAAGTTTTCTTATATTTCAACGGCAGGCGGTGCTTTCCTTGAATGGATGGAAGGCAAAGAACTCCCTGGCGTTGTCGTTCTGAAAAAATAAGAGAAAACGCTGAACAAAAACCCCCGTTTGGTCTTTCCAACCGGGGGTTTTTTTTACTAATCAATACGGCAACTTCCCGTACCATAAGAATAGGGATCATGAGGATGACAATTATCATCAGCCAGACATTCTTCTAATGTTCTGAAATGGCCTGTTGAAATACATCTGCTCGTGCCGGTATAATGTTTTACGCCGTCAATCACGCAATAGTCATCACAATTCCAAGAGGTGGCGTATCCTTTTGCTATGCCGCCATTATAAACCTCAAATGCGCAACACTCACTTACAGATGCTATTACGTCATGCTGCCATGTCCCATATTTATTTCGACATTCATAGCATGTATTTCCACATTCAGTCTTACCAACCGGTGTTTTTGTTTCATATGCTCCACAGTTTACCCAACGTGACCCTGATGAGCAAGAATCTGAACAACATTCTTCATAAGGATAATAACAGGTTTTGGTACCGCATTCGTTTGTCGTTGAACCGCCGCATCCGCCGGGATTGCTTTCCGATGTGCCGCTTGGGCAGGCGTTGCTGCAGGGGCGGCATTTGTCATACATGGTTGTAGAGCCGGAAAGGCAGGTTTTTGCGCCGCTTTCGGGGCCAAACTGACATTTCTGATAGCCGGAGCAGGGATTGGGTTTTATTTTGTAGCGCAAGCCGAGCGAGCAATGGTTGCAGGCTTCCCCGTCCTGAACATAACCGTTGGGAATTGTCGAATTGGTGTAACCGCTGGGGCAAGACGTTTTGCAACATTCCTTACAATCAGAATAAGTCGTTACGCCATTAACCGTACAAGATGTTGCCCCGGCAGCGCCGCCGCATTCGCAGGATTTGTACGAACTCGGGCATTGGCAAGAGGCATATTTCCCGCCGCAGGCTTCTCCCACGCCGGTCTGCGGATAGGTGCAGGAAACGAGGTCGGAACGGCAGACGCATTTATCATAATAGCTGCTGTTGTAAGAGCATTTTTTGTTTGGTGTTTGTACCGAAGAACATTGCGCTGTTTGAGAGTAACCATCCTCTTTGCAGGCTTTAGCGTCATCGCGTTTACAGGAAGCATATTTACCGTCACAAGACGCACCAACGCCATAGTAAGGTTTGGTACAAGTTTCGGTAATATTAGCATCACAAACGCATTTCTGATAATAAGCGCTGTCTGCGGGACAGGGATTATCGCCATGCGACCCGGCTGGACAGGAAGTCACGCCATACCCCGCCGCCTGGCATTGTTCCTGCGGCGTGTCATAATCCGGAATACCACCGGGATTGCCATTTCCGCCATTCCCCGGCGTTTCGTCATTACTGAACTTCTCTCCCGAACAATTCCCCGCATCAGTGATGAAACAGACCGAGGCAACACGAATGTCATGTTCGGGCTTGACCCGGACATCCAGGTCAAATAAAGCTTCCATATTTTCACCTGGATCCCCGGATGTCGTAGCGTCACTCTGAGAGTGCTTCCGAGGATGACATTGCTTGTTGTTAGATTGTACAGACGGCAAGTGTGGACAGTCAGAGGTAAGGTGTGGTTGTGTTGTGTAGATATG
>JAUNPO010000129.1 GCA_030536665.1 Pseudomonadota bacterium
AAATGCGCATTAATGCACTTCCAAATATCCTTGTCTGCCAAAATATCGTTTCGACCACAAAACGAATGCTGATTACAATATCCTTTAACACAATTCCGATTAACTTTGCATTCAGAATCCGCCAATGCAATTATATAACAGCAAAAGGCGATTCCGACTGGTGTTCGGCCGGACATATCTTCTTTGTAAGGACTAATCAAACCATCAGAATAAACAACACGGAAAGCATATTTTTCTTTTCTTCGGACATAACGCCAAAAACGGGAAAAAATCCCATGTTGATAAAAAACTGTAAAAACATTGTCATCATCACGACATAAACAAGGAGAGTCTTTTTCTGTTTTCATAATTATATTTTTTTATTAAGTTAATAATATTTTTTCAACCCAAACCCTACCACAGGCTAGACAAAAGTCAACAAAAAAAGCTCCGAGTTTTAGCTCGGAGCTTTTGTTATTAATCAGAAACTTCCGTCTTTTTCTTTTTTGCTTCTTCCTCAGCACAAAACTGCACCAAATCATCAACTAAAAATCCAGCTGTTTCTAAACTGTCTTTAATACTTTGCAAAAATTCCTCTCTTTTCATAATTATATATTTTAAAAATTAATAATACTTTTTCTCTCTCATTACTGCAATCTAAACAAAAGCCAACAAGAAAGGTTTCAAATTAAAATTCGAAACCTTTAAAATTTCATGAAAGACTGTTCATGCGCCGCACCGGTCGGATAAAATTCGTTTCCCGGTTCAGGTGGCCGTTTTCGGCAGAATCCGGATAAACAAAAACCAACTCGTCAGGATTGTTCATCCATACTGTATCCGTCCACACCGCACCGCGTCCGATACGGTCACCGCCAAGACTGACAATAAATTGGCAAAGCTCCTCAAACACCGGATGAATTGAAAGCCAAAACTCTTTAATTCCCAAATGACAGGGCTTGCCGTCAATCTTAACCGTCTTTACAATCTCCTTAGCTTCCGCAGGGGTATGCCACTTGCGGTCTTCTTTCAAAGAAATGGCATAACCGTTATAAATCACGGCTTCAACCTTTTTTTCCGGCAGCAAATCATGAGAAATTTCACCGCCAAGATACAAAATTGCAAACTTCTCGTTCTTTTGAAATTCTTTCTTTTCCATAATAATTGTGTATTTAGTAGTTATAAAAATATTTTAACATCGCTACTATACTACACTTTAGACAAAAGTCAACAAAATATAAAATAAAAAAAGCGGCGTGCTTTTAACACCCCGCTCAAAACCATTTTGATAAATCAAATTAGTTGTTTTCAAACGCTTTCGCCTGTTTTTTGGCATCATCGTCTGTTCTGGCAACGTTAACCAAAATTGTCTGGGTAACTTCCGGATGAAGATTCAATTTAACTTCATACACGCCCAAATCTTTAATCGGTCTTTCCAGAAAAACGCAGCGGCGTTCAATATCAAAACCGGACTCTTTAATTGCAGCGGCAATATCGCGAATGGTAACAGAACCATACAACTGACCTGTTTCGGCAGCCTGACGGATAAGAATTGCGCTGTAACCTTTCAGAGCTTCAGCCTTCTTACCGGCTTCTTCAAGCAAAGCCTTGTTGTGAGCTTCTAACTCTGCTTTTTTGTTTTCGTAAAAAGCAACATTGGCTTCAGTAGCGCGAAGAGCCTTTTTGCTCGGCAAAAGATAGTTGCGGGCATAACCGTTCTTGACATTAACTTTGTCACCCATTTTACCTAATTTATCAACATGTTCCAGAAGAATAATTTCCATAGTTTCTCTCCTTCCTTAATCAGCCACGAACGGCAGCAAGCCGATGTAGCGGGCACGTTTAATAGCGCGGGCCAGTTCTCTCTGCTTTTTAACAGAAACAGCTGTGATGCGGCTCGGAATGATTTTTCCTTTTTCAGAAATGTATCTTGAAAGGAGTTTAACGTCTTTGTAGTCAATTTTCAAAGCGTCTTCGCCGGAAAACGGACAAGCTTTTTTTCTTCTAAAGAATACTTGTTTAGCCATTATACAATCTCCTATTCTTCGCTGGCGTCTTTTTCGCTTGATGAAACTTCGCTGAATTCATCAACTTTAACTGTCATGTAACGAATGATGTCTTCGTTAAAGCGCATAACGCGTTCAAATTCCGCAATAGCGTTAGCCGGAGCGGTAATATTCATCAGAACATAATGGCCTTTACGGTTTTTCTTAATGCGATAAGCCAGGTTTTTCAAACCCCAGTTATCAACTCTGACAACTTCGCCGCCTTCTTTCTTAACGACATTGCTCAAATCTTCGACAATGCTGTTAACCTGAGAAGCGCCCAAGTCCTGACGTGCAATCAGCACGCTTTCATAATTAGTCATTTATAAATTCTCCTTATGGATTCTCAACAAATGCCGCCTGCAATCGATATAAAGAACCGAAACAGCCGGCGTGTTCTTTTGTATAGCCCGAACATTTCGAGCAAGGAACGGCTGCAATATACACCAAACTCTTTAATTTGCAAGCATTTTTTCACTTTACGGCAAATTTAGCCAAAATCAGCCGCCGTATTTATATTATATTAAGGTTTTGCCTTTATATTTAAACAAAATAAACTTAACATCTGGGGCACAAATGCTGAATTTTAAACCAATATTAATATTCTGTCTGGTTCTGGCGGTCGGTTCCTGCGGCTGGTTTCACCACAGCGGCAAAACCATACACCACATCCCGGCGCCGGCCGGATATGCCAACGAAGTGCAAAAAATAAGCCTGCTTGACCCCTATACCCGCAATATTGTCCATTGTTACGATTCATCTTTCGGCGGTTCAGAAAACTGCGCCAGAAAATACGAACGAAAAAACTTTGTCCGTTTCCGCGACATCCCGTACAAAACGGCAAACTACGATTTTCTGACCAGAGAAACCTATCCGACCCGCCGCTGGAGAGAACACGAACGCACGCCCCGGTGGTAATCTGCGATGCTGGCCAGAATCAATACAGTTACCTTTAACGGCTTAGAAGTTTTAAACGTCGACCTGCAGGTTCAGATTTCATCCGGAATGCCTGCATTTTCCATTGTCGGCCTCCCGGATAAATCCATTGCCGAAAGCCGCGAACGTGTCCGTGCCGCATTGAACTCTCTTGGGCTGTCTGTCCCGGCCAAACGCATCACCATCAACCTTGCACCGGCAGATTTACTGAAAGAAGGTGCTCACTTTGACCTTCCCGTCGCCCTAGGCCTGCTTGCCGGCATGGGAATTATCCCGCAGGAAGAAATCAGCCGTTATATCGTCCTCGGCGAACTCAGCCTTGACGGCGCCATTCTCCCTGTCAATGGTGCACTTCCCGTTGCAATCAAAGCCAACGCGCAAAACCTCGGCCTTATCTGTCCGGAGGCTCAAGGCGCTGAAGCAGCCTGGTCCGGACTGAAAGACATCATCGCCGCATCTTCCTTGCTGGCATTGATAAACCATTTTAAAGGCACACAAACCATTCCCGCCCCAAAAACCTTGAAAAAAGCGCCAGCCGCCAAACATTTGGACATGAAAGACGTCAAAGGGCAGGAAAGCGCCAAAAAAGCTCTTGAAATCGCTGCGGCCGGCGGACACAATATGCTAATGATCGGCCCGCCGGGAGCCGGAAAAAGCATGCTCGCATCACGCCTGCCGGGAATCCTCCCGCCACTGACGCCCGAGGAAGCCCTTGCCACCAGTATGATTCATTCCATAGCCGGCGCCCTGAAAGACGGACAACTCTGCTTTGAGCGGCCGTTCCGCGCCCCGCACCACAATGCCTCAACCCCGGCTTTGGTCGGCGGCGGCAGGCGCGCTGAACCGGGAGAAATTTCCCTCGCCCATAACGGCGTGTTATTCTTGGACGAACTTCCCGAATTCAACCGTGCAACGCTGGAAGCGCTGCGCCAACCGCTCGAAAACGGCAGCATCACCATTTCCCGAGTAAACGCCCACACAACCTATCCGGCAAAATTCCAACTCATCGCGGCAATGAATCCCTGTCGCTGCGGCAACCTCGGCAATCCGCGTTTTGAATGCTCCCGGGCGCCGAAATGCGCCGAAGAATATCAGGCGCGAATTTCCGGACCGCTCCTCGACCGTATAGATATTCAAATTGAAGTTCCCGCCGTCAGCCCTTGGGAAATAGCCGACGTCAAAAGCGGCGAAAGCTCGGCCGAAATATTGCAAAGGGTTATCCGCGCCCGCAACATCCAAACCGAAAGATTTCAACGTTTCGGCCATCCCGAACTGCATACCAATTCCGAACTCAAAGGCGACCTTTTGGAACAGGCCGTGCAACTGGATAATGACGCGGAACAGCTTCTCATCGCCTTTGCCGATAAAAACAACCTTTCCGCCCGCGCTTATCATCGTATTTTACGGTTAGCAAGAACAATTGCAGACTTGCAAAATAACGAAAAAGTGCTTAAACTGCACATAGCCGAGGCTCTATCCTACCGCAGAGCTCTGCCCAACCGGAGAAAATAATGGAGAAAATACATGAAAATCACTAGATGTTTCAAACTCTTAGCCTGTTCTGCCATGGCTCTGTCCATATGCAGTATCGCTTTCTCCGAAACAATGGCCTCGCAATACAGCAACAGCTTTCAGCAGGACACGGAATCCGGGAGCCGCAGCGTTCGCGTCGAATATACCGGATTGAGCCGCTCCATGGGCTTTTTTGACGAAGCCCAGCCTCAACCGGAAGAAATTCAGGGAACGGCCAATGTCAACACCAGGCTCAAACAACGTCTTCCCCAGCCCAAAGTTAACGTTAAAAGCACATACAGCGGCAAAACTTACCGTGACGGCAGTATCTTTGGCGGCACCTGCTGCACTGCATCCAACAAACAGGACAACAGCATTTTCCCCGGACACGGCTGCTCCAAAGACGAAATGCGCGGCTGCGTTACAGTCAAACCGGCGCCCAAAAAAGTTCCCTG
>JAUNPO010000130.1:0-2765 GCA_030536665.1 Pseudomonadota bacterium
ATATTATTCCTTTTCATTTACTTTAAACTAGGGAGAGTATAGTAAAATTCCAAAGTGATAACCAGCACTTTTACCGACTTATAAACACCCTGTCGCGCTGTACGGGCAAAAAAACCGCCTTAAAATCGATTTTTCAGAATCTGCGGGCAGAAAAAGTTAACGCTCCGGTTTTCTGCGGGCAAAAAAAACGGTTCCGTTCGGAACCGTTTTTTATGACGCTGTTTCTATTGAAACGGGATTGTTTTATCGCCGATAATCTGTCGCATCAGCGCTACGACACGGGCTCTTTTCCAATCACGAATAATATAAAGCAATTCTTTACTCTGTTGCTCATAAACACCTTGCGAAGCAACAACATAAGTAAAATCTCCTTGTCCGTAAAGGCTGCTGTAACGTCCCATATCGGTCAAGGCTTTCCTTAATTGATCCTGATACTTTTCAGGAACACGCTTTGTACGAAACGAGCCTTGGAAAGGTTCGGCACAAGAAACATACATTCTTCCGTCATAACTGCTGATAACGGCAAAATTGCTGACAACCGGAATATTTTTTTCGCTTCGATACACGAAAAAGCTATCTCTCGCAACGTTTAAGAAACAAACAGCCGTCAGCGCCATATACACCAGGCAACACATCATGTTTCTTATTTTGTTTTTTCTTATACAGACGTAAATACCTATTTCATATATAAGAATTTCCAATACAGCCCCCAGCAAAAATCCGAAACTGATGTCAAACATTCTTCCCGCTGACAGGGCAGCTGAATTGAAACCACCGCAGGCAGCCAAGCCATAAAGCCCGAAACACAGTATGTATAAAGCCAACAACAGCCCAAAAGTAAGCGTTTTCTCTTCTTTTTCATTGTTGCATAAATAGGAAAAGATTATTCCTAAAAGTATTCCGAAGAATAGCCCCAAAAAAATTTACAATAAAAATCGGTACCATAATTTCAAATTTTTAATTATACAAAAAATAATATTTCACTGTTTTGTTTATAGTTCCCAGCCTGCTTTTTGTCAACAACATTTGACAAAAAGGCAAAAAAGCCGTATAGTAAACAACAGAGGCGAAAAAAATGACGGTTATTAAAAATATTTACATAACACACGAAGACGGGCTGGCGGCAGTCGTACCGCTGGTTCATGAAGCCCTGACCGATTTAATGGATTGTTTTCCCCGCCACAAAGCCAATTATCCGATAACTAATCTCGGCAACTGGCGCAGCGAAAACAAATATTTTACGCAAAACAGCAAAACCTATCTCGCGCCTTACGAGAGCATTGACTGGTATATTCGCAGCGCCGAAGAACAGGGAAAACGCGACGGGCGCTTTTATGAGCGCGGCCAAATCAGCATTGATTCTCTGTATGACAATCTCAGTTCTGATCCTTATGCCAAAAAAATTCCCCAGCTTTCGGTGTTGATTACCAAACGCGATTTGTACGGCACGCAGTCTGACGGCAGGCTGCTGAATTACTGCCTCGGCGTCAGCCGGGAGGACTGCTTTTCAATTATTTCCACGGCTCGTTTTATTGACCGGAACAACCTTCTTGACCAGGAGGGATTTAAAACTGTCGTGATGCATGAATTCGGGCATGTGCTGGGATTGACGCGGAGCGGAAGGGGTAATACCCATGAAGCTCTCGGACCGCATTGCCTGGATGACTGCTGTATTATGCAACAGCGGCTTGACGGCGATTTTACGGAAATAACACGCCGACGCCTGATTTTTAAGCAACACGGTTTGCCGCCGATTTGCCCAGACTGTATCAAGGAAGGCGAACGTTATTTCTCCCGCAACCTTTATCAATATCAGCAAGCACGCAGTTACAGAAACAGGTAATGTAAAAAAGCGTCCCGGAGGACGCTTCTGATTTTTTCAAACTTTTTGACTTAGAACGGAATATCATCATCCAAATCAGCCGCCGGAGCCGCTGCCGGAGAGGCATCCCAACCGCCGGAAGACGAAGAACCGGAGAAAACGTCATTACCGCCGGCTGGCGCGCCGTCACCGCGGCTGTCAAGCAATGTAAGATTGCCGCTGAAATTCTGCAAAACAACTTCGGTCGTATATCTTTCGGCACCGGTGTTGTCTTCCCACTTACGGGTCTGCAACTGGCCTTCAATGTAGACTTTTGAACCTTTGCGGAGATATCTTTCGGCAATATCCGCCAACTGAGAGTTAAAAATCACGACACGATGCCATTCGGTGCGGTCTTTTCTTTCTCCGGAAAGCTTGTCTTTCCATGTGTCCGTCGTCGCAACGCTCAAATTGACGATTTTGGAACCGCTCTGCGTGTTGCTGACTTTCGGATCAGCGCCGAGATTACCAACCAGGATTACTTTATTAATACTTCCAGCCATTTTTTTACCTTACTTAATTAAATTAAAAAACTTTAAATAAATATAGCCGATTATTTTTAGAATGGAACAGAAATCAGTAGACCTGTGTATATTGTCCGTCACGGCGGCGGTAAATGCCGAAATTGAACGTATCCGCGGGCGCGCCGTTTTGAAAAGAAACATTGCCCCAGGTCGTATTGATTGTTTCTTTTTTCAAAGTATCAGCCAATTTTTCATAAGCAAAGGAATCTGATTTTTTCACCAGGTCTTCCCACAACTTTACCGCGGAAAAGCCATAAACGCCCAGCCCTTCCGGCTCAATGCCGAGCAGGCGCAGATGAACCAGGGTGGCGGCAAAGTCGGGGTTGTTTTGCAATGACGGCAAACCGATGTAATAGGTTTCGTCGCCATAGCGTCCCATG
>JAUNPO010000130.1:2788-4885 GCA_030536665.1 Pseudomonadota bacterium
CCTTTTCGGACTTCAGTTCACGCGAAATTTCCGCCACCTGCTGCGGCGATCCCAGCACATAGGCAATATGCAAATCATCTTTCAAAACTTCCTCCGACAAAGCGTCTATGTCGTCATAAGAAGCATAGCTGTAAGCCTGAAGCATGTCCAGTTTGCCGTTCTTTTTAAATTCCTGTTGCAGCGCCGCGGCAATATCTATTATGTCGCGGTCATTGCTGTCATAAATCAGCGCTACTTTTTCTCCGGCAAAACGTTTATTGTAATAATTATAAAAATCGGCGCTCTGGGCATCCTTATAACCGGCAAGTTTTACCAAGCCGGGGTGTTCTCCCTCCAGACGCCCGGAGTTTACGGGAATCGGCAATATTTGAAAAATTTTGGCTTTGGTATAAATATCAACCACCTGCTCCAACGCGTTGGAACAATAAGGGCCGATAACCAGAGAAACCTTATCGGCCTCAGAAACATTTACGGCCATCATCTGTGCCGTGGAAACAGCCAAGCTGTCGTTGCAGCGCTCGTCAACCGTTATCAGGTTTATTTTCTCCCCCTCAAGGCCGCCGCTCCGGTTAATCCCGTTCACGGCAATACGCACCCCCTCGATAATCTGCCGGCCAAATTCCTGATATTCCCCCTCTTCCGGCGCTATTACCGCAATATTCACCGCGGCTCGGGTTCCGGCGGCGGCAAAGAAAACGACTCCTCCTAACGTATATGCAAGCGTTTTTAGCATTTTTGCGATAATATCTCTAAAAATTGTTCATCTTGATTAGTTTATCCTAAACTCCTAAAAAATGCAAGTTTTCTATTGCACCAAATCTAATATTGACAAAATTTGCGCCAAGTGGTATATTGGTTTCGTTTTAATACAATTATGTTTAATTAAATTATTATAAAAATGAAAAATTTTTTACGTTATGCCAACGCGAATGCTGTCGCTACGATTACAATCTGCAATCTGGAACATCCGGTACAAGACCAAAGCTTGTGGAAAGTTGATTTGATTCAGACCGAAATTGAACTTATCAGCCACAATCCCGCGATTGACGGACAACACAAACTGATTTTGGAATGGGTAATTACGCCGCCGGATTATGATGAAACGATAGACAACCGTCTGACGATTTCCCCCAAAGGCGCCCTTCGTTACCGCAGTGCCAAAATCATCAGGGAAACGATTATTGAACCCAGCGACGATACGCCGCTTATCCTTGACGACCTTGACATGGTGAAAGACGAAAACGGCGCGTTTGTTGCGGTAATTCCTGAGAAGCCCGATTATGTCTGGTATCAGCTGGTTGACAAGAAAGCCTCTAAAGATGGTGAACAGGTCATCATTCAAGACAAAGAGCTAAGCTTGGTGAAAAAGTAAAAATTAAAGGAGTGCCTTATGGTACTCCTTTTTTGTGTTATCATTTACATTCGCCAAACCAAGTTCCGGCATTGTCTTTGCAGCGTTGAGTAAATGTCTGCCCTGCTTTACAATCCGCCGCCGTTTGTTCGTATGGACATTTGACAACGCATGAGCTTCCCCAAGTCACACCGCCGCAGGTACATGGGTCAACGGCTATGGTTGAAGAGTCACAAGCTACTTTTCCAACACAAGGCCCTCTATTACCAAGACAGTCTCTTCCTGTACAAGAAGCAAAATATTTCAAAACAATTCCGTTAGAAGCGGTACATTTATCTTTGACATAATAGTGAGCGTTAACAGAACTTGTAGCTTGTACAGAACAATATCCACCATTAGCACTCAATCCATCATAGTTGCAAGTATCGTCGCATGCATCAAAAAAAAGCCCATTAGCACATCGGCAAGGTTCTGTGCTTCCATTATTTTGGTGCCCCTGATTTCCCGGACAGAATTTTTTTCCGGCACATTTTCCCAAAACACCAACAACAGGAGAATCACACCATGCGTATAGATTCAATACTTTTCCAGTTTGAGTTGTACAGTAAGGACCAATATACATATCTGAATGTCCGCCTGTACCGACAAAACCTCCAGCAACATTCCTCTCCACGCAAGTTTCCTTGACTAGACAGGTTTCGTAGAAAGTTTTGCCGCCGGAGGTGCAGGAGGCGCCAGAACCGGTC
>JAUNPO010000131.1 GCA_030536665.1 Pseudomonadota bacterium
GTAGCTATTACTACCAAAAAAGGAAACACAGGAAAACCTGTAATTTCATTTAATGCCAACGTCGGTATGGTAAACAACGCACTTCTGCCTAAAACTGTCGATGGTGCAGGATTCATCAAATTCCGACAAGAATATGGCGAAAGCTTAATGACGGAAGCAGAAATAGCTGCACAGCCAGGTAAATTTACCGATCCGCGAACTTTGTCAGCAGCGGGAATTGACCCGTTGGCTTGGTATAACTATGACCAAAAATCACCTGTATCGGTCTTGCCAGATGAAAAGACTATGATTTATAAATGGTTGACCCGTCTAAACTTCAAAACGATCGAAATGGAGAATTATTTAAACGGAATCGAAACAGATTGGGATGATGTTGTTTTCCAAACCGGATTACAGCAGGATTATACTGTCAGCATTTCAAACCGTAAAGAAGACTTTTCTTATTATTGGTCTTTGGGATATGCAGACCGCGAAGGAGTAAAAGTCGGCGATCGCTATCGTAATTTCCGCTCTCGCTTGAATTTGGAATCGAATGTAACTTCTTTTTTGACAGTGGGTGTAAATGCACAATTTGCAACCCGCTTAGGGGGATATTTAGCAGCCGATGTGGGCCAACGCGAGCATAACTCTCCTTTTACGACAAACGATATCGATATATTGGACAGTCCATACCGTATGTATCCATCCGGCGACAACAATACGAAAAACCCGTTCTTCGATAATTTATACCGTGACAGGCGTGACATCAACCATGACCTGAATGCGAACTTATATGCAATTGTCAAATTACCGTTCGGCTTGGAATATCAAATGAATTTCACGCCTCGTTACCATTGGTACGAATATATGAACCACGAATCATCCGAACATCCGGAATGGGCAGGTGACGGTGGCCGGTCCGAACGTAAAAATGAAAAAACATTCAACTGGCAAATAGACAACATTGTCCGCTGGAAAAAAGAATTCGGCAAAGACCATCGAGTTGAAGCGACTTTCCTGGCCAATGCAGAAAAAGGGCAATGGTGGCAAACAGTGGCAAGCAATAAACTCTATTCGCCGAGCGACATATTGGGATTCCATAATATAGGTGCCGGTACGGCTCCGTCTGTTTCCAGCAATGACACATATAAGACCGGTGATGCTTTGATGGGACGTTTGTTCTACTCTTTTAAAGACAAATATATGCTAACGGCCTCTGTCCGCCGTGACGGTTATTCGGCATTCGGGCAGATGAACCCACGTGCCACGTTTCCGGCCGTAGCTTTGGGTTGGGTATTCACATCTGAAAAGTTTATGGAAAAAACATCCGACTGGCTGGATTATGGTAAATTACGTTTTTCCTGGGGGCAAAACGGAAACCGTGACATTGGCCAGTACGAAGCATTGGCTCAACTAAATTCCGGAGCTTATACATACGTCGACCCGAACGGAAATGTCTATCTGACTTCTCAGGTATACATCAACCGTATGCCTAACAGCCAATTGAAATGGGAACGAACTGAGTCTTACAATATCGGTTTAGATTTCTCTCTGTTCGGAGACAAGTTAAGCGGTAGCGTCGAAACGTATATGGCCGAATCGAACGACCTGTTAGTCAATCGCTCATTACCTTCCATCTTAGGATATGCCAGCGTAATGGCCAATCTGGGAGCTTTAACAAACCGAGGTTTCGAACTTTCGTTGAATGCCAATTTGATTAACCACGACAATTTTGCATGGAATTCAAGCGGTACGTTTTCTTTCAATCGTCGTAAGATCAAACATCTTTATGGCGATGTAGAAGAAGTGAAAGACGACAATGGGAACGTGATCGGATATAAAGAGGCCGACGACTATGAAAACAAATGGTTTATCGGTCATGACACCGAACAGATCTGGGACTACGAGCGTGACGGGGTTTGGCAATTGGGTGAAGAGGAAGAAGCATCAAAATATGGTAACAAGCCGGGTGACTTCAAGTATATTGACCAAAACGGGGATGGAGTACTGGATACGAAAGACAAGGTATTCCAAGGTTACAAGACTCCGCGATATTATTGGTCTTGGCGTAACGAATTCACATTCTTCAAAAATCTAAGTCTATCATTCATGATGTATTCACATGTAGGACAATATGGTACGTTCAACCGTGCCGCCAATACAGGCGGTATGTATGACCGCTATACGATTGTCGACATTCCACGCTGGACCGCAGACAACCCGACAAACGATTATGCCCGTATCGGTTCAACCAATAAGGGTAGCAATTATGTAAAGAAAACGTTTGTCCGCATGGAAAACATCACTTTATCCTATAGCGTTCCCAAACATTTATTGAAAAAGATAGCTGTACAAAACATGCGCTTCTCTTTAGCAGTCCGTAATCCGTTCGTGATTACCGGTTGGGATTTCGGTGATCCGGAAGGTGGCGATACAACTTTGCGTACGGTGAATTTCGGAGTGAATTTTACTTTATAATTAACCTGAAAAAATATAATAAGAATATGAATATCAACAAGAAAAATTGTATAATCCTGGCATTGGCCACCTTACCCATGCTAAATTCCTGTAGTGACAGTTGGCTGGAACCGAAACCTTTGTCTTTCTATTCACCAGAAAACACATATGTGGATGCAGAAGGACTTTATGCCGCTTTGACAGCCTGTGAACGTAATATGCGTCATGAATTTTTCGGAGACGGCGCTCCGATTCTAACAGAAATGTATCTGACCGACATCGCCATACATGGAAAGACAGACGAAAGCGGTTCCCTGGTCGATTTGGATAACGAAATGTTACCCTCCCGGACGAAAAACGACATGAAAGGTAAAAACAAATGGTATTGGGAAGAAGGATTCAAAGGCATCAAATATGCAAATATCGCCATCAGCCGTTTGGATGCAGCCAAATACAAAGACGAAGCAGAGCGAAAGGCGGTATTGGGAGCTGCTTATTTCCAACGTGCCTATCGTTATTACAAACTGACACACCAGTTCGGCGACGTCCCTTATCTGGATCGGGAAATCACTGAACCGAAATTGGATTTTTATACGTACGACCGTTGGAGTATCTTGGAACAGTGCAAGAAAGACATGGAGTTTGCTTACCAGTGGGTGCCGGAAGTACAACCGCGCGGACGTGCCAACAAGGACGCGTGCGGTGTCTTACTTATGAAATTGTGTATGGCCACCGGTGATTTCGACCGCGCTATTACGGTCGGTAAAGAAGTCGTCGGACGTCATCCGTTGATGACCGAACGTTTCACAGGGAATCAGACAAAGCCCAACACCAACCTGATGCATGATTTGCACAGTGTGGAAGCCAAAATTGACATGAACAACACGGAAGGTATCATGTATGTGGTCGCCCATCCAACGACCACCCCATTGGATAAAGACAACCGTATTTATACCATGCGTAATGCTGTGCCTTATTGGGCAAAAGGTGGTGCCATTAAGACACCTGACGGGAAAAGTGGCACTGCCATTGCACCCGACGGAGCGGACAAAAATACGGAAATCGATAACGACACCCAATACGGTCGCGGTATCGGAACGTTACGCCCAACCAATTATTACCAATACGAAATTTGGACTGAAAAAGAAAAGAACGACTTACGCGGACCATTCAATCATGATAGCTGGAAGCGGATGGAAGATTTACGCTATAACGATCCCGGCTTGAAGAAATCGAACAATTCTTATTACGGACAAAACTTGATTCGCCCGGTTGACCTTTCTGTCGCCGATTCCATCCGTTGCTGGTACATGTGGCCACATTATAAAGTATTCGTCCCTGATCCAACAAAGACTCAGGATTTCCAAGGAGGAGAAACACCTTGGTATATTTATCGTTCTGCAGAAGTTTACTTGATGTTGGCAGAATGTTATTATTGGAAAGGCGATATGGCAAATGAAGCTGCAATGCTGAATGTTGTCCGTGAACGTGCCGGTGCGGAACCTCTAAACGGAACCGTCGGTATTGCCGACGTACTTGCCGAACGAGCCAGGGAATTGTATTACGAAGAAAACCGCCATGTCGAATTGGTCCGTATCTCCTATTTGTATGCCAAGACCGGTAAGGCATGCGAAGCTTTGGACGGACGTGTGTATAAATTGGATAATATTTCAGGACCGGGTGGTATCGGTACGAACTGCAAAGATACCGGCGTAAACTTCTATTTCGATTGGGTTTCCGTCAAGAATAATTTCTTCAATAAGGGTGTTAAAATTCCGAACGGTGAATACCGCATGAGCGTACACCACATTTTATGGCCGATTCCTGAAACCGCTATCACAAGTAACACAGGAGGCGTGATTAACCAAAACATAGGTTATCCGGGAGCAGAAAACAACCTGGAACCTCTGAAGGTCGAACCTATTGATCCGGATATTTGACAATTAAGAAAATGCGCATAACAACAGCGCACAAGAGGCACACCGCCGCCAGGAAGCAGTAAGCTAATTTATCACCTCCCCAGGCTTGTGCCTCTTTTTCTTTTTAATCATCTTTCAGATCTTTCGCCCCGAAACAAAGTGGCAACAGCGATTCGGCACTCTCCGCCACCACTACTTCTTTTGTACCACACAACAAGACCTTCATTGACTTGCCATAACGCTGTTCCGCCTCCAACAAAACCTGGCGGCAGGCACCACAAGGGGAAATGCTCTCGACCTGGCTACCATTCGTGGCGGCAGCAATAGCAAGAGCGACAACGGCAATATCCGGATATTTATGGCCGGCATGAAACAACGCCACGCGCTCCGCACACAAACCGGAAGGGTAAGCGGCATTCTCCTGATTACTGCCGGTTACGATCGTGCCGTCCTCCAGCAAGGCTGCCGCTCCGACATGAAACTTCGAATA
>JAUNPO010000132.1 GCA_030536665.1 Pseudomonadota bacterium
TTGTCACCTGCACCTATCCGCAAACGGGTGTGGGAGAGGCTTGCAGCGGGAAATATGCTTCCTGCCAATGTCCGAGTTCTTATAAATCCTGCGAATGCGGCGGGGCGGCCGGCGCAACTTCTTGCACCGTCAACGGACAGACGACTTATTCATCTTGCAAAAATTGTTGCAGCGCCGAATATGTTTACGACAGTTCCAACTGCCCGGCGCCGCATAAACTTACCGGCGATGTCTGTAATGGGAAATATAAGCAGTGTGAGTTGGATGAAAACAACATCACTTGCGCGAACTTTACCATGCCGAAAAATGCCAGCTATCTTAAGCTTGTTTATTCTTGTGACGACCTGACATCGGCTGTTAATTCCGGAGAAACGGGGAATATCGTCCTGATGAAAACGCTGACCTGTCCGACAAGCCTGACGTTAAAACCGGGACAAAACCTTGTCAGTATCGGATATTTTCTGAAGCTGACTTCCGAAAGCAATGATTATAAAAATCAGTTGAATCAATGTTATACGCTGACGCTGAACAATTATCTGTATACCTCAAACAATACCAAAATTTCAGACATAACGCTGCTCAACACCCCGCTCTACCTCAAAGGAAGCACCGATATCAGAAATATGAATATGAAAATTTCTTCAAATTATGGAATGGCTGTTCAGGCGACTTCTACTTCTTTTACATCAACAATGTCTGGGATGGTAAATATCTATACACCTGGTTCCATAGGTATCTATGGAGCTGCAATTAGCATGAGTGATACAAAACTTAATCTAAAAGCGAAAGGAGGAAACAATAGAGGTTTTTATTATTCAAAAATTATAATTACAGGGGATAGTGTAGTTAACATGGATATGAGAGGAGCGGGCGGTGAAGGTGAGGCCGTTGAAGTTAGCAATATCTCCATAACAGACAGTACGAAAATGAATATTTGGACCAATACTCCAAATGTTGAAGCTTTCAATGGGAGTGGAGTGATGGTAGATATAAAGTCTGCAAATGTAGAACTCAATATCAGGATAGATTCCAGAGATACATATGCGTTTATTAGAGATCCTTTTTTCTCTTATGTTGAAGGAAGTCGTATAATGACTGTTAGTGGAAAATATGCTGCAACAGCTAATAAAAGCAACATCTTTACAGGTTCCGGTATTTGTACTCAAGGACGAGTTTGTTATGGTACAGATGTTCCAACCGGTTCATGGACACGCATCGGCTCTCCTGATTTTTCTTCCACTTCGGAATTCGGGCAGCAAATGAAGATTTTTGAAACAAATTTCTTCAAATAAAAACAAGAATATATTAACCAAGGTTGCCGCGCTTTGTCGCGGTAACTTTTTGATACATGCCCAGCCCGTAGATGCTTTTGGTCCAGGTGTAATCGGTAACATCAACATTTTGAGCGTAAGTATCAATGCTCCTTTCCCAGATTTTTTCGGCAAACGGCTGATACAGACGGTTAAACATTCTCATAAAATAACGCAGCGGATGCCATTTAACCGGATTATGGTAGTCGACAAAAACGGCTTTTCCGCCGGGTTTTAACGCTTTCAGGGCATTGCTGACAGTTTGCACTTTAGACAGGGGAGGAAGCTCATGCAGCAGATTATAACAAATAACGCAGTCGTATTTTTTATCCGTTTGAAATTCGGTAACGTCGGCAAGTTTGTATTTGATATTGGTGAACAGGTAATCATACTTTTTTTCGCAGCGTTTTAACTGCTTTTTATTATTGTCAATAAGTGTCAGTTCGCCGCTGTCGCCGATTTCATAAGCCGCTTCTTCAATTTGTAAACCGAATGTTCCGCCAAACTGCAAAACCTGCTGTCCGGGTCTTAACTCTTTGGCAACGCTGTCGACCAGCTTTTTATGAAAACCAAGCGTAATGCAGTTCACCCATAACTGATTGTCAAAAAAGTCATAAACATCTTTTTTGTTATAAAGCCAGTCATATATGCCTTTGACATTAACCGGAAGTTTTACATATTCTCGGGATTTTATTGCCTGTGCCATTGTTCAGTCCTGCTATGTTAGGGCTGAAAATAGGCTTTGACTTCCTCAATGCTTTCCAGCCACAAATTTTTGCTGTTGTTGATATCGGACAAAAGTTCATCATCAAAAACGCCGTCAACGATGTAATTCTCTATTTTTGTACACAATTTAGAAAATTTGTCAAGTCCAAAAATAAGCGACGATGATTTTAGGCTGTGAAAGATGATGCGCAAATCAGGCCAGTTTTTGTTTTGAACAAGAGCGTCTATTTTTTTTAATTTACTTTCGGCGTCAGTCAAATATTCCTGCCATAAATGCAAAAACTTTTCAGCTCCGAGAACATTTTTGTAGGAATCCGGCGTTTCTTTGTTAAACATTAAGGTCATTTTGTGTTATTATCCCTTGTTTGGTTGCTTCAATGACGGCTCCCGTACGGTTATAAACGTTTAATATTTTCAAAATTGCGGTAATGTGCAACTTAACCGTTCCCTCCGACAGGCCGAGTTCATAAGCGATTTGCTTGTTGGCTTCGCCTTTGGCAATCAGCTTCAAAACATCAATCTGCCGCGGCGTCAGGTTCTTCTTGTTCTCGGATTTTAGTTGATCTACCGCGTCGCTGGAAGGCATGTCGCTCAAAAGCTCTTCGGGGATATAGACGCCGCCGGACAAGACCAGATGTATTGCGTCAATAAGCGTGGCATTGGAAGATGTTTTGCTGATATAACCGGAAACGCCGGTTTCTATTGTCTGCTGGACGATTTCACGGTCAAATACCGCGGATAAGACAATAATCGGTGTTTCAGGAGCATATTCATGAATTTTTTTTATGGAATCCAGCCATTTTCCGCCGGGCATGGCCAAATCTGTCAGAATCAGGTCAAAAGCCCGGTCTTGTTTGAGAATCTCAAAAATTTCAACGTAATTGTGCGCCGTAACAAACTGCATATCGGCGTCAAAATTATCAAGGACAAATTCCAGTCCTTTCAAATAAAGCTCATGATCGTCCGCAATCAGAATTCTCATAATTTTTACCGCTCCTTGTTCCAATCTCCGGCAATCGCCTGCCAACACGCCAAGGCGGCGGCAACGGCGGTTTCTGCTCTGAGGATTCTCTCTCCCATGGAAACGCCGCGGCTGAATGCGGCGTGGCGCAGCGACGTCAGCTCGGCTTCGCTGAAGCCGCCTTCCGGCCCGGTTAATAAAGCCGTTTTGTCACTGTTTTGCCGGGCAGCTTCCGAGAATGCCTTAAATATAGTATCGCCGGCGCCGGTTTCATCCATATAAAACAGTTTTCTCTCCCCGTCCCAGTCAGATAACAGCTTGTCAAAGGAAACAGCCTCAAATATTTCGGGAATATCAATCCGTCTTGATTGTTCTGCGGCTTCTATGGCCTGTGCCTTAAAACGGTCTGTGCGAACCTTATCGGCAATGGTTCTTGAGGTTATGACCGGAACAAGGGCTGTTGCGCCGAGTTCCGTCGCTTTTTGGATGATATAATCCGTTTGGTCTTTTTTGACCGGCGCAAACAGCATCCAAACATCCGGCGGCCGGAAAAAGCCTCGGGTCTTGTTCAGAATATTTAGTGTGACGCTTTTCTTGGCAACGTCCTTGACGGAGCATAAATATTCGCCGCTGCGATTGTCGAAAGCAAGGAGTTCGTCCCCGGCGGACAGTTTCATCACATGCAAAAGATAATGGCTTTGAGAGTCGTTTAGTTTAATCTCAAAGCCGTTATCCAGCGCGGTGTCAATGTATAATCTGATTCTGTTTTTTCTGGCCACTGTTATAAAACCTTAATCTGTAATACTTTGGAGGCGACGGCCAGGCCGTTTTCCATCTTGTCAAAATTTACTCTGCTGTTTCCGAAAGCTTTTGCTCTGTAAAGCATGATAACAATATCGCCTCTCTTTTCACTCTTGACAAATTCCAAAGAACGGCCTCTGTTTTCAAAATTCCACTTGGCAGAGGCTTCTTCGTCCAGTCTGACTGCCAGAAACTGTCCTTCGCTCAGAACCAGGGTCGTTGTATATTTAATCAGGTCGACAACCTGAATTTCCGGCTGTTGGACTTGCTCTTCTTCGGCAACCGGAGCCGGAACGGCTTCCTGATCATAATTAAAACGGTATTTGCTGCTGTTTTTGTCGTTGTAAATAACGGAGGGCTGCTGCGGAGCGGAATTACGAGAAGTACCAAAGCCCGGTTCATAGATCTGTTTTCCCAAGACCTGATCGGCGCTTTCAATAATCAGTCCGGCATTAGCGGCATTGGCAAAAGCCAGAATGCTGAAAATAACGGTGATTAATATTTTTACAGAGTACCTCATCATACCCTCGCTTATAAACAACATAATATAAAAAGTAAATATATTTAAAAGCGTTGAACTTTTTTATTTTATATTTGTATAATAACACAATTATGATATTAGATAAAGCAGATTTATGTTAAGTTTTTGTAACAAAAAGGGAAAATAAGATGATTATTACCATTGACGGCCCGGCTGCTGCCGGAAAAGGTACTCTGGCAGCGGTTTTGGCGAAAAAATACCGTCTGGCTTATTTTGATACCGGAATGGTTTATCGGGCTGTCGGAATTGAAATGATGGAAAATAATCAGGATGTGGCGGATAAGGAAGCCGCCGCTGCGGTAGCCCGCCGGCTGACTTTCCCAAAAATGATGAAGCTTTCTGAAAATCCCGAATTTCGCGGTCCGAAAGGTGGTCAGAACGCCTCGATTGTGTCTGCCTATCCGGAGGTGCGCAACGCTTTGTTGCAAATGCAGCGCGAATTTTCCGAACATCCGGTTTTTGCC
>JAUNPO010000133.1 GCA_030536665.1 Pseudomonadota bacterium
ATAATTTCCAGGTGAAGTTCACCCATACCTTTAATAATGGTTTGACCGGAATCCGGATCGGAAGAAACCTTGAATGACGGATCTTCCATCGCCAAACGGGACAGAGCCAACCCCATCTTTTCAACGTCTGCTTTTGTCTTCGGTTCAACAGCCAATTCAATAACCGGATCAGGGAAAATCATGTTCTCAAGAACAATCGGATGAGCCTGATCGCACAGAGTATCACCGGTTGTCGTATCTTTCAAACCAGCCAAAGCAACGATATCGCCGGCATTGGCTTCTTTCAAATCTTCACGTTTATTGGCATGCATCAACAACATACGGCCAACACGCTCCTTCTTGTCTTTAACAGAGTTATAGACATAGGAACCTGCCATCATTGTACCGGAATAAATACGCGTAAACGTCAAAGAACCGACAAACGGGTCGTTCATGATTTTGAACGCCAAAGCAGCCAAAGGCTGATCATCAGCCGGATGTCTGACTTCTTCTTTGTCCGTATTCGGATTAACGCCGACAATGGAAGCAATATCAACCGGAGACGGCAAGAAATCAATAACGGCATCCAACAAAGGCTGAACACCTTTGTTTTTGAAAGCCGTACCGCAGAATACCGGCACAAAATCCTGAGCCAAAGTACCTTTGCGGATACATTTCTTCAAAGTTTCAACAGAAACTTCGTTGCCTTCCAGATAATCGTTCATGGCATCTTCGTCTTCTTCAACAGCCATTTCAACCAGTTCATGACGATACTGTTCAGCCTTTTCTTTCAAATCAGCCGGAATTTCCTGAATCTCAATCGGAGAATCAGCCGTATCACCGGTATAAATGATTGCGTTCATGTTCAGCAAATCAACAACGCCGCGGAATTCGGCTTCCGCGCCGATTGGCAGTTGCAGAGCCATCGGGCGGGCGCCCAGACGGTCAACAATCATATCCAGACAACGGTAGAAATTGGCGCCGATACGGTCCATTTTATTGCAGAAGCAAATACGAGGAACACCATATTTGTCAGCCTGACGCCAAACGGTTTCAGACTGCGGTTCAACACCGGCAACTGAATCAAAAACAGTGATAGCACCGTCAAGAACACGCAAAGAACGTTCAACTTCAACCGTGAAGTCAACGTGTCCCGGCGTATCAATGATGTTAATTCTGTGTCCCTTCCAAAAACAGGTCGTCGCAGCGGAAGTAATGGTAATACCGCGTTCCTGTTCCTGCTCCATCCAGTCCATGGTAGCGGCACCTTCGTGCGTTTCACCGATTTTGTGGTTAACACCGGTATAGTACAAAATACGTTCGGTAGTCGTTGTTTTACCGGCATCAATGTGAGCCATGATACCGATGTTTCTATACATTTCCAATTTATGTGTACGAGCCATTGTATTTTCCCTGTGTTACCGTTAGAACTTGAAGTGAGAGAAAGCTTTGTTAGCTTCAGCCATCTTATGGGTATCTTCACGCTTTTTAACGGCGGAACCCTTATTGGCATAAGCATCCAACAATTCGTTGGCAAGTCTTTCGGTCATTGTTGTTTCCGAACGCTTGTGGGCGGCACCGACAATCCAGCGGATTGCCAAAGCCTGACGGCGTTCAGCTCTGACTTCTGACGGAACCTGGTAGGTTGCACCGCCGACACGACGGGAACGAACTTCAACCATCGGCTTAACATTTTCAATAGCTTCGTTAAAGACGCTCAAAGCATCCTGTTTTGATTTCTGGGCAATAATATCAAAAGCCGAATAAACGATTTTTTCGGCAACGGCTTTTTTACCATGCTCCATAACATTGTTAATAAATTTCGTAACGACGACGTTATGATATTTAGCGTCGGGCAGTACGATTCTTTTTTCTGCAGTATGACGACGTGACATCTTTCATTACTCCTTACTTAGGTCTCTTTGCGCCGTACAGAGAACGACGTTGACGACGTTTAGAAACACCTTGAGTATCCAAGGTACCACGAATGATATGATAGCGAACACCTGGCAAGTCCTTTACACGGCCGCCTCTAATCAGCACCACTGAGTGTTCTTGTAAGTTATGACCTTCACCAGGGATATAGCTGATTACTTCAAAGCCGTTTGTAAGACGAATACGGGCCACTTTACGCAAAGCGGAGTTCGGTTTTTTCGGGGTAGTTGTATAAACCCTTGTACAAACACCGCGTTTCTGTGGGCACGCTTTCAAAGCCGGAACTTTGTTTCTCTTTACTTTGGGTGTTCGTGATTTACGAATTAACTGATTAATTGTAGGCATCACTAATTTCCTTAATTAAATTTTATTAAATTAAACAAAAAAGCCCGATTCACAACGCATCACTGCCTTGCGAAACAGGAAAAACTCATAAAAATCAAAGCCTGAGGCTTAATTTAAACAAATTTTATTCTCTCCTTTTCACACTTCTGTTTCAAAAGATTGAGTGCATACTAATTATTCTTTCCCTTTAAGTCAACAGCTTTTTTACAAAAAAATCATTTTTGAGTCTAAAAAAATTTAACCTTCTTTTAAAGCTTTACGCGCATACTCATTTAAAAGTCCGTCTGAGATTCAGACAGAGAAGCCGAGTCGCAACATCGGAGTCGCCTGATTTGAGTCCATTTGAGTCTATAAAACCGCTTTTCGGGAGAGATAATTTGCTCAAAAAAACAATCACCGCCTCCTTTTTGCTGCTCTCGGCCTGCAGCCAGCACCGTTTTGCCGAATTCGGCATCGTTTCCCCCGAAATCACCAACCTGACAACCGTACAACTGGAAAAAGCCAAAATTAAAACCGGCGTTGTCGGTTCGGACAGCCGCAAGGTATACTTCCTCTTTCCCGACGGTTATCCCTCGCTGGAAAATGCCGTGCAAAACGCCCTGTTAAAATATGACGCCGATATCCTCGTCAATGCCAAAGCCGAATATTCCGGTCAGTGGTTTTTCTTTTTTGGCAGCAATACAATTACGGTAACCGGAGATGCCGTCAGCCTGGCGCCGATGATTGAAGGAGACCTTTTTCAATGATTAAAACTGTTTGCCTCGCTTCCTGTTTAATACTCGGCGCCTGCACAACAACAAACGGCAGTTATGGCGTCATCGCCGCTTCGCCGATGAGCCTTTATAATTTGGCAATAACCAACGAAACCGTCGCCGAACAGGTTTCCATTTCCTCGGCCGAACAGAAAATATTGATGATTCCTTTTGGCCAAACACCGAAAATAGACGATATGATTACCCGCCTGGTCAGACAATATCAGGGAGATTATATGGGTAATGTCACCCTTGAACACAACACCATCAGCCTGCTTCCTTTTTATCATCGGACGGAATGGACCGTCACCGGAGATGTCCTGCGCGTTTATAAATAAAAAAATGCTTGCTTTATGCGGAAGAAAATAATACTTTCAAAACTATACTTTATGTTATTATCCTGAGGAATAACGATGACAGACAATGAAAATCCGGATATCTTGTCCGCAAAACATACGATAGATAAAGAAATTGAAGCCTTGCGCATGATGGAAGGCAACCTCAACGACAGCCTCTCCAAAGCCTTGGACATTATGCAGAAAACCGAAGGACGCGTCATCATTACCGGTATGGGCAAATCAGGCCACGTCGGCAGCAAAATTGCCGCAACGCTGGCGTCCACCGGTACACCGTCATTTTTCGTGCATCCGGGGGAAGCCAGTCATGGCGATCTCGGTATGATTACCAAAAAAGACTGTGTTGTTGCCATTTCAAACTCAGGGGAAACCAAAGAACTTTCCGACATTTTATTTTATTGCAAACGTTATGGCATCCCGCTTATCGGTATGACTAAAAACAAAGACAGCGCTTTGGGGAAAGCCGCCGACATCTGGCTGGAACTTCCCAACGACGGCGAAGCCTGCCCCTTGGGTCTGGCGCCGACTTCCTCGACAACAGCTACAATCGTCCTGGGCGACATCTTAGCCATCGCCTTGCTTGAACGCCGCGGATTTTCACAAACGGATTTCAAACAGCGCCACCCCGGCGGAAAACTCGGAGCCTTTCTGCAAAAAGCTTCCGACATCATGCACAAAGGCGGCGAAATGCCTCTGGTCGCGGAAAACACCCCCATGCAGGATACGCTATTGACCATGACTTCCAAAATGCTGGGCTGTGTCGGCGTCATCAATGACAAGGGCGAACTTGTCGGGATTATCACCGACGGCGACTTGCGCCGTTATATGTCAAACAACATCATGAACATGATGGCCAAAGACATTATGACCCCCAATCCTAAAACCATATCGGGAGACATTTTGCTGGGTGAAGTCATAAACATCATGAACAATACCGGCAAAGGGATTACCCAGCTGTTTGTCATCGACAACAAACGTCCGGTCGGTATCATCCACTTGCATGACTGCTTAAAACTGGGAGTAGCATAAGACTTGGCCAGTCAGAAAAATATCGATTCGTATTTCAACAATACCGGCAGGCACCCTCAACAAAACAAAGAAGATGCCTTCGCCAAACATACCCATATCATCAAAATGATGAAGCTTCTGCTTCCCAGCATTGCCGCCGTTTTGCTGGGAATGTTGATTATCATCCCCAATCTCAGCCAAATTGACGACACCATCTCTTTGGACATCACCCTGCCCAAAAAAGGCGAGCTGGAAAAGCTGCATATGGAAAATACGGACTTTTACATCACTGACCGCAACAATAAAGTCAACAATTTCCTCGCCCGCAATATTGATGAAACCTCCCCCGGCTCCAAACTGATAAAACTGACCGACCCGGAAGGTATTATCCCCTCTGCCAACGGCACATGGTATAACGT
>JAUNPO010000008.1:0-18192 GCA_030536665.1 Pseudomonadota bacterium
CATTCCGATAGTTATAGCGAAATTTGTGAGTAAGTTTTAACCATATAAAAGCTTAAAAAATCCCCGCATTTTTTGTGCGGGGATTATGTTTATTAGTTTCCTTACAGAAAACCCCGAGTTTACTCGGGGCTGAATGCTAAGGTGTTGTTAGACACCGTTCCACGCCAACGAGCGTGGTCAAACCGTTAGGTTTGTAGCTGATATAGAACCCCCAGTTTACTGGGGGATATCTATTTCTTGGTTTCGATGATTTTCAGGGCGTCATCGAGGCTGATTTCTTTGCCTTTATATTCTTTGGGAATGGCGTAGTTGTTTTTGCCCCATTTGATATAAGGACCGTAACGGCCGTTGTTCAAGGTGACGTCGGCTTTGTCTTTGGGATGTTGGCCGAGCACCGTGCCGACCGGGCGTTCCGCCGCGCCGGCCAAAATGGTTTTGGCTCTTTCCAGCGTGATGTTGAAAATAGTGTCCGCGCCGGTTAAGGATTTTGATTTTCCGCCCTGTTTGATATAAGGGCCGAATTTGCCGGTGTTGACGGTGATGCCTTCGCCTAAGTCAAAGGGCAGGCTGAGCAGGCGGGAGGCTTGTTCAAAGGTTGTTTCTTCCGGCGCGATGTTTTTCGGCAGGGAGCAGCGCTTGGGTTTTTCGGTGGTGGCGGTGGCGTCTTCGCCCAGCTGGACGTAGAAACCGTAAGGCCCTTTTTTCAGGTAGACTTTCAGGCCGTTCATCTCACCGAGAACTTTGTCTTCGGGCGCCGGCGCTTTGGGCGTGTCGCTTTGTTCTTCTTCCTTGACATCGGTCAGCGGTTTGGTGTATTTGCATTCGGGGTAATTTGAACAGCCGATAAACGCGCCGAATTTGCCGAATTTGACACTCAGTTTGCCTTTGCCGCATTCCGGGCAGGTGCGGGGATCTGAACCGTCCTCGCGCGGCGGGAAGAGGTGGTATGACAAGGCTTCGTCAATGCGGTCGATGACTTCGGTAATTTGCAGCGGTTTGACGGCGTCAACGTTTTTGATAAACTTGTTCCAGAATCCGGTCAGGAGCTTTTTCCATTCCATTTCGCCGGCGGAAATGTCATCAAGAAATTCTTCAAGCTGCGCGGTGAAGTCGTATTCAACATATTTTTTGAAAAAGTTTTCAAGGAATACGGTGACAATGCGGCCGCGGTCTTCAGGAATAAAGCGCAGTTTTTCAACGCGGACGTATTTTCTTTCCTGCAAAACGGAAATAATCGTCGCATAAGTAGACGGGCGGCCGATGCCGAGTTCTTCAAGCTTTTTAACCAGACTTGCTTCGGTAAAACGCGGCGGCGGCGTGGTGAAATGCTGGTCGGTGCGGATTTCGCCTTTGGTAACGGCTTCGCCGGTTTCGACATTCGGCAGAATACGGTTTTCGTCATCCTCATCCGAATCGTCCTTGCTTTCCTGATAAAGTTTGAGGAAACCGTCAAAAGCGATAACCTGGCCGTTGGCGCGGAGGAGGATGAGTTTGTCCTGCGACAGAAAGTCAATTGCCACTTTATCCATAACCGCCGGGTTCATCTGGCAGGCGATGGTGCGTTTCCAGATGAGTTCATAAAGCTTGTGCGCTTCGGCATCAAGTTTGGTTTCAAGCTTTTTCGGCGTGTTCATCACGTTGGACGGGCGGATAGCTTCGTGCGCTTCCTGCGCGTTTTTGCTCTTGGTTTTATATTCTTTGGCCTGTTTGGGCAGGTAGTCTTCGCCAAAATATTTGAGGATGGCTTCGCGGCAGGCGGATATGGCTTCCTGCGAGAGGTTGACCGCGTCGGTACGCATATAGGTAATCAACCCTTCTTCGTAGAGCTTTTGAGCAATCTGCATGGTTCGTTTGGCCGAAAAACGCAGTTTGCGGGCGGCTTCCTGTTGCAGGGTCGAGGTGGTGAACGGCGGCGCCGGGTAGCGGTTGGCTTTTTTGCGTTCAACGTTGGATACGGCGAATTCCTGCGCTTCAATTTTGGCTTTGGCTTCTTCCGCGGAACCCTGCTGTTTGAGGTCAAACTTTTCGAGCTTTTTGCCGTCCAACTGCATGAGGTGCGTGGTAATCAGCGCCTGTTTGGAGGTGAGGACGTCAACGTCAATGGTCCAATATTCCTCGGGTTTAAACTTTTCGATTTCCGTTTCGCGTTCGCAGACCAGACGCAGGGCAACGGACTGGACACGGCCGGCGGATTTTGAGCCGGGGAGTTTGCGCCACAAAACCGGAGACAGGGTGAAGCCTACCAGATAGTCCAAAGCGCGGCGCGCCATGTAGGCGGAAACCAGATTGTCGTCAATCTGCCGCGGGTTTTGGATGGCTTCGGTAACGGCGTGTTTGGTGATTTCGTGGAAAACGACGCGCTCGATTTTTTTGCCTTTGATGACTTTACGGGCGTTTAATTCTTCCAGAACGTGCCAGGCAATGGCTTCTCCTTCTCTATCCGGGTCGGAGGCGAGGATGATGGTGTCGCAGTCTTTGACGGCTTTGACAATGTCCTGAACGCGTTTTTTGCCGCCGGGGCTGAGCTCCCAAGTCATGGCGAAATCTTCGTCAGGGTTAACCGAACCGTCTTTGCTCGGCAGGTCGCGGATGTGTCCGAAACTGGCAAGAACCTTGTAGTCATCGCCCAGATATTTATTGATGGTTTTGGCTTTGGCCGGAGATTCCACAATAACTAATTTCATCGTTCTTATTCCACCTTATCTTTTTATTAAAGCGACTTTGTTGCCGGGTTGGCGTTCGATTTTATTATCCATTTCCAGTTCAAGAAGGGCAACGGAAAGCTCCGCTGCAGACAGTCCCGAAGAGCGGATAAGCTCGTCGACATACACGCCGTCATAAGTCAGAAACTCGGTCAGCGGCGCGGTTTTCTTTTGAGGAATATCGGCATTATTTTTTACTTTGTCAAGCGGTTTATCAAATAATTCCAATTCCCTTGCGGCGGGAAGCGGGCGGATTGCCCGGCCGCTGTTGAGGTTGAGATTGGTCAGGACGTCTTCATAACTTTCAACCAGCACGGCGCCCTCTTTGATGAGTTTGTTGGTGCCTAAGGAACGGCCGTCAAGCGGCGACCCGGGGACGGCAAATATTTCCTTGCCCTGTTCCAAAGCCAGGCGGGCGGTAATCAGCGAGCCGGAATTCAGATTGGCTTCGACGACCAGCGTTCCCGAGGACAGAGCGGCGACGATGCGGTTGCGGCGGGGAAAGTTGTTGGCCTGCGGTTTGGTGCTGAGCGGCAGTTCCGACACGATGGCGCCCTGAGCGGCAATCTGTTCGTAAAGTTCGCGGTTTTCCGAAGGGTAGGGGACATCAACGCCGGTTCCGAGCACGGCAATGGTCGGGCCTTGCTGCCCTTTGGCATACATGGCGCCTTTGTGCGCGGCGGAATCGATGCCGCGGGCCATGCCGGAAATAATCAGGACGTCATTGTCCGTTAGGTCATAAGCCAGCCTTGAAGCCAGTTTGCGGCCGTTGACGGAAGCATTGCGGGCGCCGACGACGGATACGGACAGCGGGTGGTTGAGGAGTTCGGCATTACCGCGGACATAGAGAATCGGCGGCGCGTCATTAAGCTGGCGGAGATTTTCAGGGTAGAGCTTATCTTCGGGTGTGAGCAGTAGGATGCCTTGGGCGTCAGCGCGTTCTATTTCCGCGGCGGCCTGTCTTTCGGTAAAAGTTTTACTGCGTTCGGGCAGGTTGGACAGGGCTTCCGCAGCGCTGCCGAATTTGCGGAGCAGCCTGTAGAAGGTGACCGGTCCGACATTTTCGCTGTTAATCAGGCGAATCCGATTTATAAGCTCTTTTTTCTCCATGCGCTCAGGCTTTTTTCTTAAAGCTGATTTTGCTTTCGGTGCCTTTTATCAGCCGGGCGATGTTGGCATGGTGGCGAATCAGCACCAGCAGGGCGATGGCGCTGTAAAATGCGGCATGTACCGGGTCTGACATGAAAAAGGCGAAAAACGGAACGGAAACGGCGGCCAGAATTGCCGAGAGGGAAGAATAGCGCGTTGTGAATGCCGTTATCAGCCAGACGCACAGAGCAATTACGCCGAGCTGCCATTGGGTGACGACGATGAAGCCGAAAGCGGAGGCGACGCCTTTGCCGCCGCGGAATTTTAACCAGACGGGGAAGTTGTGGCCGATGACGCCCATGACGCCGGCAATCAGTCCGGCAACGACGGCAACCGTGGTGATAAAGCCGAACAGGCTGCAGTAAGCTTGAGGGGCGAGGTATCCGGCCAGCCAGGCGGCAAAACCGGCTTTGGAGGCATCAAGGATAACAGTCAGCAACGCCAGGTCTTTGCGCCCGGTGCGGAGGACGTTGGTGGCGCCGATGTTGCCGGAGCCGATTTTACGGATGTCGCCGAGGCCGCAAATTCTGGTCAGGACCAGGCCGAAAGGGATTGAACCGAGCAGGTAGCCGCCGACAGCGGACAAGATGAAATAAATGGTAATGCTCATGCGTGTTATCCTTATTTATAAGTAATTGTTTGTTTTTTCATATTCTTAAACTTATCGGTATTTTTTTTCAACCCTATTTTGCGGCGGCTGTGCATGGCCGGACGCGCAATTAATCTGCATAAAACGCAATAAATGGGGTGACAACGCCGAATAATCGGCTAATATAAACGGCAGGTTAACTGTTTTTTTAGGAGAAGGCGGCATGAAGCCTGCATTTAAAAGGGTTTTGTTGAAGGTTTCCGGCGAGGGGCTGATGGGCGACCAGAATTTCGGCATTTCGGCCGATGCGGTCAAGAAGCTGTGCGCGGAAATTAAAGAGATTTATGACGCCGGCGTGGAAATCTGCATTGTGGTCGGCGGCGGAAACATTTTCCGCGGCGTGAAAGAAGCCTCCAAGGGGATTAACCGCACGGTCGGCGACTATGTCGGCATGATGGCGACCGTGATGAACGCCGTTTATGTGCAGAATATTATGGAAGAAGCCGGGCTGCCGGTGCGGGTGATGTCCGGTCTGCAAATTCCCCAGGTTTGCGAGAGCTACCTCTACCGCCGGGCGCAGCGTCATTTGGAAAAAAAGCGCATTGTTATTTTTGCCGGCGGGACGGGCAACCCCTTTTTCACCACGGACACGGGCGCGGTTTTGCGCGCTTCGGAAATGCAGTGCGACGTGATTATGAAGTCTACGCAGGTTGACGGCGTGTATGATTCCGACCCGCGAAAGAATCCGGATGCCAAACGCTATGACGAGGTTTCTTATGATGAGGTGATTGAGAAGCAGCTCGGGGTTATGGACATGACGGCGATTGCCATGGCGCGGGAAAACAAAATTCCGGTTATGGTCTTTTCCCAGCACGAGAAAGGCGCCCTGTTTAAGGCAGTTTGCGGCAAGGGGAAATTTACGCTGATTAAATAAAATCCGCCGCGGCGCGAAAAACTGCTTGCCAAAGCGGCGAAAATAAATAATTATGCTTTTATCAAAAACTTAAGAGGTAAAAATAAACATGACAGATTTTACGAGTATTAAAAACGAAGCAAAGTCTAAAATGGACAAGACGCTGGACGCCCTGAAAAACGATTTCGGCGGTTTGCGCGCCGGTCGCGCCCATGTCAGCCTGCTGGACGGCATTATGGTTGAAGCCTACGGCAGCATGACGCCCTTGTCTCAAGTCGGCACGGTGTCAACGCCTGACGCGCGCACCATCTCCGTTTCCGTATGGGACAGAGGGTTGGCCAAAGCGGTTGAAAAAGCGATTATGGAATCGGAATTGGGCTTAAACCCGGCTTCCGACGGCCAGCTTATCCGCGTTCCCGTTCCGCCGCTCAGCGAAGAAAGAAGAAAAGAACTGACCAAGATTGCCGGCAAGTATGCCGAGAACAACAAAGTTGCCATTCGCAACCTTCGCCGCGAAGCGCTTGATGAAGTCAAAAAGCTGAAGAAAGACAATGCCATTTCCGAAGATGACGAAAAGCGTTACGAAAATGAAATTCAGAAGCTGACCGACGACTCAATCAAAAAGATTGAAGAGATGTTGGCGCAGAAGGAAAAGGACATCCTGGTGGTTTAAAGGCGTATTTTGGGCTACTAGTACAGATTTAGCGGGTCGGCGAAATGCTCATGTACTACTGTGTACACTCCGCTTTCGCCGCCCTAAAATCTTACTATTAGCCTCAAACTCCGCCTTTAAAGTAAAAGTTCGTATAGCACGTCATCTAGAGCGGTTTTCTCCGGTCGGAAGTTTCCTCATGTACTATTATGTACACTCCGGTACTTCCGCCGTTAAAACCACTCCATCTAACGCACTCTCCGAACTTTTACAGCGGCTAAGGAGGGCGTTAGGGTTTTACTATATTTTGATGTTTGAATGAATATTTCTAAGGTTATGTCAGACGGTATAAAACATATTGCCATTATCATGGACGGGAACGGGCGCTGGGCCAAGAAGCGTCTTTTGCCGCGTTCGGCCGGTCACAAGAAAGGGGCGGAAAAGGTTAAGGAAATTGCTCAGGAGGCTAACCGCCTGGGGGTGAAGTTTCTGACGCTTTACGCTTTTTCGACCGAGAACTGGCAGCGTCCTCAGGAAGAAGTGGACACGCTGATGGGGTTGTTGCGCCAGTATCTGAATTCGGATTTCAGGGAACTTCATGAAAAAAATATCAGAATCCGTTTTATCGGCGAGCGCGTGATGCTGGCTGACGATATTGTCCGCAGTATGGAAGCCTTGGAACGGCAGACGGCGGAAAACAGCGGCATGACCCTGTGTTTTGCCATCAGTTACGGTTCGCGGCAGGAAATTGTTCAGGCGGCCAGAAAATTGGCCGTTTTGGTGAAAAACGGTGATATGTCGGAAAGTGATATTGATATTGCGCAATTTTCTGCTATGCTCTACACCAAAGATATTCCGGATCCGGACATTTTAATCCGTACCAGCGGCGAACAGCGCATCAGCAACTATCTGCTCTGGCAGATTGCGTACAGCGAATTGTTTTTTACGCAGACGGCGTGGCCTGATTTCAGCGGGCAGGAACTGGAAGCGATTATGACAGACTTTAACTCCCGGGAGAGAAGATATGGAAAAGTCTAAAAAAGATGCTTTAATCAAAAGGGCTGCTGCGGCGGCGGTTATGGCGCCGGCAACACTGGCCGTTATTTATATCGGTATACCCTGTTTTAACCTGTTTGTCATGTTTTTAGGCTGTCTTCTGGCCTGGGAATGGGCGGAGATGGCTGCGCCGGCCGGGAAAAAAAGCCTGTATGTTTCCATTTATGCATTTTCAGTCAGCGCGGCGGTTTGGACGATGCATATAATTGTTATTCCGCTGGCGCTTGTTTCGGCGACAGCCGTGGCCGCTTACAAGTCCCGCGGCGAAAAAAGGCGCGGGCTGCTGGTGCTTGGCGTTCCTTATATAACGTTGGGGTTGGGCTGTTTGCACTGGCTTTATTACCTGACGGGAATGACCGGTATGTTTTGGTACTTTTTGCTGATTTGGTGTGTTGATGTCGGCGGTTATGCGTTCGGCACGACAATCAAGGGGCCGAAGTTGGCGCCGAAAATCAGTCCCAACAAAACTTGGGCGGGGCTTATCGGCGGAATGGTTCTGGCAACGGCGTTTTCTGCGGTTTACGGTCATTATGTATTTTCACCTTATTGGGGTACGGCCTTTACGATTGCGGCACCGTTTTTGGCGGTGATTGCCCAGATCGGCGATTTAATCGAATCCCATATCAAGAGAAGCCTGGGGTTGAAAGATTCCAGTAATCTTATTCCGGGGCACGGCGGTATTTTTGACCGGATTGACGGGCTGATTTTTGCCGCGCCGTTTGCTTTGCTTTTGACAATTGTTGTTTTTCATATTCAGTAGGTTTTTATAATGCAGTGGTTGATTAATATGGCATATTATGTGCTGCCGTTTCTGGTTCTTTTGGGGATTTTGGTTTTTGTTCACGAACTCGGGCATTTCTGGGTGGCGCGGCTGCTCGGCGTTAAGGTTGACGAGTTTTCCATCGGTTTCGGCAAGGAACTTTGGGGGCGTACGGACAGAAAAGGGACGCATTGGAAAATTGCTGCGGTCCCTCTCGGCGGTTACTGCAAATTTTTTGGCGACGAAGATGCCGCTTCCGCTGCCGAATCGGAAAAGCTCAAGGACTTGAGCGAAGAAGAAAAAAAACATGTCTTTCAGTTCCTGCCACCGTTTAAGAAAATTTTGATTGCGGTGGCCGGTCCGGCGGCAAACTATCTGTTTGCCGTTTTGGTGTTTACTTCCATTTTCATGGCTTTGGGCAAGATGGACTTTCCGCCGGTCGTCGGCTCGGTTATCAAAGGCAGCGCGGCGGAGCAGGGCGGTATTCAGGCCAATGACCGAATCCTGACAATCAACGGGCATAAGATTAATAACTTCAAAGACATTAATTATGAAGTGACGCTGGCGGTTGACGGCAAGGCCGACGTCGTGCTGCTGCGCGACGGCACAGAAAAGGAAATCAGCCTGAATCTGGTGCCGGTCGAGATGAAAAACAGCGACGGGACGACAACCAGCCAGGTGATGCTGGGCATCAAATCTTTGAGCATTATGGAAGTCGACCATGAGCGTCTGGGCTTTTTTGCAGCGCTGCATGACGCTTCGGTCGAAACGGCAGACATTACCATGGCGACTTTGCGCGGCGTGGGGCAGATGATTACCGGCAAGCGCGGCGGCGAGGATGTCGGCGGCATTATCCGCATTGCCGAGATGTCCGGGGACATTACCAAGCAGAACGGCCTTCTTGATTTTGTGGTCTTTATGGCGCTGCTGTCAATCAATCTGGGGTTAATCAACCTGTTTCCCATTCCGATGCTCGACGGCGGACATATTGTGATAAACTTAATTGAACTGGTGACAAGAAGAGAACTTGGTGTTAAGTTCAAAGAAATTTTATTTAAAACCGGTTTTGCTTTAATTATGGCTCTGATGATTTTTGCAACATGGAACGACGTCGTCCGCTTGATTAATCGTTGGTTCGCATAGAAGATGAAGGATAAGACACTGATGAAAAAACTGTATTTTAGCACTTGCCTGATGAGCGCGGTTATGGCTGCAAACGCCTATGCCGCCGACGTGTATGTCCGGGATATTCAGGTTGTGGGGCTGCAACGGGTCGAAAACGAAACGGTGATGTCTTATTTGGATATTGATAAAAGCAAGGTCGTGTCCGAGGACAAGATGGACGAATCGTTAAAACAGCTTTATGCGACCGGTTTGTTTGAGGACGTGTCGTTCAGCGTTACGCCGGACGGCCGGATGATTATCAGTGTTATTGAAAGCCCGATGATTAACGAGCGGGTGTTTGACGGCAACGACAAGGTTGATTCCGCCATGCTCGAAAAGGAAGTTCAGTCCGCGCCGCGCACGACTTATAACAAAGCGCGGGTGCAGGAAGATGTTCAGCGTATTTTGGAAGTTTATAAACGCAACGGGCGTTATGCCGCGGCGGTTGATCCGAAAATCATCAAGCGCGATCAGAATCGCGTCGACCTTGTCTTTGAAATTGAAGAAGGGCCGGTAGCCAGTATCGACAAGGTGAATTTCATCGGCAACACGCATTACAGCAGCGATGATTTGGAATCGGAAATCATGAGCAAGGAAAGCCGCTGGTACCGTATTTTTTCAAGCTCTGAAAATTATGACGCCGAGAAAACGAATTATGACAAGGAAATGCTGCGCCGCTTTTATCTGAAACACGGTTACGCCGATTTCCGCGTCGTGTCGGCGGTGGCGGAACTCAGCCCGGACAAGAAGTCTTTTGTGCTGACTTATGTTTTGGACGAGGGGCCGCGCTATCAGGTGGCGGACATTCGGATTGTTTCCGAGATTAAGGACGTCAATACCGAAGAACTGAAAGACGTTCTGCTGCTGGAAGCCGGCGATACCTATAATGCCGAAAAAGCGGAAAAGTCGGTTTATGAAATTACCGAAGAGCTCGGCAAAAAAGGTTTTGCTTTTGTCGACGTTAATCCCGAATTGGAGCGCAATGCCGCGGACAGCACCATGGTGCTGACTTTTCGAATTAAGGAAGGGGCGCGCGTCTTTGTTGACAAGATTAACATCAGCGGCAATACCCGTACCGATGACGATGTTATCCGCCGCGAGTTCAGAATTGATGAGGGCGATGCCTTTAATGCCGCGAAAATCAGAGCTTCCCGCCGTAATGTGGAGAATTTGGATTATTTCAGCAAGGTTGATATTCAGACTGTGCCGAGCGATGACAGCAACAAGGCTGACGTTAATGTCAAGGTTCAGGAAAAATCCACCGGTTACTTTAACGTCGGCGTCGGTTATTCAACGGTTAACGGCGCGTTGGTCAGAACAGGCGTTACCGAAAACAATTTCCAGGGACGCGGGCAGCAGCTCGGTTTTGATATCGGCGTTTCGCAGCGCGCGCAGGATTATAATATTAATTTCACCGAACCTTATTTCCTTGGCCGCCGCCTGAGCGCCGGTGTCGATTTGTTCCACACCAGCGAGGATTATCAGGACGAAGGGTCTTATGACAGTGCGTCGACCGGCGGCAGACTGCGCCTGGGCTGGAATTATACCGACGATTTGTCACAGTATGTCCGTTATACGCTGCGTAAAGACAAGATTGAAAACGTTGACAAGAATGCTTCCATTTATATTAAGGAAGAGCAGGGGGATTATGTCGGTTCCATTTTCGGGCAGACGCTGGTTTATGACAAACGCGACAGCGCCATCAATCCGAAAGAAGGCTATTATCTGTCCTTTGGCAATGATGTTGCCGGTGCGGGCGGTGATGAGAAGTTTTATAAGTTTGACGCCAAGGCTTATAAGTATTTCACGATTGCCGATTACTATACGTTCAAGCTGTTTGCCAACGGCGGTTATATTGAAGGTTTTGGCGGCAAAGATGTCAGATTGTCCAACCGTTATTATCTTGGCGGTTATAATATGCGCGGTTTTGAATATGCCGGTATCGGTGCACGCGATAAATATACCGACGATGCTTTGGGCGGCAACTGGATGGTTTATACCGGCGCTGAGATGTCTTTCCCGATCGGGCTGGACGAGCTGGGTGTCAAGGGGCGTACGTTTGTAGATGTCGGTATTCTCGGCAAGCCTGACAATCTTGATCCGGATATTGTCGAGTATTCTTCTTCACCGCGCGTCGCCGCCGGTGTCGGTGTTACCTGGCAGTCGCCGATGGGCAATATTGATGTTGACCTGGCTTTCCCGATTGCCAAGAAGAGCTACGACAAGACAGAGGCTTTCCGTCTGAATTTCGGTACGCGTCTGTAAAGTCCGGAGATATTTTTAATTTATGAGTTGAGGTTATCATGGTTGATACGACTTTTTTTGAAAACAAAGGACCATTTACGCTGCAGCATATTGCCGAGATTTGTGATGCCAAACTGGCAGACTGTACAAAGGCTCAGGTAACGATAAATGATATCGCGACCATGGATAAAGCCGGCGACCATGAGCTTTGTTTTTTCTATGACAGGAAAATCAAGGAAAAAGGCGCGGCGATTAAGGCAACGGCCTGTGTGACGACAGAAGAGCTGGCGCCGTTTGTGGCTGAGGGCGTTATTATTCTGACGACGAAAAATCCGAAGCTGGCTTTTTTGAAGCTGAATATTGAGTTTTACAGCGAATATTTGCAGAAAGCGGATATTGCTTCAACCGCCAAGATTCATCCGAGCGCGATTATCGGGCAGAACTGCACTATTGGTGAATATGCCGTTATCGGCGAAAATGTCAAAATCGGCGAAAACTGTATTATTGAAGCCGGCGTGGTGATTGCCCGCGGCTGCGTTATCGGTTCCAACACCAGAATCGGTGCCAATGCCTCGGTGTCTTATGCGATTATCGGCGACAACTGCTATATCTATACCGGGGCGCGTATCGGCCAGGACGGTTTTGGCTTTATGATGATTGACGGCAAGCATAAACGCATTCCGCAGCTGGGGCGCGTTATTATCGGCAATGACGTTGAAATCGGCGCCAATACCTGCGTTGACCGCGGCGCGTTGGACGATACTGTTATCGGCGACGGGATGCGCGTGGATAATCTGGTGCAGATTGCGCATAACGACAAGTTCGGCAACGGCTGCATTATCGTGGCGCAGGCCGGTATTGCCGGAAGCTGCACTTTCGGCGATTATGTCGTTTGCGGCGGGCAGACCGGTTTTGCCGACCATCTGACTGTCGGCAGCGGCGCGCAGATTGCTTCACAATCCGGTATTATGCGTGACATTAAGCCGGGAGAGATTGTTATGGGATATCCGGCCGTCGGAATTAAGGACTTTATGCGCCAGGTGGCCTATTTGCAAAAAGTCGGAAAGAAATAAATTTGTATCTAAAGAGGAAAAACTAATGTCAGAAAATAAAATTTACACTGTTGAAGAAATTATGGAAATGCTGCCACACCGCTATCCTTTTTTGCTGGTTGACAGATTGGAAGTCGAGGAGCCGGGTGTTAAAGGTATCGGTTTGAAAAACGTTACCATGAACGAGGAATTTTTCCAGGGGCATTTTCCAGGAAATCCGGTAATGCCGGGCGTTTTGCAGATTGAAGCTATGGCGCAGACAGCCGGAGCGGTTGTTATTTCCGGTATGGAAAATTACAAAGAAAACAAGCTTGGCGTTTTCTTCATGTCCATAGACGGCGTAAAATTCCGCAAGCCCGTAAAACCCGGTGACCAGCTTTTCATGCATGTTGAAAAAATCAAAGAGCGTGGTAAGGTTTATGTATTCAAGGGTGAGGCTAAGGTTGACGGAAAGGTTGTGTCGGAGGCTGAGTTTACGGCGATGATCATCAAATAGGGGCTAAAAGTTCGTATAGCACGTCATCTGGAGCGATTTTTTCCGGTCGTAAGTTTCCTCACGTACTACTGTGTACGCTGCGGTACTTCCGCCGTTAAAATCACTCCATCTAACGCACTCTCCGAACTTTTACGGAGGAATGTGTGGAAGTTACGGCGCAGCACAGCCCTTTATCCCACCCATGGATGATTGGTTTGAAAAAAGGCTCGCAATGCGAGCCTTTTTGTTATGGTGTTTGTTCTTTGGGGATAAGGTTTATTTCCATGTCAAAATTTAAGCTGTCGCAATAAGCTTTGAGGTTTATCAGTCTGAAATTCTTCAAAGCTTTGCCTTCTTCCATACGTATGACAGTTAGTATGGCGTATGGGGTTTTATCAGGGATTTCATCATAACTGATATTGCGTTGCAAGCGGCAGTCATGGAGTTTTCTTCCCAAGTCACGGTAAAATTTGTCTTTGTTCATTTTTCTAAAGCTCCTTGTTTGAATGAAACAAAAAACCGTCTTTAATTTAAAGACGGTGGAGCTAAACAACTGTAACTGGACAGTCGCTGTTATTCGATATATTACCAGCACTCCACCCCAGAGGTGGACATTTACCAGTTAGGTGTTGTTTAGACACCGCAGACAGAACGCCTGTCTGCGTTTGTTACTGTACTTGAGGTGCGGGGAAATGTAAAGGGATTTTTCTATTTTGAATTTTATAGCGATTAAAATTAGTTTTTTCTATATTTTTACCTGGATCCCCGGATATCGCTGCGCTCTTCCGAGGATGACATTCTTTATGACGATAGGACTGATGACTGATGGTTGTTTTAATAAAAAACCCCGGAAGATAACTTCCGGGGTTTTGCGGTTTAAACGCGGGATTTTGATTTGCGGCCGGTTTTTTCCCGCAGGTTCTCAAACAATATGTAGAGAAGCGGGATGACAATCAGACCGCAGGCCGTTCCCAAAAGCATGCCGTAGAAAACCGGGACGCCGATGGCGATACGGCTGGCCGCGCCGGCGCCGGTAGCAACAATCATCGGCCAGACACCGAGAATGAAGGTGAACGCCGTCATCAGCACGGCACGGAATCTTTCCTTGGTTCCGGTGACGGCCGCTTTGACGATACTGGCGCCTTTTTCGCGTTCTTCTTTTGAGAATTCGACAATCAAAATAGCGTTTTTACTTGCCAGTCCGACCAACAAAATCAATCCTAACTGGGCATAAATACTCAGCGGCAGGCCGGCGATAAACAGGCCGCCGAGAGCGCCGAGCATGGCAACCGTAATCGAGGTCAGCACCGGCAGCGGGATGGACCAACTTTCGTATTGGGCTACCAGGAAAAGGTAGCCGAAAGTGATTGCCAGCACAATCAGGTAGCCGATTTGGCCTTCGGTCTGTTTTTCCTGGAAGCTCATGCCCGACCATTGGTAGCTGTAGCCTTTAGGCAGGGCTTTAGACAGCTCTTCAACGTCGTTCATGGCCTGTCCGGTACTGACGCTCTGGTTCTGGACGGCTGTGATTGTTGCCGCCGGGTATTGGTTGTAGCGTTCGATTGTTCGCGGCGCCAAGACCTTGGTCAGTTTTATCACCGTGCCGAGCGGAACCATGTCGCCGTTTTTGTTCTGGACATAGAGGTTTTTAATCGAATCTATATCCTTGCGGTAAGGCCAGTCGGACTGGATGATAACCTTGTTAACCTGTGTGCCGAAGTTGACGTCGTTGACATAGGTTGAACCGAGGTAATTTTGCAGAATTGTATAGATGTCGCCGATGGAAATTCCCATGCTTTCCGCTTTTTCTTTCTCAATCTCAATATTGATATGCGGGGTTTGAGAAGTGAAGGTTGAGAAAGCGTAGGAAATGGACGGCGAGTGGTTCAGATTTCCGAGCAGTCCCTGCATGGTTGTGTACAGCTCGTTAGAATCGGAACTGTCCAAAGCCTGCAGGCGATAATCCATACCGCCGCTGGAACCCAGACCCGGAATGGCCGGAAATTCAAACATATTGATTTCGGCTTCAGGGGTGTTGGCAATTTTGCTGCGGATACGGTTCAGGATGTTGGTGGAAAACAGCTCGTCGCTGTTGCGTTTGTTCCACGGGTCAAGCGTGATGACCGAGAAAGCAACGTTTTCACCGCTGCCGCCGGTCAGGCTGAAACCGATAATGCTCATGACGTTGGCAACGCCGGGTTCTTCCTTCATAACCGGGTAAAGGCGTTTGATGAGCTGGCGCGTACGTTCCAGAGAAGCGCCCTCGGGCAGCTGGAAGTTGGCTAGAATAACACCTTGGTCTTCATTGGGGATGAAAGACGTCTGACTCAGTTTCAGAAAGGCAATGTTGCCGGCAATCAGCAAGCCCAAAATTAAGGCGATGACGCTTATTTTGCGGCCGATTATCATTACGAGAGCCACATAGCGATTGCGCGCCTTGTTCAGGCCGACGTTAAACCAGTGCAGCGGACCGGACTGAACTTCTTTCAGCGGGCGAAGCAGGGTGGCGCATAAGGCCGGCGACAATGTCAGGGCGTTAATGGCCGAAAATGCCACGGAGGTGGAAATGGTGACGGCAAACTGCTGATAAATCTTACCGGTAATGCCGCCCATAAAACCGACCGGAACGAAAATGGCCAGCAAAACCAGCGTCGTAGCGACAATAGCACTGGACACCTGTTCCATGGCTTTTATGGTTGCGTCTTTCGGCGAAAGGTTTTCGCTTTCCATCAGAGCCAGGACGCGTTCAACGACCACGATTGCGTCGTCAACCACCAGACCGATGGCCAGAACCAGGCCGAACAGCGTCAGGATGTTGATGCTGTATCCGAGCGCGAGCATGACGGCGAAGGTAGCAAACAGCGACACCGGAATTGTCAGCGACGGTACCAGCGTGGCGCGCCAGTCCTGCAAAAACAGGTAGCAGACGCCGATAACCAGCGCGAAGGTTAAAATCAGGGTGAAGATAACTTCTTCGATTGAGGATTCAATGTAGAGCGTTGCGTCATAAGTGATATCAATCTGGAAGTCGTCGGGGTAGAGCCGGGACAAACGTTCCAGTTCGGCTTTGACCGCTTTCATGGTGTCAAGGGCGTTGGCGCCGGAAGACAGGTTCAGCGCAATGGAAACGGACGGGCTGCCGTCAAGGGTGGATTCAACATTGTAGCTTTCTGTGCCGACTTCGACTTCCGCCACGTCTTTTAACTTGACCAGGCCGCCGTCTTCAGCCGTGCGCACGATGATGTTTTTGAAGTCTTCGGCCTCGTTAATACGTCCCTGGGTTTGCAGGGTGTAGACCATCTGCTGGGTGCCGTCGCCCGGCATGGCGCCGATGCTGCCCAGAGAAGGCTGGTAATTCTGCCCTTCAATGGCGGCAATGACGCTGGAAACCGGCAGGTTCAAGGCGCTGAGCTTGTTGGCGTTTAACCAGACGCGCATACTCAGAGCCGGTGCGTGTACCCGCACTTCACCGACGCCGTTGACGCGGGCCAGGTTGTTTTTAATGTTGTTCTGGATATAGTCGCTGATAAACTTTGTGTCATGCGTTCCTTTGGGCGAGCGGGCGCTCAAAAAGCCCAGAATGTCCGAAGAACGGCGGGTGACGCTGATACCCTGACGCTGGACTTCTGACGGCAGTTTCGGCGTTGCCTGTTGGACGCGGTTTTGCACTTTTACCTGCGCCATATCCGGGTCGGTGCCGACCTTGAAGGTGACAGACAGGGAATAGGAACCATCGTTTTGTGAAGACGAATCCATATAAAGCATATCTTCAACGCCGTTGATTTCCTGCTCAATCGGGATACCGATGGTTTTGGCAAGCACTTCCGCGCTGGCGCCCGGGTAGTTGGCCGAAACGGTGACCATCGGCGGGGTGATTTCCGGATAGAGGGAAATCGGCAGGGAGAAAATGGAGATGGCGCCGGCAAGCGTCAAAACAATGGAAATTACCATTGCAAAGCGCGGGCGCTCAATGAAAATGCGTGAGAACATCGGTTATCAGTCCTCCTGAATCTTGTTGGTGACGACCGGAGAGTTGACATCAACATCCGGGGCTTTGACAGCCGCAGCAACCGGGTGGTTTTCTTCGACGGTTGTTTCTTCATGACCGGATATTTTCTGTGGCACAATGCTGTTTTCATCGGCAACAACCTGCGCGCTGACTTTGGTGCCGTTGGCGACCTTTTGCAAGCCCTGGACGATTACCTTGTCTTCCGCGGTCAGGCCGGATTTGACAATCTGCTTGGTGCCGATTGTATCGCCGAGGGTGACGCGGCGCTGTTCGGCAATATTGTCTTTGACGACCATGACGTAGTTGCCGTGTTCATCCTGCGCGACGGCGGCCTGCGGGACGAGCAAAACGTTTTGCGTTTCTTTGGGGCCGATTTTGACGTCGACGTAGTTTCCGGGGACGAGCAGGTTTTCGTCATTCTTATATTCGGCATAAATGGCGATGGTTGCCGTGTCGGAATTGATTTCGTTATCGGTAAAACGGGATTTGAAATGATTTTCAATCACCTGTCCGTTAGGCAGGACGATTTCGCTGCGAATCGAACTTTCGCCGTTTTGCTGGTTGAACAGTTTGGTGTTCAGATATTCCTTATCCGAAACGGAAAAGGCGACGCGAATCGGGTCGGTCTGGACAATGCGCGCCAGATTTTGCGCCGAGGAGCTGACGTAGTTGCCTTCGGTGACCAGCGCTTTGCCGATATAGCCGGTAATCGGTGCCTTGATTTCGGTATAACCGAGGTCGATTTCGGCAAGTTCCAGATTGGCTTCCGCCTGGGCAACCGCGGCTTTTGCCTGGAGGTAGGCGCTTTCCGCCGTATCAAAGGTGGCTTTGGAAGCGTAATTTTGTTTTGTCAGTTGTGACTGGCGTTTAAAGTCCCTTTCGGCTCTGACCAGATTGGCCTTGGCGCTTTGCAGTTCGGCTTTTCTCAGTTCGACGTTGGCGAGGTAACGCTTCTGTTCAATGATAAACAGGATGTCGCCTTCCTGAACCAGGCTGCCTTCCTGAAACAGGACCTTCTCGACATAGCCGCTGATTTGGGGAATGAGGTTGACGCTTTTAATTGCTTCAACATGGCCGATGTAGCTTTGTTTGTTGCTGATGTCGGCTTCTTCCAGTCCCTGAATGAGGACATAAGGTTCCGCATTGGCGCCGAATCCCATGGATGAAGATGGGGTCAGCTTGCCTTTGAGGTACCAGCCGGCACTGATGCAAAGAAGTACGACAGCTGTTTGTTTTAAGATTTTTCTGTTACTTACTTTCCCTATTTTCATGTTATTCTGACCTTTCGTCTTTTAAGCTATTGATTATAAGTTTATAACCGTCATTTATTAATTTATCGTAAGGAACAGGGGTAACCGGCTTGACAATGTTGCGCATAATCCCCTGCCAGATAAAGAGGATGAGAAAAGTAATGGAATCTATGTCAA
>JAUNPO010000008.1:18214-27745 GCA_030536665.1 Pseudomonadota bacterium
TTTCTTTCTTTTCTTGCGCTTGAAGTAAGATTTTTTTTATGATAATCTTAGGGTGTTGAATAACGTCGTAAACTTCGTTGGTGACTTTGTTGAGAATCGCTTCCGACCATTCCATTTGGTATAATAAAAAAAATCCAAGTTGTCTGTACAATTGTTCGGTTTTGATAAGCTCGGCTTCTAAAAGCATGAAGTCTTTGATTGCTGCTATTCCTTTTGCAGGATTGATTTTTTCTTCAATGGTTTTATACCCTAAAGTGAGTCTTTCACGGATAATCTCGGTGAGGATGTCCGCCTTATTGCGGAAATGCCAGTAAATCGCCCCTTTGGTGAGGTTGATGTGTTTGGCGATTTCATCAAAAGTCGTGCGGGAATATCCCTTTTCACAAAAAATTTCCAAGGAGGCGCGGAGAATCGCTTTGCGCGTTTCTTCGGCTTCTTCTTTTGTTCGTCTCGGCATAGTCGTTTCCTCTATTTATATACATTCATAGATGTATGTATATGGCGATTTTTTTTGTTTGGCAAGCGTTTTTTTTGCCGGGGCGGCATTTTTTATACGGAAGATTATAACCGGAAGGAGAGCGGGGAAATATCGAAAGGTTACAGTATTGTTAAATTTGCCGGTATTAAGGGATTCCGCGCTGTCGGGGCGAGAAATACCATTGACAACCAACGCAATTTGTGAGATGATTCTAGTGTGTGTAGATGTGTGGTGCAACTGTGTTCAGTTGTTACCTGTAACTTGGTGAGGTGATATTATGATGAAGCTCAAATATTTATTTGTGCTTGCCGTTTCGTGTATGATGGTTATATGCACGAGCCGTTCGCAAGCCCAAACAACTCTTTCTAACTCTATTCAATCAGAAATTAACAAACTCAGCGCTTCAGCGGCTTTAGAGGCCGACTCTTTGGTTTCGGGTAAAACGGCACAGGTTGCGGCCGTGTGTTTTATTACGGATACGGAGGACTGCGGCGGCAGGGGCTGGGGCGCGACTGACGAACCGGTCAAGCCGGGACCAATCGGTCCGGATGTTCCGGAAGAGCCGACGTCAGAAACATGCGCAGACTTGGGTTATAAGCTGACAAAGGCTACCTGCGGAACGGGATATACCGGAAGCAATTTCTGTCCTTTGGACAGCAATTATTTCAAGGAGTGTAAATGTACCGAGGAATGTCCGACCGGCTATCAGGAAGAAAAATGCGGTTCAGGTATGTTAGAAAAAGAACAAATCGTTCCCAACTGCAAGACCTGTTATCGCTGCGTTGCCTGTAAGGATGACTGTCCGAGCGGATATTCTACCGACAAGGGCGTTTGTAACACGGTATCCAGTTACAAAACAGAATGTAACTCGACCTGTTATAAAATTATTTCCAACGTCTGCACCGAGGGTTCATTGGATGCGCCGGCCGAAGTCAGCGGTTATAAAGTTAAAATCGTTGGTTATACCGGCTGTAACAAACCGTGTTTTGCTCTGAAAAACGATACCTGCCCGTCCGGCTTTACCAAAACCAAACCGGGTTCCGGCAAGTGTTATGATACGGAATATACGGATTACGGTTCTGCCTGCTATAAGGAAAAGACCTGTTGTCAGGCTTGTCCGTCCGGTTACAGTACTTCTAACCCGGGAGGATGTCCTGATACGAAGACGACTAACTGTGGTGAAACATGTTACGGGTCTTATAAACCGTGCTGCGACAATGCCATTTATGACTGTAAATGTACAAACTGTACCGGCGGTTCCGGCAGCGCCTGCCCGAACGGCAAGTATTCCAGCTGCAGCTGCAAGCCGGGATATCAGTGGTCCGGCGGCGATTGTAAACCGTACAGCGGTTTAAGCGGCCAGTATTATTACTGTGACGGCGTCGTCAGAGGAATTAAACAACGTTATCGTAACGTTGTCTGGGGCTTACGTGACCTTGATGAAGGAAGCGCAACGGAAATGACGCAGTCAGAAGGACACAAAAAAGCGACAGGCTATGAATTTTGTAAAGATGTATTCGGGCGTTTACCGAGCCGTGACGATATGTATAACATTGATACTGACTTGACGCAGCTGCTGGCTGTGAACGGTGAGGCAATGCGAGATGCGTATTATTGGACCGGTGCGGCGGAAGATATGGCAGCCAAGACTTTCTGGGCTTTGAAACCGTCAGGATCTTCCAGCATTGAAAAGAATACGAACAAGCATTGGATACGTCCGGTTTTGGATGTGTACTAAAAAAGGAGGAAGTTATTTAAACAAAAATACCGCGTCTTAACGGCGCGGTATTTTTTTGCCCGGAAGCCAGGGGGCGTGCGTCACTCTGAGAGTGTGTCCTGGGATGACGTTCTTTTGCTTGGTTGGGCTTCGTCTTTGTTGCCTGATTTAGACCCTGAAACAAGTTCAGGGTGACATTTAGATGGATGGTTTTGGAGGGGCGCGGCTTTCAGGGGTGACAGGCGGAGGGATGATTGGGGATGAGGTTTTGATGAAGGGTAAAAAAAACCTCCGGGGAAGCGGAGGTTTTTTGAAACGGCAGGAAATGATTACAGGGTGCGGTTCTCAATTTCCTTAAAGTATTTGACAGTTTCTTCCTGCATGTCTTTGGTAGCCGCATCATCGCAGACAATGAGGGCATGCTGGTGCATTTGCAGGATGCTTATCGGCCACATCTGGCTGATGCTGCCTTCAACGGCCTGGCGGATTGCTTTGGCTTTGTGTTCGCCATTGGCAATAATCATGACTTCTTCCGCGTCGGTGATGGTGCCGACACCGACCGTCAGCGCAGTTTTGGGGACGAGGTTGATGTCATTGTTGAAGAAGCGGGCGTTGGATTTTATGGTATCCATGGTCAGGGTTTTGACGCGGGTGCGCGAGGTCAGGGAAGACCCCGGCTCGTTAAACGCGATATGGCCGTCAGTGCCGACGCCGCCGATGAAAAGGTGGATTTTGCCGTAGCTCTTGATTTTTTCTTCATAATTGCGGCATTCGGTTTCGTAGTCTTTGGTCATGCCGTTCAGGATGTTGATGTTTTTCGGCTGGATATTGATATGTTTGAAAAAGCTTTCTTTCATGAAAAAGTGATAGCTTTCGTGGTGTTCCGGCGGCAGGCCGATGTATTCGTCCATATTGAAAGTGACGACATTTTCAAAAGAGACTTTTCCCGCCTGATACTGTCTGATGAGTTCGCGATACATGCCGAGAGGCGTGGAACCGGTCGGCAATCCCAGGACAAAAGGCTTTTCCGCCGTCGGACGGAAGCGGTTGATTTTGTAGACGACATAATCCGCCGCCCATTTGGAACAGGCGTCGTAGTCCGGCTTGATTATTACGCGCATAGTTTCTTTCCTTTATAATAGAGTACACCGCCAATAATGGTGTAGAGGTTGTTGAAATTCTTGTCAAAGACGACCAGATCGGCGTCATATCCCGGGGCAATCAGGCCGAGGTGTTCCTGCTTCATAATCCGCGCCGGGTTGAGCGAAGACATCTGCACGGCCTGTTCCAGAGAAAGGCCAAAAGAAACAAGATTTTTGACGCCTTTAAGCATGGTCATGGCCGAGCCGGCAATTACGTTGTCGGATTTGCGGTAGAAACATTCGTCGAGGTAGACTTCGTCGCCGTTGGCAATCAGCGGTCCTTTTTTCTGTTCCGTCGGCTTGAGCGAATCGGTAACCAGCACCAGGCGGTCAATCGGTTTGCAACGCAGCAGGAACTTGATGATATCCGGGTTGATGTGGATGCCGTCGGCAATGATTTCGCAGGAGATTTCCGGGTGGATAAAGACGGCGCCGACTGTTCCCGGGTCACGGTGGTGCATCCGGCTCATGGCGTTGAACAGGTGGGTGACGTGCATGATTCTGGCCTGCATGCCCTCAACCATCTGTTCGTAAGTGGCGTTGGTGTGGCCGGCCTGAAGGACGATGCCTTTGGCTATGCAGTTCAGCGCCAGTTCGCGCATATGTTTGAGTTCGGGAGCAACGGTCATGTTGACGATTTTTCCCTCGGCGGCTTCCCAGAGTTCGTCCATCAGTTTCAGGTCAACCGGGCTCAGCGAATCGGGACTTTGAACACCGAGGCGGTCAGGAGAGATGAATGGGCCTTCAAGGTGGATGCCGAGGATTTTGGCGCCTTCTTCTTTGCCCATGGCGTCAACGACGGCGCGGATGCCTTTGATTAATTCGCCTTTAGGGGCGGAATAGAGCGTGGGAATAAAAGACGTGACGCCGTAGGCCACCAGTTTTTTAGACATTTTGAGAATGGAGTCCGGCGACAGGTCGTCCGTACCGTAACCGCCGATGCCGTGAATATGGGTGTCAATGAAGCCGGGGGCGATGTAGGCGCCGTTAATGTCAATGAAAGTGACGCTGTCTTTGAAGTGTTTCTGGTGGAAGCGGGTTTCGTTGAAGACGTCAATGATTTTGTAGTCTTTAATCAGAACCGCGCAGTTTTTCATCGTGGCATAGCCGTTGATGACGGTGGCATTGTGCAGGCAGATTTCGGAACTCATCTTTTTTCCTTATTGCGAATCTTATAATAATCCTTATATTAAGGTAAGCGTTTGTTCATTGCAATGATAATTCGGTTTTTTTGAGGGATTTTGACATGGGGTTATTTCGGTTTTTGTTTCAGCCGCGGGCTTATCACGAGGGATATTTGCAGGTTTCCGGCCTGCACTGCATTTTTTTCAGGGAGTTTGGCAACCCTAAGGGAAAGCCGGTTATCTGTTTTCACGGCGGGCCGGGGTATTGGAGCAATGCCGGAACGGCCGAGAATTTTAATCTGAAAAAGTTCAGGGTTATTCTGTTTGACCAGCGCGGCTGCGGCAAGTCGTGTCCGCTTGGCGAGATGCGCGAAAATACGACGGCGGATTTGGTCGAAGATGCGGCAAGGCTGCTGGATTATCTCAAAGTGGCGGAGAAGGCGGTGGTGTTCGGCGGCTCCTGGGGGTCGACGCTGGCGCTGTTGTTTGCGGAAAAATATCCTGAGCGGACGGAGCGGCTGGTTGTTTCAAAAATCTTTTTGTGCAATCAGGACAACCGCGACTGGGAGTTTGGGCATTCGGGGTTGTTTTATCCGGATATGCTGGGGCAGGTTCAAGAGGGCGCGGCGGGAAAAAAGAACATTCCCGAATACTATGCCGGCCTGATTAATTCGGGGGATTTGAAAAAGCAGCTGCGCGCCGTCAATCTGTACGGCAGCTATGAAAATGTTTTGGGCAGGTTGGCGCCGAAACTCGGTTATGCCGAAGTTGACGAAACGCTGTTGGCTTCCTGCCGGGTGATGATGAATTATGCCGCCAACCGCTTTTTTCTGAAAGAAAACGAAATTATGGACAATATTCATAAGATTAAGGATATTCCAACGGCGATTGTTCATAACCGTCTGGACATGGTTTGTCCGCTCAAAGGGGCGTGGCAGCTGCATCAGGCGTTGCCGAAGTCGACACTCAGAGTTGTTCCCGCCGCGGGACACAGCGGAAAGATGATAAGCCGCGCCGTTAAGGAAGAAATTGCCGGGATAAGGTGATTTTTTTCCGCGCGGATTGTTGAAAAGTTGATGTTCGTCTGGATTATCTGTTTGTGATGATGTATGATACCAGAACATTATGTCAAATATAATTGTGTAATTATGTGTAATTTATCTGTCGTGTTGGGTGTGGAGGACAACAGGCATAACAGAAAGACTAATACATCATGGATAATATATGTTGTGAATTTCCGGCGACGGAAAAACTGGGCCGGGACAGGTCCGGGGCGCTGTTTATGAAAATGGGGGCCCGCAAAATAGAGCTTGCATTTAAACTGATTAAGTCTAAGCTTGAGGAAGTGGATTATGTCCTGTGGATTGCGCCGAACGCTCTTTTGTCCTCTCCGGAATATAAAGGATATATTGATAAAAATTCCGCAGGGATGAGGAGCAGACTTTATTATTTTTCCATTGAATGTATTTCGGCATCTGATATCCGGTATTTGCAGCTTTATAATCTGGTTGACCGTTACCGGGTTTTTTGCGTGGTGGACGACAGCCTGACGATTAAGAATACCGAGGCAGGGCGGACGCGGCGGCTGTTGGCGATTGCTTATAAGTTTAAGTACTGTCTTATTTTGAGCAGTATGCCGTTGAGCCAGGGGCTGATTGATTTGTATTCGCAGATAAAGTTTATGAATCCGAAGCTTCTGAATATGACCGAAACGCAGTTTGCGCACAACTTTCTGCCTTATATGGAAGACGAGTTCAAAACCATCAAACGCTGGTCAACGCCCGAGGCCGAGCTAAAGCTGATTGAACTGATGCGCCCTTATATTTATGACAGCGATTTTGATTTTGATTATAAAATCAGAAAGTTTGATGTATTTTTTGAGTTGTCGCCGCGAGAAGTGCGGGAATACAGCAATGAAAAGAATTATTATCTGGACCAGCGTTACCGGGTGCCTTTTATGGAGGTGGTTCACAAGTTCCAGCGGATTTACACGATTTGCGAAAGCAAGGTGGACGGGCTGTTTGAGCTGGTGAGCGAGATTAAACTGCGCCGGGAAAAGGTTATTATTTTTGTGAAGTTTTTGGATGAAATCCGCTTTTTTAAGGATTGCGGCTGGTTTGACAAGGACAATTATGCCGTGTTGACCGGAAAGTCAAACAAAAGAAAAGCGATAAGCCAGTTTGAAGACAATATTGATGTTTTGTTCAGTTCTTACGGCATTGATGATTTGAGCGAAGGGATACAGGCCTGTCAGAATGTGATTTTCTTTTCCCAGACCTTTGATTATCGGCTGAAGGTGAAAATGGTGCATGACATTGAGCGTGTCGACGGCTGCAACGAGTTGAAGATTTATGACTTTTGGATCAATACCGGGTTGGATGAAATGATTAGGAAAAATCTGCTGATGAAGCAGGATGTTTTGGCGAATGTGTGTAATATTATTTCTCAAGAGGGAGTTTTATAGATATGAAAAAATACCTCGACGTTAATGTTTATGAGGCTGTAAATGAACGCATAAAGTATGTCTTTGAAAACTTTGACAACATTTATGTATCATTTTCGGGAGGAAAGGACAGCGGGTTGCTGCTGAATCTGGTGCTTGATTATAAGCGGAAGCATAACATTAAAAAGAAAATCGGCGTTTTCCATCAGGATTTTGAGGCGCAGTATAAGCTGACGACCGAGTTTGTGACGCGGATGTTTGAGAATAATCTGGACGATATTGAGCCTTATTGGGTTTGTCTGCCGATGGGGTCGCGCTGCGCCGTCAGCAATTATCAGATGTATTGGTATACCTGGGATCCCGACCAAAAGGATTTATGGGTGCGCGATATGCCCAAAATGCCCTACATCATCAATTTGGAAAACAATCCGTTTGACTTTTATGAATACAAAATGGTGCAGGAAGATTTATATGCCGAGTTCGGCGATTGGTTCTCCCGTCAGAAAAAAGGAAAATCCATTTGTCTGCTGGGTATCCGCGCCGACGAATCGCTGAACCGTTTCCGCGCTTATGCCAATATTCGCAAAGAACTGATGGAAAATAAGCAGTGGACGTCCAAAATGGGCGAGAACTGGTATAATGCCTATCCTCTGTATGATTGGACGACTAAAGACGTTTGGGTGGCAAACGGCAAGTTTGGCTTTGACTATAACCGGATTTATGATTTGTTTTACAAGGCCGGCTTGTCCATTCACCAGATGCGCGTTGCCAGCCCGTATCATGAGGCCGCCAAGGAGAGCCTGAATTTGTACCGCGTGTTGGAGCCCGATACCTGGGTTCGCGTTGTGGGGCGTGTTCAGGGCGCCAATTTCGGGGCGATGTACGGCAATACCAAACTGCTCGGCACAAAACGGATTACGCTGCCGGAGGGACATACCTGGCGCTCTTATGTGAAGTTTTTGTTGGCGACGCTGCCGGAAGAAATGCGCCGCAATTATATTGAAAAGTTTAAAACGTCGATTAAATTTTGGTGGAAAAAAGGTGGTGTGGTTAGTGATGAGGCGATTAAGGAGCTGGAATCTTGCGATTACAATATTCGTCTCAACGGGTTAAGCCATTATCGGAGCAGTAAAGAGAAGGTGCGTTTCTTGGGGACACCGGACAATACTGACGATATTAAGTCTACAATAGATATCCCGTCGTGGAAGCGCATGGCGGTGTGTATATTGAAAAATGATCATTTGTGCAAATACATGGGATTTGCGCAGACCAAAAGACAGGCTCAACGCGAGAAAGAGTTACTTAATAAGTATAGAAAGCTGTAGGGATAAAGTGATATGAGTGATAATAAAGAAAAGAAATTTGTGAGCCCGGTGTATAATGTTATTCCGGTCCCCTTGGATAAACTGCGGGCCAATGATTATAACCCGAACCGCGTGGCGCCTCCGGAAATGAAGCTGCTGGAAATTTCCATTTGGGAAGACGGGTTTACACAGCCGATTGTTTGTTATCATAACCCGGAGAAAGACGAATACATCATTGTTGACGGTTTTCACCGTTACACAACGCTGATGACTTCCGAGCGTATTCGCACCCGGGAAAACGGCATGGCGCCGGTTGTGGTCATTAACAAAGAGCTCGGCGAGCGCATTGCTTCCACCGTTCGTCACAACCGTGCCCGCGGCAGTCACAATGTTGACCTCATGAGCAACATCGTCAAAGAACTTCTGGAATTAGAAAAAAGCGACGCCTGGATAGCCCGCAACATCGGTATGTCCGCCGACGAAATTCTTCGTCTGAAGCAAGTGACGGGATTGGCGTCGTTGTTTAAGGATGAGGAGTTTTCGAAGAGCTGGGAACTATAAAAGCGCGCTCTGTGGTCGATTAGTGCGTTGTCTGCGTGTCAAAAGTGTCCTCACGTACTTCTTTGTACGCTGCGGTACTTTTGCACTTGACGCCTACTACTCGACTCACATATCGCACTTTTAGTAAAAGTTCGTATAGCGTGTCATCTAGAGCAGTTTTACGGTGGTTCGAAAAATTCATGTACTTCTGTGTACACTAAAATTTTTCTCACACCTAGAAACTACTCTATCTAACGCACTCTCCGAACTTTTATGGTGCCTTGGGGAAAGTTGTGTTTTGTCGGTTTGAAAGGCTCGCGTTTGCGAGCCTTTTGATTATGGGTTTTGTTCTTTGGGAATGAGGTTTATTTCCATATCAAAATTTAAGCTGTCGCAATAAGCTTTGAGGTTTATCAGTCTGAAATTCTTCAAAGCTTTGCCTTCTTCCATACGTATGACAGTTAGTATGGCGTATGGGGTTTTATCAGGGATTTCATCATAACTGATATTGCGTTGCAAGCGGCAGTCATGGAGTTTTCTTCCCAAATCACGGTAAAATTTATCTTTATTCATTTTCTAAAGCTCCTTGTTCAAGTGAAACAAAACCGCCAATGTTAAACAAAGGCGGGGAGCTCAAAAACTGTACAAGTGCAGTCGCCGTTATTCAATATATTACCGGCACTCCCCCTAGAGGAGGATTTTACTTGTAAGATGTTTTTGAGACACCACAGACAGAACGCCTGTCTGCATTTGCTAATGTAATGGAGCTGCGGGGAAATGTAA
>JAUNPO010000134.1 GCA_030536665.1 Pseudomonadota bacterium
TAGCAACATTTCAAGGAGTTTGACGCTTTCATCTCTGGCTTCTCTTAATTTTTTGGGAAGTTTTAACTCTAAAAAAATCAGAGCGTGAACAATATCTGCTTCAGACCCAAATAAACCAAAGCAGTTGCTGTTTGGATCATCTTTATAATATGCCAAAAATACGCCGTGAGAAAATTCTTCGAGATTAAGTGTCCTTCCTTTAAGCCCTGTGTTTAATTCTTCCCGGCTTACCGTATAATTATTCATATCTTGTCCCAAAATATTATGCTGATCTGACATTTTGCTCTCCATTAGTAAAAAAAATCATTTGACATCCCCCCCAAATATGTAAAACTTCAGCTAAATTGACATATTCTGCTTTTTCTGGGTGGATCTGGTAGGCTCTGTTATCACCGAAGGTTTTTTGTTTGATAAACTCCATTTCCGACCAAAGCGGCAAAATCTCACCTGTATAAACAGAAACATGCCCTTGATATTCACCGCTGACGATAATTCGGGCCGTTCTTCCTGTCGGAAGATCAATCACAAAAACGCCTCCTTTGCGATATTTCCCGATAAGTTTTGTTTTGGCTTGTTGCATTTTATACCGCCTTTTCTTCTGAAAGATATTTTCGTTCTGTAAATTCAGCTTTCTTGCCCTGGTTAAATTCGGACGTCGGCCGGAAATATCCCATGACGCGCGTCCAAATTTCGCAGCGCTGTCTTTCCTTGTCTTTCAGCTCGCCGTAACGGTTAATCAATTCCCGTTCCAGCAGAAACATGGCACGATCCCAGATATCTCGCTCGAGCGGTGTGGAATTGTCACAATCGTGCGGATTGGTATTGCGCGCCCCGTATTTGCAAATGACGACCAAATCTTCGGCCGATATTTCTTTGTTGTCGACCATATCGTTTAAAATCATTAAAACTTTTTGAAAATCAGTTTGTTGCTGCATTTTTATATCCTTTTAAAATCAGTTGGCCAAAGCACTTTCTTCTACCGCTTCAACCTTGTTAATTGCATTTTTGGCCATGCGGCTGGTTCTCGGCAGATAGGTTTCGAGAATCTGCCGGCAGGTTTCAATCTTATGGCCGGTAACAGCGGAAATCTCGGCTTCAGTACAGCCGGCTTCTGCCATGCGGACAACTGCTGTGCGGCGCAAGTCAAGAAATTTTAGTCTTGCGCAGGATGGCATTGTCTTGGCTGCTTCATCCCGTATTTTTTGAAATTCGTGACTGAAATAGCTTTGTTTCATTTTTCGGCCGGCTAAATCTGCTTTGATAATCAGGCCGCCGACTTCCGGAACCAGCGAGGCTAGACGTTCTTTCAGAATTTTATGTGCCGGCACTTCAATCCAACGATCGGTTTTTTGCTGCTTAAGCCGAAAAAAGCCCTTAATATACTTGTTCCAATTCAGACTTAAAATGTCAGCTTCACGCTGTCCCAGGCACGCACCACAGATTATGGCCGTTCCGAAAGCGTATTTTTCCATTTTGTCTGCCGTTTTGACCATGTGGTTTTGTTCCTGCTGTGTCCAGATAACGTCACGGGAATCCGGCGTTTCGGTTTTTGGCCGGGAAGCCGGATTTATCCGGATCTTTCCGGCATCGACGGCGTATTGCAGCAGAAGCCGCAGAACCGCGATGACGGCATGTCCCATACGCAGCCCTTTCTTGGCGCACAGCGCTTCATAATAATTATGAACGTTTCCTCTGGTGATTGCCTCGACCGGAACCGTGCCGCTCCATTCTCTGATTAAAGATATTTTATACCTATAGTCTTTTTTGGTGCTGTCAGAACGTTTTTGAAAACGAGGGCTTTCCAAATATGCTGCGGCAAGATCGTTTACGGTATATTCTCCGGGCCGTTTGTCCGGTGTGGCGGCGTCGCCTTTGCGCCAGGCATCCAGTATCTCGTTTTGTTCTTCGGCTTTGTCTATCGCTGCCCGGCGATTGGTTCCGAGTTCTACGCTTTCCCAGCCTAAAGCTCTAAGCCGGGTTGACGGCTGCCAGTAATAGCAGCTTCCTTTTTGTATGAGATACCTTGTTTTCTTTACCTTTGCCATGTTTTGCTCCTAACGTTTTTTCAAAAAATTAACCACGCCGGAAAGATCCTCGTCCTTCAGAATGTCCAAAAGTTCGAGTTGTTCCGGGCTGTAAACCTTGTCAGTAGCAATTTCATTGATAAGAATAGAAGGGCTGATGCCAAGCCCCTGGCAGAAAAGGACCAGAAACGAAGCCGGTATTTTCGAGGCGTTTTGCTCATAGCGGGCAATTTTGCGCTCATAAACACCGGTCAGTTCTTCCAGCCGCCGGCGCGAAATATTGTGCTTTTCACGCAGCTTTTTCAGCTTATCAGCTATTATTTTATTGATTTCGGTACTTTTGAGCATTCGGCACCTCACAAATTGGCTGCATTAGCATCTAAAATATGCTGCCAATAATTTTTTGGCTGGTTGTCGTTTGCCTTCAGGTACCCGGGAAGCTGCATATCAAGCCATAATTCGACGGCGCGGGAATCCCAGTTGCAGCCGAAACCTTTGACCGGCTCAGGAAACTTTCTTTCTTTGCAGAGCCTGCGCCAGTTTTTATATGTCCAGGACGTGGTCTTGTCAAAAATGACAGCCAGATCTGCAATTCCTAAAAGTCTGCGTTCTTGCATATAACGTCACTCCTCAATCGTTGAATTAACAATCGAGGTTATAATTCTTTATGACAAAAATGTCAACACAAAATTGTCATAATTTTATTTATTGCTGACATTTTTAGCTTTTGTGCCGGGATTTACTTTCGGGAGAAATGATTTGACAATGCTTTCAAGCTGTTCTTTCTGGCTGGGAATAACATTCCTGTATGCGCGAAGCAGCAGCTTCTCGTCATCTGCCTCTTCCCCGCCGAACGAAGATTGCTCAAAAAGGCGCTTATTCTGCCAATTACTTAGAATTATGCTTAATAAAACAAGAGTGTCGTCAACCGATAAAACGTCAGAATCTTCTATTTTGCGGTAAGCGGTATCGGTTATGCCGAGGCTGGCGGCCATCGACGTACCGCTGACACCGGCGCTCAACCTGACAAAATGCAGCAATTCTTTGGTGTTTATCGACTTTTCCTGATCATTGAAAACAATTTTATTATCGCCGAAAAGATCTGCAAGGCTGCACTGAAGCGCATTCGCAATGTCTATGGCCACGCTGATTTTCATATCGCTGTATTTTTCATAACGATCTATATAGCGTTGGTCAACACCAAGCATTCCTGCCAATTTTGCTTGCGACCAGCCTCTTTCCTCTCTGATCTTTTTCAGGTTGTTTTGCATTTAACGCACTCCTTATAAATATTTATGCACAATCTTAGACTGGCATTTTTGCCATTTCCACCACATTTTTGACATTATTTTTTACTGTTATGACAATTTTGTATTGACACTATTGTCATATTATGTTTTTAATCGTTTACAGGATATTAAAAGTAAACTCTGTAAGGCTTAATAATGGCGTTTTTGCTACATAATCATAACAGCTTCTCATCAACAAAATTGTTATGTGACATGACAATTTTAACAATGATGAAAGGTTTTGATATGGCAAAAAGTGACATAAGTTTGCAAATTGGCCAAAGGTGGGCCATTGCACTGAAAAAGAGATTTCCGGAAAGAAACACGGTGAAACTGGTTGCAAAAAGTTTTGACATCGAAGTCAGAACGGCCAGATCCTGGCTTGACGGCCAGGCTCCGCTTTGCAAACACCTGTTTGTTGCCGGGCAGAAGTTTGGTACGGGGATTTTGTTTGAGCTTTTTTCTCCAAATAAAAAAATTGGTAAACTTGAAGACAACTTGTTGAACCTGGAAAAGAAGATCTATCAACTCGGACAAGAGCTTCGTGCCATTCGCGAGAGGGGTAACTTATGATTTTTCAGTTGCCCTCTCTCGTGTTTTTGTTTTTAGGACAATTTTTTAACCTCATTGCACGCGGGTGCCTTTTCTTTGCAAGGAAATTTCACGGTGACAGGAAACAGAATTGAAATTCCGGAGATTGTCCACCTTTTAAGCAGCAAAATGGATTATCTCGTTGTTGCTTTAGGTTTACAGGGCCGTTATGAAAATAACGATTTTGTCGCTTATAATCCGACAAGAAATGATACTCATCTGGGCTCCTTCCGGATTTGTGTCAAGGGCGCAAAATGCGGAACCTGGAAAGAATTTGCCGGCGGGGACGCCGGCGGTGATGCTCTCGAACTGATTAATTACTGTCTTTTTGGCAACCGGGCAAACAAAGCCGAAGCAATTAAATGGGCCAAAGTCTTTTTGGGAATTGACAACTCCCTGAAGCCCGGTGAATTGAAAATGATTAAACAGGAAGCAAGGGAATATAAGGCTAAAGCAGCGGAAGCCGACAGGGAACACCGGGAAAAAAGCCGTAAAATGGCTGAGCGCATTTTCCTGGCTGCCGAACCCGGCATTGCCGGCACACCGGTTGAGGAGTATCTGCTTAACCGAGGCATAGATCTGCGAGAACTCGGAAAGCACCCCAAAGCTCTGCGCTATGCGCCTAAATGCTGGTTTTCTCCAGAAGAACCTGAAGTTCCGGCAATGGTGGCTTGCGTTAATGCTCCGGACGGCAGCTTTATGGCCGTACACCGGACTTTCCTGCAAAATGACAAAGGACTTTGGGTTAAACGCAAAAAAAGAGTGCTCGGCGATTGTGCCGGCGGTGTCATCCGGCTTTGGCGCGGCGATACCAATGCGTCAATCAGCCGTCTGGAGGCCGGAACCGTTAAAGAAACCGAAAATTCCG
>JAUNPO010000009.1:0-15272 GCA_030536665.1 Pseudomonadota bacterium
AAAGGATATTCTTTCTTAGAGGGACGAATAAAAGTAAATATGGCCGCTTATACTGAAAATGGCCGGGTTGTCCGTTTAAGCCGTAAAAAAATATTCATAACGCAGGTAAAAAACGGAGGACAGTTCAAAATTGAATGGAGGGAACAGGCAATGATCCCGGGACTTTTCGATATATAGGAGCGAACCATGGATAAAAATAAAATTTTGACTAAGGCATTGGAAAATATTGACCGGATTGTTCAACACCTTTTTCCTGCGGCCGTTAAAAGGCAAAATCGCTTTTATATAGGAAATATCCAAGGTGAAGAGGGAAAAAGCCTGACGATTGAGGCCGTAGGCCCCAAAGCCGGATATTGGCATGATTTTGCAACAAGTGAGGGAGGTGATATTCTATCTTTATGGGCCGCCGTTAAAAAGTATGATATAAATAATGATTTTGCGGTGGTTCTCGATAGTCTGGCCTCTTTTTTGGGGATGGCGCAACAAAATTTTAAGAAAGAGCCGGATTCCTCATGGGTTTATTACGATATGGACGGAAAAGCTCTTGTTAAGGTTTTAAGATATAATACAGCTACAGGAAAGATATTTTATCCCTATGACTATATCAGTCATAATTATAAATTTCCTGAGATAAGGCCTTTATTTAACCTGCCTCTTATAAAAAAATCAGAGAAAGTTATTATTGTCGAGGGAGAAAAATGCGCAGAAAGCATTACCGCACAAGGCTTTTGCGGAACAACGGCACTTGGCGGGGCTAATACGCTGATTGAAAAAACGGACTGGACCCCATTAAAAGATAAAGAGGTTTTAATCTGGCCGGATAACGATGAGCCGGGACAACGATATGCTCTTAAAGTCTATGAAAAACTTATATCGCTTGGAATACAAGCCTCAATATTAGAACTTCCGGCCAATAAACCTCCTAAATGGGATTGCGCCGACGCAGCAAATGAAAATTTTGATATAAGTAATTATATCACTTCTTCCCGGAAACTAAGACCGGAAGTAAGAAAAAATGAGTTAATAATTAAGGATTGGAATATAACCAGATATAGCACCAAGCCTAAACCAACGGAATTTTTGGTTGACGAGATTTTTCCGTTAGGTGTAGTTTCCATGCTGGCCGCCGTTGGTGATACCGGTAAAAGTATGCTGATTTTAGATTTAGCATTAAAAATAACAACCGGTATGACTGGGGTGTGTTTCGGCCACAGGGTTATGCAGCAAGGTGCTGTTGTTCTGTTTTTAGCCGAAGACGATCAAAATGAGGTTGAGCGGCGCTTGTGTAAATTAGACCCTCAGGGAACCCGTTTTTTATATCCAGATCGTTTTTATATTCTCCCGTTGCCCAATATTTCAGGTTCCTTTCCAATCGTTGAAGAAAAACCAAATGAAATTAAGGAATCTGCCGTATTCCAACAAATAAAGCAGCAGATTATGGAGATAGATAATATTAAGCTGATAGTTTTTGATCCGCTTTCATCATTTATTAACGGAGATATAACTTTTAATTCCTCTGTATCAGCCTTTTTAATGAATAGCCTTGCCCAGCTTGCGGTACAGACCAAAGCGACGGTTATAATAACTCACCATTTAAGAAAAACCGGCGGGGAGATAAACGGTGTAGATGATGTTCGGGAAGCAATCCGTGGTTCAAGTGCGCTGGTAAATGGAGTGCGACTGGCTTATGCCTTTTGGCCCTTGAAGATATTAAAACAAAAAGAATATTTCCGAGGTAAGGAGTTTATTCCCAATGCTTTATTTTATGGTGCGGTGGTAAAAGCTAATAATAAAGTAGATAGAGAAATAAAAACCTATCTTCGCAACCAGAATAATGGACTGCTGGAGGTAATCAGCGAAAATAAGAACGTTTTAAATAAGATTGCTGTTAATGAAGATATTTTATTGTCTGATATTGCCAGGCTAAATAAAAGTAACGAACGCATAACCTATTCCGGACGTGATGGCGTTTTCGAGAAACGGAATTTATTATCGGTACAACTGCAAAAACTCTCAAAGCGAAATATTCGCGCCGTTGTGTCCAGCCTGTTATCATGTAATAAGGTAACTAAAGAGGCCGACGGAAATCTTAAAGTTGTTTTAATACCAGAAAATGAGGTCGAACATGGTCAGGGTTCGTTGCCTTTATAGTATGGAAATCCACCAAAACCACTTGTTCCCGGTTTTAAAAGGGAAACAGATGAATCCAGTTATTTTGGTGGATCATGGACGCATTTCCAATTTCCGTTTCCATAAAAATAAAAAATTGCGGCAACGCTTAGAAAAACAAAGAGTTGCCACGTTTCCGGCGGCCTATATAAATATTTTTTTCTCTGCAAAACAAAAAAACAAAGGGGGAATACATGAATCTTAATAATATCACATGGACTTTTGAAACTGTTGAGGAATGGCTGCAAATTGCCGCCAACGTTGATCGTGTAATGCCCCGCGTTGGCCCGGCAGGCTATCACTCCTGCACATTTATGGTAATCCGGTCATTTTTTGAAAACTTACAGGCCGAAATAGGCGAAAAGCCCAAGTTTGTTCCGACGAGCGAGCAAATATCTATTTGGGAAAATGTAATGCTGCATTGGATTAACTTAATTGATAGTGCCGAAAATAAAAAAATTGTTTGGCTTCATTCTTGCGGTATGGGTTGGGTTAGAATAGGAAAAAAATACGGACTTTCTCGCCAAACGGTGGCTAACAGGTATGAGCGCACGATAAAGGCACTTATTACCGAATTAAACCGCCATGATATTAAATACAGTTAAATCATAAAAGAGGAATAAAATCGAGCCTATATATATGAATATGTACATTACCGGAGTTAAATCAAATTATGTTAGAATCTTTTGCCTTAACATTTTCGGAAATCTGAGCGTATATTTTGGTTATACTTGGAAAAGTGTTTATAAGAAATTCTGGAAATAAAAATGGCCGTTATTAACCTGTCTTTGAATAATGCCGATAAAACCTTGTTACTAAATATTGGCGAAAACAATATCAGGTTTGTAACGGCTAAAAGTTTAACAAAAACAGCACAAAATATCCAAGAAGCGGTAAAAAAGCACATCGCAGAAACTTTTATCATTAGGCGAAAGTCAGGAGGATTTATCCAATCTATAAAAATTCTCCCTGCTAAAAAACAAAATTTACAGGCCAAAGTTTATACAATGGCCGGTTTTGCAGCACTTCAACAAACCGGAGGGCGGCAAAAAGCACTTTCGGGACGCTTGGCCGTTCCCGCATATAAACAAATAAGCGACGTAAAAAGCCGTACCTCAGCAAATAAACCCCGAGGGTTAAAAAAATCCTTTTTATTAAGATTATCCGACGGTAGTCATGCGATAGCGGTAAGAACCGGAAAAGATTTAAAAGTTATGTATTACTTAAAGCCGGAGGCTTATCTTCCTAAGCGCCTGAATATGATTGAAATTGGCGAAAATACCGCTGAAAAGTTCTTTACATTAGAGTTCCGCAAAAGTTTGCAAGAGCTTTTAGCCTAGAAAAAAAGGTACTTTTGGCGTCAAAAGCACCGAGGGTAACGGCGACCGCGGCATTTCGCTAGTCAGAGCGGATTCTTTTGGGTAGCCAAATTGTTCTCTTAATTCATTGTTTTGATTCAGCTTTTAATGGCTACGCAAAAATGCTGCGATTCGGCATGATTTTGGGTAGCCACTTTTAACAGCAAAAAAGGAAAATAAATGTCAAATGTTCAGTTAAATATTACCTTACCGGAGAATATTCCGACTTGGAAAATTGAAAGTTTAATTCCATACGATAACAATCCGCGTACACATAGTGAAGAGCAAATCAACCAGCTTGTAGCCAGTATGGTAGAATTTGGCTTCACAAACCCGATATTGGTTGACAGAGATACGCGCGAGATTATTGCAGGGCACGGCCGTTTAATGGCCGCGCGAAAACTAGGACTGCGAGAGGTCCCTGTTATTGCATTATCGCACCTAAATGAAGCAAAACGTCGAAAATTGATTATTGCAGATAACCAGTTGGCACTGAATGCCGGTTGGGACATGGAATTGTTGGCAACGGAAATTTCGGCGTTGAATGAAATGGGCGAAGACTTAGACGTACTTGGTTTTGATAGCGATTTCTTAGATGATATTTTGAAAACAGATCTTGAAGAAACGCCGCAGAACCATGATCAGGAGATTAGCTCCCTAGTAGAACGTTTTGGGGTTCCTCCGTTTAGTATTTTGGAAGTTCGTAAGGGATATTGGCAAAAAAGAAAAAAACTTTGGAAAAAAGTCATTGGTGAAAATGGAGAAAGCCGGACCGGTACGTTGTTCTCGGATAAAACATTTATCGGAGATATTGGCACAGTAAGCATTTTGGACCCGGTATTATGTGAAATCATCATAAGCTGGTTTGGGCTGGGAGTAGGAACAAAATGTGTTGACCCGTTTGCCGGAGATACAAGTTTCGGATTTGTCAGCGGAATGAAAGGCTGTGAGTTTACCGGCATAGAATTACGTTCGGAGCAGACAAAACTTAATCAGGAACGTTGTGAAAAAGCTAATTTAAAATCTAAGTATATCAACGATGATGGGCAAAATATCTTAAAACATATTAAGCCTAACACTCAAGATTTGTTATTTAGCTGTCCGCCATACTTTGATTTGGAGATTTACAGCGATTTGCCGAATGACGCAAGCAATCAGGGGAGTTACGAGGAATTTCTGAAAATTTTAGAAAATGCTTTTTCGGGAGCGATTAAAACGCTGAAAGAAAACCGGTTCGCAGCTATTGTTGTAAGCAATATTCGGAATACCAAAACGGGGTGTTATAGAAATTTTGTTGACGATGTAATTAGGTTGTTTCAGCGCAACGGAATGGAATTTTATAATGACATTATTCTCGTTGATGTGGTCGGCAGCGCTTCCCAACGGGCCGCTCATAATATGAAAAACAGAAAGGTTGTTAAAGTCCACCAAAACGTTCTCATCTTTTATAAAGGGGATCCCAAGAAAATCAAAGAAGTATTTTCTAACGATGTTTTTGTTGACAATTTCACGGATAAAGAGGAAAGCGATGAGTAAGAAAATTAAAATTATCGCAAAGCATAAAATATTAAACTTTATTGATTGTAAGACAACTGCGGTGGAAAAAGAACAGTTTGAGAAAATTGTACGGTCAACCGGTGCAAATATTATAAAAACACTGGAACACCACTTCTCCCCGCAGGGGTTAACTCTATTAACCCTGCTGTCAGAATCTCATGCAAGTCTTCATACTTACCCGGAACATAAATTTTGTTATCTGGATATTTTTACTTGCGGAGATATGAACATAAGCGCATTTGAACGTGGCATGCGGGAAATTTTAAAACCTCAGAGGATTATATCAAAAACGATAAATAGAAGTTATTGAAAGGCAGAAAATGGCTGGAAAACTAGGTATAAGCATTCGGGCCTATGCCAAGCGTCGAGGTATTACTCATGGAGCGGTACAAAAAGCCATTGAAAGCCACAGAATAACTCCGTTACCTGACGGAAGTATAGACCCGATAACCGCGGATAAAGAATGGGAGGAAAACACAGATTATTCTAAAGTCCGAACTAAATCAAAGGCATCCGACTATGCCGCGGCTCAAATTCTAAAATTAAAAGCAGAAGCCACTTTAGCGCAAATCAAAGTAAAAAAAGAGATTGGCGCTGTAATTCCTACAGATGAAGTTATTGTTTTTATGCGCGTTCTCACAACTGATTTAGCCAATCAGTTTCTATCTTTAGGCCGCATGGTTGCCCCGCGTATAATTGGTGAACAGGATATTACTAAAATCACCAGAATAATTGATGAAAACATAAAAAACTTAATAAAAGATTATAAAGATGACATCAGCAGCAGAATTCAAAAGGCAACAACGGCAATCTTGGATAACGAAGATACTTGAACAAGGGATTGTTCCTGCGTGGCGAGTTGATTTTAATTTGTCTGTATCAGAATGGGCTGATAAATATAGAATCTTGTCTAAATTAACGTCCGGCGAACCCGGACATTGGAAAACGAGCCGAACACCTTACCTCAAGGAAATAATGGATTGCCTCTCTCCCTCTCATAGTGCCAAGAAAATCGTATTTATGAAAGGGGCGCAGATTGGGGGAACCGAAGCAGGACTAAATTGGCTTGGCTATATAATACACTATATGCCGGGACCGTGCCTTTATGTAAACCCCAATATTGAGCTTTCTAAACGAAATTCAAAAATTAGACTGGCTCCGATGATTGAGGCGACTAAAGTTTTAAGTAAAAGCATAACTCCCGTTAAATCACGAGATAGTGGTAATACAATTCTTATGAAAGAATTTAAAGGCGGTGTCCTGATTATGACAGGTGCTAATTCCCCGGTAGGATTACGCTCTATGCCGGTAAGATACCTGTTTCTTGATGAAATTGACGGTTTTCCAGATGAATGCGGTACAGAGGGGGACCCTGTTGATCTTGCAGTACAACGTACAGCCACCTTTAATAACCGTAAAATTTTTATGATTTCAACTCCAACAATTAAAAATGCCAGTCGGATAGAACAGGCATTTTTAGAGGGTGATCAAAGATATTACCACGTTCCATGTCCTCACTGCGGCCACTATCAGATACTCCAGTGGCAACAGGTTGTCTTTGATAAAAAGAATTTAACCGAAGCCTGCTACAAATGCGAATGCTGCGGGGCTTTATGGCACGATTGGGAAAAAGAAAACATCTTAAAAAAGGGGCATTGGATAGCGCGTAAGCCCTTTAATACAGAAATTGCCTCGTTTCATTTATCTTCTTTATACAGTCCGCATGGCTGGACGTCATGGACGGACATTGCCCGGAATTTTCTTGAGGTAAAAGAAGACCCGAGTCGTTTGCAGGTATGGACCAACACAAAATTGGCTCAAACGTGGGAGGATATGAGTGGCGACCATATTGACCCGACAAATCTGATGATACGGCGGGAAAGTTACGGGCCTTTGTTGCCTGCCGGAGTTGCAGTTCTTACCTGTGGCGTTGATGTTCAAGATAACCGTTTGGAACTTGAAATTGTCGGTTGGGGACATGGAGAGGAAAGCTGGTCGATAGACTATCATATATTATATGGCGATCCGTCAACACCTGAATTATGGGAACAGTTAGATAATGTTCTGGCTCGCAGATACCGCCACGAAAAAAACGTGCCGGATATGACTATATCTGCAACTTGCGTTGATAGCGGCGGACATTACACTGATCAGGTAATAAATTATTGCTATGCTCGCCGAATGTATGGCGTTTGGGCAATCAAGGGATCAGGCGGGGACGGTAAACCTATCTGGCCCGCCAGTGCTTCTAAAAGCCACAAAACCCGAAAACCAGTTTATGTTATTGGAGTAAATGACGCCAAGGATATTCTAATGCGCCGTTTACACATTGAAGCCCCCGGTGCTGGATTTTTTCACTTTCCTAAAGAGCGAGAAAGTGAATGGTTTGAACAGTTAACAAACGAAATTGCAAAAAAGAAGTTTGTTAAAGGGCGTTTAATAAGAGAATGGCAGCCTCGTAAAGAGGGTGTCAGAACGGAGGGATTGGACTGCCGGGTTTACGCCTATGCGGCATTGCGCGGTCTTATTCGAAATTACAGGCTGGATTTGGACTATAGTGCTAACTTATTGAATGAAGCTTCTCTGAGAGTTGAAAAAACTCCCAGTGTCCTCCCTGTCGAGAGCGAAAATAAAAAAATTACTCCCCAAACGGTAAAAACTGTGCGGAGGGTGAGAAGTAAAGGAATAGAATAGATGACAATAAAGACTTATCAGCAACAACTTGAAGAAGTCCAAGCTGCTATTAGTGATATTCTAACAGGAGCGCAGGAGGCGACTTACAATGGACAACGTGTCAGAAAAGCTGATTTGGATATGTTGCAGAAACGTGAAGAATGGCTCGTTAATAAGATAACGAGCCAAAAACGCGGCGGCATACGCGTTCGCGGGGGAACACCTTGTTAATTGGATTATTCCTCTATGAAATCGTTAGCATTTAGAATTTCAAAAACCGGCATGCCAAAAAATAACCCTAGCGGCGTTAAGATAGATTCCTCAAGGTCATCGGCCGTCTTTCCCAACTTATCCTTGGAACTCCAATAGCTTTTGGGTTTTTCAACGACCTGAAAAACATATTTTATTTGGAGTTCGTCTATTTTATTTTTTAAGCCTATGGGGTGGCTGGACCTAAAGAGTTGATCGAATGATAACAGTAGCTTTTGTTTTGTTCGAGAAAAATCACGGGAAATATTAAAAAAGGTTAAAGCTGCAATTTCTTGCAGTTTTTCATCTCTTTCTAAGGATTTTTTATTCTTATTTACATAATATTCCCGGATTTCTCTTTGCAGCTCGGAAATTTTATCTGTATAAGATTTTATCTTATTTCTGGCAGCAATCACATCTTGATTTGTTTTTAACATCATTTTAACACTCTCTCGTTTGACCGCCTTATAAGCAAGGCGGCCGGGAGAGTTGAAACGTCGCGTGTATGAGGCGACAGCACAAACTTTAAGTTCTCCTGGGGAGAACTCTGTTGTATAGAATGTGCTCTCCCCGACCATACAAATGACAATCGGGGATTGGTTATCAGTATAGACTATACTTTATAACTTACGACTCAATCCAATGCCGCATACACTATAGAGGTTTCAATCTCCGGGCTTTTCACCCTAGATATTCAGCATACAACAAATTCAGAATATCTTAGGGCTTATGCTAATTTACTTTAATTCTTTTAGCAAGAATAATTTTATCAATATTGGCTTCTTTATGGGAGCTTGTTCAGCATGAGGATAAAATGAATAAATTAACTATACCGGCTTTAAATTTAATAGACCGAGCCATAACCTATTTTAACCCTGTAAAAGGCCTCTCCCGCTTAGAAGCAAGAACGCGTTTGGCTTTAATGGGAGGTTACACCGGAGCAAGGACAGGAAGACGGCAGACTCAAAGCTGGCAAACTCCTAAAGGTTCCGCAGATACGGTTACTTTAGACGATTTACCTATGTTGAGGGATAGATCGCGAGATTTATTGCGGAATGCTCCTCTGGCTACAGGTGCTGTTAATACAGTCATAACGAATGTAATCGGAACAGGATTAAGGCCTCAATCGCATATAGACCGTGATATATTACTGCCCTACCTAAAAACAGAGAATAAAATCGAGGAATTTGAGAAAAAGGCAGAATGGATATTCAAAATTTGGGCCGATAACCGAGATTGTGATATAAGCCGCAGCCAAACTTTTACTGAAATGCAATCACTAGTTTTACGCTCCTGTCTGGAAAGCGGTGATGTGTTTGTTCTTCGAAAATTTAAGGAGCGTTCCGGAACACCACTGGGAACAACTTTGCAAATTATTGAAGCCGACAGAGTTGTTTCTCCGAATTTTTATCAGGATCCCAATATCAAAGCGGGCGTTGAAATAGATAAAGATGGCGCACCTTTAGCTTATCATATATTGAATCGTGATCCTTATGATGTAGGAGAAGAAAAATTAACATGGACGAAAATCCCTGCTTTTGATTTTGCCGGGTATCGCCAAGTTTTACATATCTTTAACAGGACCAGACCGGGATTAACTCGCGGGATTCCTTATTTGGCTCCGGTTATTGAAAGTCTTAAGCAATTGGATAGGTACACAGAAGCTGAAATAATGGCCGCGGTAATATCCTCAATGTTTACAATTTTTGTAAAAACAGAAAGCGAAGAAGGTCTGGCTCCCATGACGCCTATGTCCGTTGGCAATCAAAATAAAATGGAGCGCGGTGGGGATTATAAACTTTCCCCCGGAGCTATCTTGGATTTACAACCCAATGAGGGAATAGAAATAGCAGATCCCAAGCGCCCCAATCAGGCTTTCGACGGTTTTGTTCAATCAATATTACGCCAAATTGGAGTAGCTTTGGAAATACCTTTTGAAATTCTTATAAAACATTTTACTGCTTCTTATTCCGCAGCCCAAGCAGCACTAGTAGAGGCGTGGAAAGCCTTTTCCACTCGCCGGAAATGGTTGTCCCAACAATTTTGTCAGCCGATATATGAGGCTGTTATAACAGAAGCAATAGCCCGCGGCATAATTGAAGCTCCGGGCTTTTTTGCTGATCCTTTTTTGAGGGCAGCTTACTTAGGGGCAGATTGGATTGGCCCGCCCAGAGGGCAAATCGACCAACTTAAGGAAATAAAAGCGGCCGATTATCGTGTACGGCTTGGAATTTCAACTTTAGCAGAAGAAACAGCCCAAATTACAGGGGGAAATTGGGAGAATAAGCACCCTCAACGGGCAAAAGAGCAACGATTAAGACGAAAAGACGGTTTATTAGAAGAACAGTCTGGAATTGATTATTCGGAAGAAAAGGAAGAATAATGAAAGAATTGTATCATTTAGCACGGTGTTGGGCGATAGAACCGGATTTTTTATCTAATCTATCAAATATGACAAAAGAATACCAAGCCGGGCTTTCATTGCTTAATGACGGCCAACTGCAAAAAACATCTTTTGTTAAAATAAGAGGAGATATAGCGATTATTTCCTTACAAGGCATAATTACCCCGCGTATGGATATATTTACTTATTTTATGGGAGGTACACCGCTGGATTGTTTGGCAAGAGATTTTCAAACGGCTATTGATGACGATAATATTAAAGGAATTTTATTTGATATTGATAGTCCCGGCGGCGTAGCGGTTGGCCCGGCTGAAATGGCAGAGATAATTTTTAAGGCACGTCAGATTAAACCGGTTTGGTCTTATGTCGGCAGAAATTGTTGTTCAGCAGCCTATTGGTTAGCCGCAGCAACCGAAAAAATCATTGCTCATCAATCAGCATTACTGGGGAGCATTGGAGTTGTAACAACTGTTCCGGTGCAGGAATCTCCAGACCAATCAGGGTATAAAAACATAGAGATTGTTTCTTCTAATGCTAAAAATAAGCGCCCTGATCCCAGAACACCGGAGGGGATAAATGAAATTTGCAGGGAATTGAATGAGCTAGAAAGTCAATTCATTAACGCCGTAGCCAATTTTAGGGATTTAACCATAGACCAAATCAAAAATGACTTTGGGCAAGGTGGCGTTTTGATTGGAGCCAAGGCTGTTCAAATTAAAATGGCGGATATGCTTGGCACCTATGAAAGTGCGGTTGCCGCGCTATCCGCCGAAATTAACACAATTAACGATGAAAAAGGAGTTGAAACAATGTCCGAGAAATCAGAGATGATTGATAAAAACCAAATTACCGCAGATTTTCTGCGTCGAGAATGTCCTGAAATTGTTAACGCTTTTATCAAAGAGGGATTTGATTCCGGGGAAAAGAGCGGTATTGAACAAGGCCAGAAAAGCGGTATGAAAATTGGTGCCGATAATGAACGAGCCAGATTGCAGGCTATTGAGGAAATATCAATGCCGAGACACGAAAGCCTTATTGCGGAAGCCCGTAAAAATCCAGACATGACGGCTGAAAAGCTGGCTTTACAAATGATTGCGGCTGAAAAAGCTCAAGGCGGTAATTTTATTGCAACGTTAAAAAACGCCGCAGCACAAATGCCTGCTATTGATAGCGGAGCCAATGCGGAGGTTTCTCCTGTACGGTCCACCTCAGCAACAGTTGGTACGCCGGAAGAAAAAGCAGAGGCCTTATGGAAAAGCGACGCCAATGTCCGGCAGGAATTTGCCAATGACAAGGAGGCCTTTATCGCTTACTTCGTTGCTGCCGAAAATGGGCAAGTAAAAATTCACAGTAAAGTATAGGAGAAAAAAATGACAGCGTTAACAAACGATACAAACCGGGTTTTTGAGGTTAATAATGACAGTAACGCCGTTGCCTTGGCCGCAGGGACTAAAGTATTTCAGGGATCTTTAATCGGTAAAACTGCGACTGGTTATGGCCGGGCGTTGGAAGCTGGCGATACGGCCATGGGATTTGCCAAAGATAATGTTGATAATACAGACGGAACCGACGGTGAGAAAATTGTAGAAGTTAAGTCTATGGGAAAGGTATCTCTTTTCATCTCGGGGCTAACAATCGCGGATATTGGCAAAGACGTTTATGCCTCTGACGACAACACTTTTACATTAACATCAACGGATAATTCAAAAGTTGGAAAAATTATCCGGTTTGAAAAATCAGATTATGCAATAGTTTACTTTAATTTTCTCTCTTAATTGACTGAAAATTAAGGAAACAATAACGCCTTTAGGCGTTTTTTTTGTACCAAATTTTAGATAAGGAAAGGAAATAAAATGTCTTTAGCAGAATTATCCTCCCGAGCAATCATTGGGTGGTTTTATAAGAAACTGAACGCTTCTGACGGCATGGGGTGGATTCAGGCCATTTCAAACTATTTCACCTCAGACCAAGATAGCGAAGAATATAAATGGATTGGGCAAAGCCCGGTAATGCGTGAATGGGTTGGCAGTCGTCAGGCAAAAGGATTTACGACAAACGGAATTACTATTGAGAATAAGCATTTTGAGGCGACGATAGACATTCCGATCAAACACCTTAGGCGCGATAAAACCGGTCAAATCAAGGTTAGAATCAATGAACTGGCTAATCGTACCAATTCACACTGGGCTTTACTTCTTTCAGACCTCATCAAGCGCGGAGAAAGCAATGTTTGTTATGACGGAGCTTATTTCTTCGATGAAAACCACGAAGAGGGAAAGTCAGGAAAACAGTCAAACAAAATTACGTTTGATTTAAATAAAGCCGGGGTTAACGGTGAAGTCGGAACGCCAGATGTGCCGACCGAAGCGGCATTACGTCAGGCTATTTTACGCGGTATTCAGCAAATTATCAGCTTCAAGGACGATCAGGGAGAACCACTGAATGAAAATGCACAGAAATTTTTGGTAATGGTTCCGACTAATCTTTGGTTTATCGCTAAGGCTTGTGTGGCTGTACCATTATCCGTTGGCGGAGCCACAAACCCGGTAAAAGTTTTATCTGATTTAGATATTGCGGTGGCTTCAAATCCCCGCCTGAATTGGACAGATAAAATTATTATTTTTAGAACCGACAGCGACGTAAAAGCCTTAATTCGTCAGGAAGAAGAAGCCGTGCAGATTAAGGCGAAAGCGGAAAATTCAGAATATGAATTTGATAATGACGCTCACCAGTATGGTGTCGATACATGGAGAAATGCCGGTTATGGGTATTGGCAAAACTCCGTCTTGGTAACCTTAACGAAAGTTGAAAAAGCATGAAAAAATATGAAGTTCTTGGCAAATCAGCGTGTTTAGGTGCAGGGATGATCCTGCACCTGACTGAACAACAGGCAGCGGTACGCCGCGATTGCCTGACACAGAAAAATGGGAATTATATTGTTAATATCCCTGTTTATTTCAAAAAAGGAGAAATTATCGGTATTGTTGCCGGGGATGTTTCTAAAAGCCTTATGCCTCTGTTAAAAGAAACTTCCCGGACGGATTCTCCGAATAAAAATTCTTCAAAAAATAATACAAACGCCGAAAATGAGGAAAATCTGGAAAAAAATAACGATTCTCCCTCAGATTTTCCCAAAATGAAACACGTTGGTTTTGGAAATTACGACGTATTCGATAAAGACGGCGAAAAAATTACCGATAAACCAGTTACCAAACAGGAAGCGGAAACATTGCTGAAAAATTTAAGCAATAACGAGGAATAAAATGTTCGACCACGACAATTTTATAAATAAGCCCTGCCAAAATATATTCGGTCGTTTGGTGATTTACAGTCCTCGCAATACATCTGTCCCCGATTTTAAAGTAACCGGGGATTTTCATGAGAACTATGTTGATATTAACCTCCAAAACGCCGGAGCAGATATTTCCGCAGCGGAAGTTGTCCTTTTCGTAAGAATGGCTGAATTTTGCGAAAAATATCCCCGACCTCTGGCCGGGGATAAAATTGTCGTGGACGGAATTACTTACCAGATTATTGACGTTCAGCCACATATTCCCGGCAGTAAAAAATTGGTTCTTCATGAGGACATATAAATGGTACACCCAAGGCAAAATATACGAGAGGCAATCGCGGAACGGTTAAAAAGCCAAAAAACAAATGCCGGTGATAATGTATTTACCAGCCGTGCCAAACCTCTTTTCGATCAGGATATGCCAGCCATACTTATTTATTCTAGTTCAGAAACAATAAGAGAAGAACGTTGGGATACAGACGGATTCGGCCCTTTAGAGCGAGAGTTGGAAATTTTTATTGAAGCCGTAGATTACGGTAAAGAGGATTTGGACAACAAGCTTGACAATCTGGCGCAGCAAATTGAAAACGCGCTGGACGGTTGGAATATTCCAAAACGAAAATCAGCGGTTTTAAGGTTTAGCGGCACGGATATGGATATGTCTATTGAGGGACAAAAGATATACGGAGCCATAAGGCTGGCACAAACCCACCAACAACAGGAATTTGAAAATGAAAATTAAAATGCTTCACGATAAAGGAAATCTCAAAAAAGGTAAAATTTACGATTTTAGTGAGAAAAAAACGACAGAACTGTTAACCGGAGGCCATTGTGTCCGAGTTTGGGATAAACCCGCCGATAAACCGGAAACACCCGCCGAAACCTCTAAAAGGAAAAATAAATGAGAACGCCGGAAGAAACTGATTTTCTAATCGGGGAAATTTTACGGCGTTTAGCCAATATAATAAGAATAGGAAAAGTTGTTGAGGTAAATTACCAAAACCAAAAGGCAAAAGTTAAATTGGGGGAGTTGCAAACAGGATATTTACCATGGATTATCGACCGCGCCGGTTCCGATCGGTCTTGGAAGCCTATTGATGTTGGCGAGCAAGTCGTTGTCCTGGCACCTTACGGAGAATTAAAGGGAGGAGTAATCCTCCCTTCGTTGTATCAAAAAGCATATTCTTGTCCAACCCCGGATAAAAATAAGCATACTATAGTTTGGGAAGATGGCTCAACAGCAGTTTTCGATAAGAAAACAAGTTCCCTGAATGTGGAAATCAAGGGCAAAGTTACCGTTAATATTATCGGCGACGCTCAAATTTCGGCCCAAAACGTATCAATAACAGCCCAAAATACAACAGTCAACGGTAATGCGGTAGTAACAGGAAATGCAACGGTTAATGGTTCTGTTTCCCTTGCCGGAGGCGGCCCGGCTGTTGCTCGTGTCGGGGATAAGGTTTCTGTGGATCCAAATACTCACCAAGGCAGTATTTTATCAGGTTCGGGCAAAGTTACTGCGGGAGGGTAAAATGCAAGGAATGAATAAAAGCACCGGACTAACAGCTTC
>JAUNPO010000009.1:15282-27550 GCA_030536665.1 Pseudomonadota bacterium
GGAGTGGAACATCTAAAACAGTCCATAGCGGATATATTAACAACTCCAATAGGTTCGCGGGTTATGCGACGGGAATATGGCAGCCGGTTATTTGAAAAAATTGATAATCCTATAACCGGCGAGCTGATTGCCGAAATTTATATTGATGTAGTCGAGGCTCTATTTAATTACGAGCCTCGTTTTGATTTAACCAACGTAACCGTCGCAGATATTCAAAAAGGCAAGATTATCCTTGATTTGGAGGGAAAATACAAACCCACAGGAGAAACCGTTATACTTAACGGTTTGACTATTTCATAGGTAATAAAATGGCAACAAGTTCAAGAGAAGATTTACAAAAATATTTAATGCCGGACTATGTTGATATGTCCGCCTTGCAGCCGCCGCAAGTTATTGAAGAATTGGATTTTGAGGTCATTTTTGCGGAAATGCTGGCGGATTTCCAAGCAAGAAAGCCGGATTATAATGCGTTGCTAGAAAGTGATCCTGTTGTCATAGCTTTACAATGTGCAGCTTATAGAGAATTATTGTTGCGGCATAGAATCAATGAGGCCGCGAAAGCCAGTATGTTGGCTTATGCCAAAGGTTCGGATTTGGATAATCTTGCGGCATTCTATAAAGTTAAAAGATTGATTGTCGATGAGGGAAATCCTGATTCTATTCCACCAATTTCCCCAACTTATGAAGACGATGATCGTTTACGGCTTCGCACACAACTGGCTCTTGAAAGTTTTACAACGGCAGGCTCGGAAAAAGCCTATTTTTTTCATGCTTATTCAGCCTCGGCCAAAGTAAAATCTTTGAATGTTCAAAGCGTAGTTCCCGGCGAAGTTATGATTACAGTCCTTTCAAATGAGGGAAACGGTCAGGCCGATGAAGAACTCTTAAATACTGTACTAACTTATTTAAGTGCGGAAGATAAAAGGCCATTAACGGATAAGGTGAAAGTCCAAAGCGCAGAAATCATAACATATCAGATTAAGGCGCGAATATTCGTTTATCCCGGCCCCAGTATTCCTGTCGTTCAAAATGAGTTTGAAACAAAGTTAGCCAATTATGTAGCTAAACGCCACAAAATTGGCGAAGTTATGGCGTTTTCAGGAATTTATGAGGCCTTGCATGGTGAGGGTGTCCAACGCGTTGAATTAGATTCGCCGACAGAGAATATTGTTACCTCAAGCACTCAGGCAGCCTATTGTTCTAAAGTTGAATTGGAGGTTATAGTTGTCGATGACAAATAATAAAAGCATATTACCGCCCAATGCTACGCCATTATTAAAAGACATAGAGGAAACTATTGCTTTACGGTTAGGAAAACTTAATGTTCCTAACCGTTGGTTAATGCACCCGGATAAATGTCCTGTTCAAGTCCTGCCGTGGCTTGCTTGGGCTGTGTCCGTAGATGTGTGGAACGAAGATTGGCTGGAAGATATCCGACGTAATGTTATAAAGACAAGCGTTGATGTTCACCGCCAGAAAGGAACCATTGGGGCATTAAAAACGGCACTGCAATCATTTAACTTCGATAATGTAAGAGTAGAAGAATGGTTTGATTACGGTGCCGATCCGTATATGTTCCGCGTTTTTATTGAAATTGTCAGTGAGGGTTTTGATATAAACGATTTGACGGAAGTATATGCTGTTATTGAACGAACTAAGAACACTCGTTCTCATCTAGACATTTTAAAAGCCGTTTTATGTAACAATTCAACAAATCCGTATATCGGTGCGTCCTGTTGCTCGGGAGAAATCACAACAATCAGCGGAAAAGAGATTTTTGAAATATAGTATTAAGGAATATTTAAGTGAACGAATTTTATTCAATTATAACAAACAAAGGTATAGAAACACTGGCCGTCGCAAAAGTAAATGGCGGAAATGTAAAATTAGTCAATTTAGGCGTTGGAGATAGTAACGGAAAATATTATGAGCCGAATCCCGCGCAGCAAGGCTTAGTAAATGAAACCTATAGAAGCGCAATAAATCGAATATATTTAGACGCAGATAACAGTAAACAGATTATTATAGAAGCTGCAATTCCCTCCTCAATCGGAGGTTTTTTTATTCGCGAGGTTGGTGTTTTCGATGAACAGGGCAATTTGTTCGCTATCGGAAAATATCCGGTAACATTTAAGCCGGAAAGCCAGTCCGGAGCCGGTAAAGATATTTATATTCGCATAACCTTAGCTTTTTCCAACAATCCAAATATTGTTATTTATGAGAATACCAATAATGCGCTGGTAAGCAGCGACAGGTTGGAAGCTCTGGCAAAAGTCGATTTATCTAATGTTGCCGAAGAAAATAAAAGCCATCAACAGTGGCCGGATTTACAAGGGGGCAATCAAAATGAACGATACCATGTTACACAAGCGCAAAATATTACTCTGAGTCAGATAGATAATCTGAAAGGACCGGTAAATAAGGGAAAATGCATTATAATAAGTGCAGATGGCACCAGTTTTGATATTAACGATTTGCCATTTGGCTTGCCGATATTTACCGTATTTCACAGTATATCAGCTAAAACACCGTTTGGAGCCTATCCTTTATGGACGGGAGAATGGATTAACGACTGTAAAAATAAACATACCGCATTTTGGAATGAAGTAATAGAACAAAGTGCCGGAGGTTTCTTACGTTTAATAGAAAATTCTGTGTACGAAAACGAGATTAACAGCTATGGAGAGACCGGCGCTTTTGTTGTCAATCAAGAAACTGGGGCTTTAAGACTTCCCAAGATTACTAGATTTGTATCCTCTATTGAGCAGATTAACCAAATTGGGCAGCCACAACTAGACCAAATCGTGAATATAACCGGAGAAATAGGTATTGACGATGCTGTTGCAGGAACAATCAAAGGAGCCTTTAACATCATTTCCAATTTTTCGTATGACGCTACATCAAATATGTCAGGTAACGGAAAAATAGTACAGTTTAACGCGTCAAGAGTAGTTAGAACTGGAGATCAGGTTCAGCCGAGAAATGTTCGGCTGGCCCAATATATTCAAGTTTACAAAACAATTCAGGGATAAGGTGAGATAATGACAGATTTTTCTTCAATCATAACGGATATAGGACTTGAAACACTTGCCTCAGCAAAAGTCAATGAAAAAAACATAAAAATATTGAACTTAGCTGTGGGGGACGGGAATGGCGCATATCAAGAACCGGCGAAAGAGCAAACAAGTTTGGTAAACGAAACCTACAGAACAGCTATAAATCGCATATATATTGATCCTGATAATCAAAAGCAAATTATTATAGAAGCAGCAATCCCCTCCGCAATCGGAGGGTTTTTTATTCGGGAGGTTGGTGTTTTCGATGAACAGGACAATCTGTTTGCTGTCGGAAAATATCCAGTAACATTCAAACCGGAAAGCCAGTCAGGAACGGGTAAAGATATTTATATCCGTATGACTTTGGCTTTTTCCAATACTCCTAATATTACTATTTATGAAAATCCTAACAATGCGGTGGTTAGCAGTGATAAACTGGACGCCTTAGCCAAAATTGATTTATCAAATGTTGCGGATAAATATAAAAGCCACCAGCAATGGCCGGATTTGCAAGGAGGTAATGAAACAGAACGTTTCCATGCGACACAGGCGGAAAATGCAACCTTAACCCAGCTTTCAAGCCTTAAGACAGAATTAAATGCCAATAAATGTATCATTTTATCACCCGACGGCCAAGATTTAATGGTTACCAATTTACCGGCAGGAATACCTTTATTTACGATTATCCAAAATCTTTCCGCAGAAACGCCCCCCGGAATGTATCCATTATGGACCGGTGAGTACATAAGAAACTGTAAAAATTTGCACCCCGGATTTTGGGAAAAAGCACTTGAGTACAGAAATAAGAATGTTTTAAGAGTAATTGATGAAACATCTTACAACAATGAAATATCGGCATACGGAGAAACCGGCGCATTTGTTATAAATGAAAGTTCAGGTGATATTAGATTACCGAAAATCACAAGGTTTGTATCGTCCATTGAACAAATAAGCCATATTGGTATTCCATTGCAAGACCAGTTACAGGGACACTGGCATGTTGTTAATTTACGACAAGACTCAACAGGAGTAGCTCAAGCATACGATGATGTTTTCGGAAACGATGGTATAACAGTTGGACAAGTCGATACTACACAAGCTGACGAAAGAATACTCCCATTTCCTGTAAGCGTAGCTCCAGGCGGTGCTGTGGACATAATTACAGACCGTGTTAACGGCGTGCCGCGAGTGGGTAACGAAACCCGGTCTAAAAGTGTCAGAGTTGCACAATTTATACAGGTTTATAATGCTGCAACAGCAGCAAGTATGACAAATGCTAATCAACTAATCGGAGCTTTATCCTCAAAAGCAGACATAACTCTGGGAAACGTTACCGGGGCTTTTACCATAGTCGCAGAAAGCCGAGGGATAAACGGCTTCATTAAATATTCTGATGGTCGCTGCGAACAATGGGGGTGTGCTGTACAAACGGCAAACGGTTGGATTACAACACCTTTCCATTTTTCGTTTGCAAATGATGAAGTGCATTTAAGCGCAACCTGTATTAACCCCTCAACTTCTGGTGCCACTCCATCTTTCCAAGTTCGTTATGATGTTACCCGTGATCGTTTTATTTGGCATATTCCCAACGGTGTTAACTGGAAATGTAACTGGTACGCTCGCGGCGTATGGCAATAAAAGTAAAAATAAAACTGTAGCTGCATATCAAAACAACAAATCAGACATTTTATTAAATAACCCTTAACAGAAAGGAAAATCTACCATGGGAGAATACTTTTTACATGGCGTTGAAGTTCTTGAACTTGATGATGGTTCCCGTCCTATACAGACGGTTAAATCATCAGTTATCGGCCTTATCGGTACAGCCCCCAAAGGTCCGGTAAATCAACCAACACTTATTTTAGGCTCAAAAACCGAGGCTGTAAAAATATTTGGAGAAAGTTCTCCCGGCTTTACAATCCCTGACGCATTGTCAGGGATTTTCGATCAGACCGGTGCCGTTGTGGTCGTCATTAACGTTGCCGATCCAGCTAATTCCAAACTTGTTTCAACGGTTGATTCCCAAGAATACACCTTTGATGAAAATAACGAAATTACAGTCGGAAAGTACTCTATATCTAATGTTTCAGTCAAAGGAAAGGACGAAACAGCTTATATTGAAAACACCGATTACAAAGTTAATAAAGAAGATGGCATAATTACCAGATTAACGTCTGGTAATATTCCCGAGGATCAGTCCGTACAGGTAAGCTATACCTGCCTCGATCCCTCAAAAATAACCGCGGGAGAAATTATTGGAGGCGTAACCGCAGACGGTCGATATACCGGTGTTCAGTGTTTCTTAGCCAGTATGAATGAAGTCAGCGTGCAGCCACGCCTGTTAGTTGCTCCGGGTTTTACCCATGATCGGCCGGAAAGTGGTGGTGAAAAGCTGGCAAATCCCGTCGTTGCAGAGCTGATAAGCATTGCCGAACGTTTGAGAGCAATAGTTATCGCAGACTGCCCCAATGGCACTAAAGAGGAAGCCGTATCTTACCGTAAAGACTGGGGTGCCGCCCGTCTTTATTGCGTATATCCTTGGGCAAAGGTTTATGACAATGCAACAGGAAATACAATAGAAGAACCGTTATCGGCGCGTATAGCAGGGCTAATTGCCAAAACAGATAATGATAAAGGTTTCTGGTGGTCCCCGTCAAATAATATCATCAACGGAATTATTGGTATCTCCAAACCTATTGATTTCACCCTTGGAGATCCGAACTGCGTCGCCAACTATCTAAACGAAAATTTAATTACCACGGTAATTCAGCAAGACGGTTTTCGTCTTTGGGGAAACAGAACGACCTCTGCCGATTCTAAATGGGCTTTTCTTTCAGTCCGAAGAACGGCGGATATGATTAACGACAGTCTCCTTAAAGCCCATCTATGGGCTATCGACAGAAATATAACAAAGACGTATGTCAGCGACGTCTGCGACGGCGTTAGTAATTATCTGCGCTATCTGAAAAACATAGGGGCAATTATTAACGGAAGCTGCTGGGCCGATTCGAGCCTTAACACTCCAGATCAAATTTCACAAGGAAAAATCGTTTTTGATTTTGATTTCACGCCCCCATATCCGGCGGAACATATCACGTTTCGGAGCCGTTTAACGGATGAATATCTTACGGAAATCTTTGAATAAAGAGAGGTAATACATGGTGAAAATTTTAAAAAATTTCAACTTATTTGTTGATGGACGAGGTTATGCCGGGCGAGCCGAGGAAGTTTCGCCGCCTAAACTAAGCATTAAAACCGAGGAATTGAGAGCTGGGGGCATGGATGCCCCCATTTCTATTGATATGGGGATGGAAAAACTGGAAGCCAGTTTCTCCTTAGTAGAGTATGACCCGGAAATTTTAAAACAATTCGGTGTCGTTAGCGGCAACGCCGTACAATTAACTCTACGAGGCGCTCTTACCGACGATGAAACAACTTCCCCCATGATTATCAAACTCCAAGGAATGTTTACAGAGGTTGACATGGGAAAATTTAAAGCAGGAGATAAGGCGACCATGCAATGCACCGTTGCGTGCCGCTATTATAGTTTGGAAATCGACGGCCAGAAAGTCGTTGAAATAGATGTTGATAACATGACGCGGATTATAGATGGCACGGATACCCTTGCCGAAATTCGTTCTGCGCTGGGCTTATAAGGAAAAAGAGCATGGAAAAAATTACATTACAATATCCCGTTACCGTAGGGCAACTTGAATATAAGGAACTGGAAATGCGTCGTTCCAAAGTAAAGGATCGTTTAGCTGTTTCCAACATGAAAAACGCTTCCGATGAAGATAAGGAAATCCGGCTTTTCGCTAATTTATGCGAAGTTACACCGGAAGTAATTACGGAACTCGACGAGGCTGATTACGGAAAACTGCAAAAAACATATTTAAGTTTTTTCGCCTCGGAGGAGAAATCCGAAGAGAAATCATAATCTTGTCAACAATAACCCATTGGCCGCTATCCGAAATTCTAGATATGGAGGAGGAAGAATTTTACCTCTGGCATAAACAAGCGGTGGAAATCCATAACGAACAAAACAAAGAGGCTTAATCATGACCGTACAATCTGCCGTGTCAATAATTATCGGTGCTGAAATCGGAAGCTCTTACAGGAGTGTTCTGGGAACGGCTCAAAAACAGATTAACACGTTAGGAGCGGCCATAAAAGGGTTAAATTCTGCAAGTTCTCAAATTAACTCTTTTCAAAAGTTACAGAAAGAAACACTAAAAGTAGGCCAAGAATGGAGAAATGCAGAGAACGAAGCTAAAAGATTAAGCCAGGAAATCTCCCAAACAGATAAACCAAGCAAAGACCTGCTGGCGAACTTCAAAAAAATACAAAAAGAAGCCAAATTGGCCCGTCAGGCCTTTTTGAATAATAAAAAAGCACTGGCCGATATGAGCGAAGCTATGCAAACAGCGGGGATAAATACCAATAATTTATCTCAAGAGCAAACACGGCTTGGGCGAGCAATATCCATTCTTGAAAACAGACATCGGAGTTTAGCCAATATTCAGGCGGCAAAAGCCCAAAATATGGCTAATCGGGCAGCTTACCGTTCTCAAATAATGGACGTTACTGCTCTGGGGTTTACCTTATTTGGAATCTTAAAACCCGCCATTGCATTTGAAAGTGCTATGGCAGACGTCAAAAAGGTTGTTGACTTCGATTCTCCTCAACAATTTAAGCAAATGGGAAAGGATATAAAAGAACTGTCGGAAAAAATCCCACTATCCGTTGAGGGATTGGCTTCCATTGTTGCCGCGGGCGGACAGCTAGGCATTCCCAAACAACATCTGACACAATTTGCAGAAACCGCAGCAAAGATGTCCGTGGCAATGGATATAACGGCCGACGAAGCTGGCCGCGCTATGGCAAAAATGTCAAATGTTCTCTCAATGCCGATTGAAGATATGGGAAAGGTCGGTGATGTTATCAACTATCTTTCTAATAATATAGCGGCAACCGGCGCGGAAATTGTTGAGGTAAACTTGCGGGCCGGAGCAATGGGAAAATCCTTTGGCTTGTCATATAATGAAGTTTCAGCTCTTGCCGGTACATTTATCGCCTTGGGTAAAAGCCCGGAAATCGCCGGAACGGCAATCAATATGATGACGTCCCGCCTGAAGCTTTTGCCGGTACAAACCGGAGCAGTTCGCAAATCCTTTAATCAGCTCGGAATTTCAATGAAAAGTTACAGGAAGCTGATAGAACAAGGCAAAGGACAAGAAGCGTTATTAACGGTTTTAGAGGCCCTGAAAAAAGTTCAGGGTATAAAGCGGGCCGAGATTATGAAAAATATTTTCGGTGAAGAAGCTCAACGCCATGTAAACGGCCTTGTTGAGAGTCTTGACAGCTATAAAAAGAATATTGCGCTTGTAAGCAATGAAACAAACTATGCAGGATCCATGCAAAAGGAATTTGCCGCCCGAAGTGCAACAACGGAAAATAATATCCAATTATTGAAAAACCGCCTAAATGTTCTTGCCGTTAATTTTGGCACAGTTCTTCTTCCTGCGGTTAATAGTGTTGTCGCAGTTTTTTCAAAAGTAACAGGAGTTGTGGCAACTTTTGCCGAAAGACACCCGGTTTTAGCAAAAAATATCGGTTTAGCCATTACCGGGTTAATATCCCTAAAGCTGGCCGTTTTTGGTATAGGATATGGCTTTACTTTCCTAAATGGCGGTTTGTTAACCGTTATGGGGATATTTTCACAGGCTAGAACAATTTTTGCCCTGACCCGTTTAGGGCTGTTTACGCTGATTCCCGCGATTAAAGCCGTCGGAATGGCCTTTTTAAGCAATCCGATAGGCTTGGTAATTGCAGGATTGGCATTTGCCGTTATAAAATACTGGGATCCTATTTCAAAAGGATTTAGCAAAATAGCCGCAAAATTCAGTATTTTAAAAGATATGGCAGCCGTAGCCTGGCAAAAAATCAGTGAATTTGCCCAAAAAGTAAAAAATGCTTTTAAAGAAAGCTGGCTGGGTAAAGCATGGAACTATGTTTTCGGTGGAGATGAAGAAGACGCCAAAAAGCGTAACGATAAAAAAACAGTATTCAAAAAAAATACGATTTTATACGAAATGGCAGCTCGGCAAGAAAAGGCAGAACAAAATCTCCCGCATAATTCGCTCGGTGAAACGGTTAAAGATATGAGTAATATCCCGTCCGGAGAAAACCAGAATGCGGTAGAGATTGTTCCGGCCAAAATTTCTCCGAACCATGCGAATAATGTCAATATCAGCGCACCAATAACAGTTTATGCCAGTCCCGGTGTAAGTGCCGAAGACGTAGCTAAACAAATTAACTTAAAGTTAAATGAACGCGAGCGGGAAGCAGCACGACGTCAAAGAGGAGCAAATTATGATTGATTCATTCGGTGATTTAACCAAAAAAATTGGTGGAAAACTAAACCTTAACTCAATTCTTGGGGTTAATATGATGATGATCCTCGGCACATATCGTTTTTGCATTTCCAATGCCGCATATCAGAGTTTAGCAAGGACTACGGAATACAAATGGGAGGAACTTCGCCGCTTGGGAAGCGAACCGGCATTACAGTTCACAGGAACGGGAACCGAAACAATAACATTAGAGGGTGTTATCTATCCTCAGTTTAAAGGAGGGCTGCGGCAAATAACCCTCATGCGAACTCAAGCGGGGCTGGGCATTCCTCTAATGTTAATCTCGGGTAATGGTTCAGCATTTGGGCGGTGGTGTATTACTGCCGTGGCAGAAACGCAAACATATTTTTTACCGGACGGGACGCCAAGAAAAATAGCTTTTTCTCTGACTTTAAAAAAATACGGAGAAGAAAAGCAAACCGGCCTTAAGGGGATAGTTCAAAAAGTATTGGGGGCATTATGATTTATATCACAAAAGATGGAGAAACTTTAGATTATATATGCTGGATAATCTACGGAACAACAAAAGGAAATGTTGAAAGAGTCTTGGAAAACAATCCCCACCTCGCAAATCAGCCGGTAGTTTTTCCCGCCGGAATAAAAATAGAACTACCTCAAACCGAAGAAAATACAAATCAGCAAAAAATTAAGATGTGGCAATAATGAAACCTGTATTTAAGTTGAAAGCCAATAGTAACGATATAACCAATTTTTTTGAAAATCGCCTGCTTTCGCTCTCTATTTCCGATGAATACGGCTTAATTTCAGATAGTATAACGATTGAAATAGACGATCATGACGAATCTTTTGCCCTCCCGGACAGAGGAGCCGAAATAGAGGCCTTTCTGGGATACTCTGACACCGGGCTTTATTCCATGGGGAAATTTATTGCCGATGAAGTTGAAATCTCCGGTCCCTCAAATGTTTTAACAGTAACCGGTCGGGCGGCAAACTCTCTTTTCAAGAATGATATGGGAAAATTTATGGCCCCCCGAACTTTTAGCTGGGAAGAAACAACCCCTGCGAATATAATTTCCACCATAGCGCAACGTTATGGACTGAAACCCAGTATAAGTAAAGAATTAAAAACGATTTACATCGATCATCTCGACCAAACAGATGAAAGCGATTGCGCTCTGTTGCAAAGGCTATCCAAAGACTATGGTTCAGTTGTAAAAATTGCCGGCGGCGTTTTGCTTTTCTTTGAACCAGCTCGGGGGAAAAGACCGGACGGAACGTCTTTACCTAAAATTTCGGTAGATATAATGGAGCTTAGTAATTATCGGTTAAGGGTAAGTGATCGAAACAAATACAATGCGGTCAAGGCCAAATATTATGATTTTGACGAAGCCGAGGAAAAGACCGTAACGGTCGGACAAGGAGAACCGATATTTTCCCTAAGAGAAACGTTTACCAACAGGACGCAAGCCCAACGGCGGGCCAAAGGAAAACTGGAGGAGATAAAACGAGGGCAAAGGATCTTGACCGCTGAAATGGTAGGAAACCCGCTAATATCGGCAGAAAGCCTTATCGAAATAACCAAAATCCGGGAAGAATTATCCGGGACATGGGTTATTAAACGTGCAAATCATAACTTAGATTCGTCCGGTTATAAAACAAGTATAGAGGCCACCCGCCCAATAGATAATTAAGGAGATTACAAAATGGATAGTTTATTAGAAAGCCAGCTTGCCGAGGGTATTAGCTGGGGATTTACCGCACTTATAAGCGGATTGGCCTTTGTCCTTTGGCAAAAATTCAAACGGTTGCAAGATGACGTCGAAAAAAATAAAGAGGAAATTGCAAATTTTAAAACTCATGTAGCCGAAAATTACTCCCAAAAGAAAGATATTTACGATATGGAAGCCCGCATAAATGAACAGTTGAGCCATTTAGGACATAGGCTGGATAAGGGTTTTAACATGATTTATGAACAACTATTAAAGGATAAATGAAATGCCAAGCTTCTCTCAAACATCACAGCAGCGTCTTAATATCTGCCACGAAAAATTACAGCGGATATTTAATGAGGTTATAAAAAATTATGACTGTACAATCTTGGTTGGCTATAGAACACCGGCAGAGCAGGAAAAATGCTATAAAACGGGAAAAAGCAAACTAAAATACGGTCATCACAACAATTTCCCCGCAACCGCCGTCGATGTGTCCCCTTGGCCGATTCCCAAAGAATGGGGCGCAAAAGACTGGAAAGAACGGGCGAAATTTTATTATTTTGCGGGCTTTGTTAAAGCCACGGCGCAAAGTATGAATATAAAATTGCGCTGGGGCGGGGATTGGAACGATAATAAAGATTTTAGCGACCAAACCTTTGACGATTTAGTCCATTTTGAACTTGTATAAGATTAAGGAGAAACTTCCTTAATAAAGCCGCAAAAGCGGTTTTTTTTATTATAAAGGAGAAAAGTATGAGTAAAATTATTGAAATTCTAAAATTGAACCAGTCTTCAACATGGCGAGGGTTAATCAGTATTCTTGCCGGTTTTGGGGTGGCAATTAGTCCAGCACTAATGGAACAAATTGTTGCCTTATGTGTCGCGGCCATCGGTGTTGTCGAGGTCGTAAGAAATGAAAAAGACGAGAAAAAAGAAAACAAATAATTAAAGGCACCGCTCTTATTTATATAGAGCGGTGCCTTTTTTTGTGTTTTAAATCAACAAATTTATTCCGTTTTTATTCTTTCTATATGTAAAAACCCCATATGGTCGGTGGGGTTTTTACATCATACACTTATGATTTTATTTCCTTATTTTGCTGTTTCCAATTCATCTTCACTTTCAT
>JAUNPO010000135.1 GCA_030536665.1 Pseudomonadota bacterium
CTTTTGTTTTGGCAATGGCGACGTTTTTCAGAGAGTTTGCAAATCTTCTTCGACCATATCCTCGAAGCTACGCGGATATTGAGGTTCAAGCTTTTTGCATATCTGCTCAATGTATCGGCGCTTGTCTTCGCGGAACGGCGTGATGCCTTCAATGCCCGGTTGAGTCATGCCGCCTTGTTTAAGGAAGCTTTTCAACTGTGTGTGAATCAGCCGGCTGATACCGTTTTTGACCAGCAAATCCGCACATTCTTCCAGAAATTTCAAGGTTGTGTTTCCGATATATGCCCCGTTGAGGGTGATATACAGGATTGTTGCAACTTCCGGCAGCGGGTTTTCCTTTGTGATTTTGGTCAGGAATTCTCCGGCAATCGGCTTGATGGAATATTCCCGGCCGCTGACAGCTTTGACAATTTCGGTGTTAAAGCTGAAGCAAATGATAATCAAACGGTTGTAAGATTCTCTCAGTTCTACGAAATCCGACGTGTCCGCAAAAAGCCTTGTCGCTTCAGCCAGAAGGTCGTCGTTCAATTCCCTATATTCATACCTGGGCTTTTTCAGCTGATAATCCGGGTTTTGCTTCTGTTTAAACAATTCCTCGTAGTCAGCCAGGATTTTGTAGAGAATTGTAGCCAGATCGTTGATTTCTGCTTTTTTCTTGTCTAACGCCTGATTTTGATTTTCTTGTGCCATAAATGAAAAATTTTAATATGTTAATAATATATTTATCTTGCGTATTATAGACAAATTTTGTAATTATGGCAAGTATTAATTGGCGGGGCTTTAGGTAATTTTAAACAATTTATGGTATTTTTGTAAAGAATCTAACAAAATCGGCGGTTAACATGAAGAAAATTACAAAGTATATCATTGCCGGCGCAGCTGTTGCCGGAGTCGGGTTATTGATGATGCGGGGGAGCGAACCGCAGAAAGAATTTGTCACGGCCAAGGTGGTTAAGGGCGATATTGTTGAAAAAATCACCGCGACAGGAACGATAAATCCGATTTCGACGGTGAATATTGGCACGCAGGTTTCGGGGACGATTGCCGAGATTTTTGTGGACTATAACTCGCAGGTCAAAAAAGGGCAGGTGCTGGCGCAGATTGACCCCGCCCTGTTTCAGGCAACGGTCGACCAGCGGCAGGCGGCGTTGAATATTGCCAAGGCGCAGGTTGACGTGGTTAACAATGACATTATTTATTACAAAAAACATCTGGACCGTATTAAAAAGCTTAATTCTTCAAAATATTCGGCGGATGCCGAGTTGGAGTCGGCGCTGCGCGACTATAATAACGCCGTGGTGCAGCTTGAATTGCGCAAGGCGGAGGTATCTCAGGCCGAGGCGGCGCTGAAATCGGCCGAGATTGACTTGAAATACAGCAAGATTATTTCTCCGGTCGACGGGATTGTCGTTTCCAAGGAAGTGGAAGTCGGGCAGACGGTAGCGGCCAGTTTTCAGACGCCGACTTTGTTTAATGTGGCGGAAGACCTGACGAAAATGCAGATTGAAACGTCAGTTGTCGAGGCGGATATTGCCAAGGTCAAAGAGGGCCAGACGGTGGAGTTCAGCGTGGACAGTTATCCCGATGAGGTTTTCACGGGAATTGTGACGCAAGTGCGCAATGAGGCGATTACGACGTCAAACGTGGTGACCTATGAAGTGATTATTGAAATCGACAACCGCGAACTTAAGCTCAAGCCCGGCATGACAGCCAATGTGGAGATTATTACCGCGGAAGAAAAGGGCGTTTTGCTGGTGCCGAACAAGGCGCTGCGTTTCTTTATCGAAGACGAGGACGGGACGACCAAGCGCTATAAAGACAAAGGCCTGTGGATTTTGAAGAGCGGCGTTCCGGTCAGAGTGTCGATTACGACAGGCGTGTCTGACGAGGACAATACGGTTGTTTCTTCCGAGCTTTTGAACGAGCACGTCGAGGTGATTGTCGACGAGAAGGGCAGATATGCCGCGCAAAAAGGTAACACCAGATTGAGGATGCCGCGCTGATGTCGTTGATTGAAGTCAGAAATCTTAAAAAAAGCTATCCGCTTGGGGATATTAACCTGAATATTCTGAAAGGGATTAACGTTAATATCGAAAACGGCGAGTTTGTGGCGATTATGGGGCCGAGCGGTTCGGGAAAGTCGACTTTTATGAATATTCTCGGCTGTCTGGACAAGCCAAATTCGGGAAAATATATTCTTGATGGCGTGGATATCGGCAGGCTTTCGCCCGACAAGCTGGCGGAAATCCGCAACCGTAAAATCGGTTTTGTGTTTCAGGGGTTTAATCTGCTGCCGCGCACGTCGTCGATTGAGAATGTCGAACTGCCGATGATTTATGCAGGGGTTCCTGCCGAAGAGCGGCAGGCGCGCGCCAAAAAGGCTTTGGAAAAAGTGGGGCTGCGCGAGCGGATGCATCATCAGCCGAGCCAGCTTTCCGGCGGACAGCAGCAGCGCGTGGCCATTGCCCGGGCGATTGTCAACGAGGCGCCGATTATTTTTGCCGACGAGCCGACGGGTAATCTGGACACCAAAATGAGCATTGAAATTATGAAACTGTTTTTGAAGCTTAATGAAGAAATGGGGCGGACGATTATTCTGGTGACGCACGAGGAGGATATTGCCCGTTACAGCAAGCGGATTATCCGTATCGTGGACGGGGAAATCCATTCGGATGAAATTGTAACCGACAGATTTACGGGGGCGGAATGACAAACATCAGGATGATTTGCAGCATTGCTTTTCGCGCGGTTCGAGCCAACAAAATGCGCTCCATTCTTACCAGCCTCGGCATTATTATCGGTGTGGCGGCGGTGATTGTTATGCTGGCGGTGGGCAACGGTGCCTCAATTTCCATTAAAAACGACATGAAAACCATGGGCTCCAATCTGATTATCGTGCGTTCCGGCGTGGCGACATCAAGCGGCATGCGCGGCGGGTACGGGTCTCAGCCGACAATGAAAAAAGCGGACGGCGACGCGATTCAGAAGCGTATTCCGGCGATTAAGCTGGCGGCGCCGGTGCTGGAGGAAACCGCGCAAATCGTTTACGGCAATGCCAACTGGTCGACCGGGGTTACCGGTACGGACAACCGTAATTTTCTGATTAAGGAATGGAACATTGATTACGGGCGGATGTTCAGCGACGCTGATATTAAGAACGCCGGCAAGGTTGCCATTTTGGGGCAGACGGTGGTTAAGGAGCTGTTCGGCGACGTTGACCCGCTGGGCAAGACAATCCGGATTAAGGGTTTTCCGTTTAAGGTTATCGGCGCACTGGAACGCCGCGGGCAAAGCACGAACGGCCATGACCAGGATGACGTGGTGTTTATTCCGATTACGACAGCGCAGAAAAAGGTGATGGGGATTAAATTTCCCGATCAGGTGAAGCTGATTATGCTGCAGGCTGTCGACTCGCAGAGTACATATACGGCGCAGGAAGACATCCGTCTGCTGCTGCGGCAGCGGCATAATCTGGGGGCGAACAAGGATGATGATTTTGTTATCCGCAATTTGACGCAGATGATGGAAATGATGGAGAGTTCAACGCGGGTGATGACGATTTTGCTGGGGTCGATTGCGTCAATTTCGCTGCTGGTCGGCGGTATCGGTATTATGAATATTATGCTGGTGTCGGTGACGGAGCGGACGCGCGAAATCGGCATCCGCATGGCTATCGGCGCGAAATCTTGGGATATTCGCTGGCAGTTTTTGACCGAGGCACTGGTGTTGTCCCTTATCGGCGGTATTGCCGGCGTTGTCATTGGGCTTATCGGTGTGGAGCTGGTGGCCTGTTTCAGCTCGCTGACGCCGCAGGTGTCGCTGCTCTATGTGATGCTGCCGTTTTCCTTTGCCGGGCTTGTCGGGTTGTTTTTCGGTTTTTATCCGGCTTATAAAGCTTCTTTGCTTAATCCGATTAATGCGCTGCGTTATGAATAGCTATGTTTCTGCCGGAGGAGAGGCGCTTTCTGTTTTCAGAGGGCGCTTTGCTTTTGTAAAATAAATTCCCTTTTGTGTCTTATCTTTAAGTAGTGTATATTATATTAGTAGTAAAATATACACAAATTTCGGATTATTAGATATAAATATTGACTCGCCTCAATTATAAGTATATTAGTTTTTACGCGTAGTGAATCTTAATTTTTTAAATTTATAGATGAGCTATAAGGACTATAGATTTAATATTAGGGAAAGGCAATTAAAATGTTATATGGAACATTGAAATGGTTCAATACGAGAAAAGGCTACGGCTTTATTACTAATCAGGACAACGGGAAAGACGTGTTTGTGCATATTACCCAGGTTCATAAGGCCGGAATCAACCGTATGACTGAAGGGCAGAAGATTGCTTATGAACTGTATGACGACAAGGGGCGGACAGCTGCCGGGAATTTGTCGGTTATTCAGGATGTGACTAATTTGATTAAATAAAAAAAATGCGGCCGGCGGTTTGGACTATGTGCCGGCCGTTTTTTTGTCGCGTTGGTATTTTACGGCGCGATTGTACGGTAGAGCAGGGCGGAAAAAAAAGGCTATAATTGCTTGGAACGGGCGGAAAAGCGAAAAAAAAGAGGGTGTCGGCCATTTTTTTTGAATTAATGCTTGACAAGCGGTTAAAAAAAGCGTAGTTATACGTCGTATCGCGGGAATCCTGCTGTATGAGATTATTATCGCGGAGTGGAGCAGCCCGGTAGCTCGTCAGGCTCATAACCTGAAGGTCGTAGGTTCAAAT